>JAKAYS010000103.1 GCA_021826695.1 Acidobacteriota bacterium | reverse complement strand
GGGCGAGCTGGTCATGGCGCTCGATGGCAACCAGCCAAACGTCTCTAAACATCTTCAGATGCTGCACGACTCTGGCCTTCTGGGCCGGCGTCGGAAAGGTACCTCAATCCACTACAGCATTGCAGACCCAATGGTTTTCAAGCTTTGTGCGCTCGTCTGTCGAAGCACGGCTGAAAAAGCCAGGGAAGAATTCGACGAGTTGAATGCGATACCAACCTCTTCGGGGCGAAGCAAGCAAACAGCTAAATCGCGAAAAGCGATTACTAGCTGTAAACGGCGCGTCGTCACAAAATAACTCCTCACCTCTGTGCACCAACTGTGAATCTCGTGAGAATACTGAAAAGAACCTGCGCATTTTTTTTCGTCGTGGCTGGAGTGCTTCCACTGTTCGGACAGGGCGCTGCCCCTGCGGTACTTCCCTTGGCCGATGCGATTGCTATGGCCGTAGCGGCCAATCCGCAAGTCGACGTTGCCAAGGCGAGGCAGCGGGAAGCGAATGCGGGTGTTCAGTCCGCGCGTTCTGCGCTGCTACCGAAAATTGGCGCATCGGAGACTTTCATCGACTCTACCGATCCAGTCTTCGCATTTGGAGCGCGTCTTCGACAGGGACGCTTCACGGCTGCCGATTTATCGCTGAACAACCTGAACTATCCTTCGCCCACTGCGGATTTTACGAGTACGGCGGGGGCGACGTGGATGATGTTCGATTCGGGCCACTCGCTGGACCGAATTCGAGCTGCGCGAAGTGGAACGGCAGCGGCTGAAGAACAAGCAGTTTTTACAGTGCAGAAAATATCGTTCAACATCATCCGCGCATACTATCGCGCACTCCTCGCAGACCAGGAAAAGATCACTACGGTCGCCGCAGTCGCGCGCGCCAAGAGCTTTGCAAAGCAGGCGCATGACCGGGTCGATGCGGGAATGGCGCTGCCCGCCGATGGGATGCAGGCGGATGTTGAACTCTCTCAGCGGCAGCAAGAGGCTGCTGAGGCAGACTCAAATGCGCAACTTGCCTATGCCCAATTGGCGGGAGTTCTGGGTGATCCGTCGAAGCGATTCACCCTCGTTGCTCCAGCCGGAGTACCGGAGCCTCTCTCGGCCTCTGTTGACGAGCTACAATCTCGTGCGCTTCGTGCGCGTCCGGACCTGCAGGCGGCGCAAAATGAAATTGCGGCGGCTGAAAAATCGGTGAGAGCCAGCCATGAAGCTTATGGCCCACAAATCAGCACGTTCGGGAATGTCGAAGCCGACAACCCACACTTGACCGGCGGGGGCAATACCAACTGGACCGTAGGAGCCAAAGCGGAAATCCAACTCTTCGATGGTGGCGAACGAAAGTCCCAGGTTTCCAAAGCCAACGCCCAGCGCGAGATGGCCGAGGCCGCTTACAAGCAGGCGGTCATCCAGACAGGACTCGATGTCAAGCAGGCGTACTATAGCCGGCAAACAACGGAACGGCAATACGAGATTTCCGACGAGATGCTGAGAAAAACGCAGGAGACGCTTCGGACTTCGCTGGACCGCTATAACGCGGGACTCGTAACTATTACTGAGGTCCTGCGTGAACAGGAGCAGCTTCGATATATGGAACTCACACGCGCGCAATCGCTGTATCAATGGTGGATTGCGGATGCGCAACTCCGGCTGGCAACCGGAGACATAAATGTCACACGGCCGGGGGTACATCCGTGAAGAAACTTTTGTTTGGCGCTCCCGCGCTTCTGCTGGCATGCGCGGGCTGCACTCATAATCCGCATCTTCAACCGGACCAAGCATCTACTGTCCGCGCCAAGGTACTGGAAGCTTCCACTACTACATCGCGGAGCATGGTCAACCTGACCGGAGTGATAGTGGCGCGGCAGGTGGCGGACATCTCCTCGCAGGTGCTCGCTCCAGTAGCTGCGGTTGAGGCCCGCGAGGGTGATTCAGTACGCAAGGGAGAAGTCCTCGTGCGGCTTTCCTCTGCCCCATTGCAAGCGGCAGTCGAGCAGGCGCAGGCGCAGTTGCTCGCAGCGAAGAAGCAGGAGGACGCGGCAGAAGCGCAGAAGGACCTGGCCGCAGAGACCTACGCGCGCTACGCCATTCTGAACCAGAGGCATTCCATCACGCCACACGAATTCGATCAGATCAAGGCCCAGCTCGATTCAGCCAACGCACAGGTGCAGGCAGCGTCTGCGCAGTCAGCGGCGGCGGAGGCAGCCACCCGTCAGTCCCAGGCGACCAGCGCGTATACCGTTATACGCGCCCCTTTCAGCGGGATTGTGACAAGAAAGCATGTCGATGCGGGCGCAATGGCTTCGCCCGGTGTCCCACTCCTGCAGATTGAAGATGCCACGGACCACGAAGCAGATATACAAGTGAACGAATCTGCTTTGCTCAAGATTCATGCAGGCGAGCAGGTGCAAGTCGAGGTCAATGGCGCACAGACGCCCATCGTGGGCAAGGTCCGAGAAATCGTACCGAGCGGGGACCCAGCCGCTCACACCTTCACAGTCAAAATTGGCCTGCCCGTTTCCCACGAACTCTATTCCGGGATGACGGCGAACGTCCTGGTTCCAATCGGAGTGCGACCTTCCATTACCATTCCGAAAACCGCGATTCGACACAGTGGACAGCTTGATTCTGTGCTCGCGCTTGACAGCAGCTCGGTGGCCCAGGTTCGCTATGTCACGCTCGGACAGGAGCAGGGCGATACAGTCGAGGTGATTAGCGGGGTCAACCCTGGCGATAGAATAGTCGCGCAACCAAACGACTCCTTCATCGGCCACAGGATCGAGCCGCAACCATGAGCAAGCCAGGCATTGCGGGGACCATTGCTCGCACTTTCATCCACTCGAAGCTGACGCCGCTCTTCATCATCGCAGCGTTCGCTCTTGGGGCCACCAGCCTGTGGAAGATTCCGCGTGAAGAAGATCCGCAGATCATCGTGCCGATGATCGATATCTTCGTTCCGATGCCGGGCGCTTCCGCCAAAGAAGTCGAGGACCGCGTAAGCGCTCCGGTGGAACGGCTGATCCGCGACATTCCAGGCATCGAGTATGTTTACTCCACCAGCCAGCCCGGCATGAGCATGATCACGGCACGCTTCTATGTTGGACAAAAAGAGGACCATGCGGTTGTCCAGACGTATAAGGAACTCAATGGAAATCTGGACAAGATGCCGCCGGGAGCGAGTGCGCCGATCATCAAGGTGCGCTCCATCAATGATGTTCCGATCCTGACGCTCACGCTTTCCGGTCCAAATTACAACAGCACGCAGTTGCGGATGCTTGCGGATGAAATCGAGGCGCAGATCAAGCGCGTCAACGATGTGTCGGAGACCTCGATCATTGGGGGTCAGCCTCGTCGGGTCAATGTTCTGTTCAACTCTGCAAAGTTGGCCAGTTATCATCTTTCGGCTTCATCGCTCGCCCAACAGCTTCAGGCCTCCAATGAAAGGAACACGCCAGTCGAATTTGCCGCAACCAGCGGCGAGAAGGCGCTTCAGGTCGGAAGCTATCTCAGTTCTGTAAAGGATGTGAGCAACATCGTAGTCAGTGCTCAAGGCGACCACCCGGTATTCCTGCGCGATGTGGCCTCCGTTTCAGAAGGGCCATCGGACCCCGACGATTATGTCCTCTACGCTCCCGGGAAAGCGGTCCAGAATCCTTCCGTGGAACTGCCAGCGGTCACCATCACCGTGGCAAAACGCAGTGGCACCAATGCTACCGTAATTGCCGAGAACATCCAAAACCGTCTGAAGGAAATGCACGGGTCCCTGATACCGCCGGACCTGAACGTCGTGATCACACGGAACTATGGACAGACCGCGAATGAAAAGTCGAACGAGTTGCTCGAACACCTTTTCATCGCAACCATCTCAGTCACCTTGCTGATCGCCCTGACGCTTGGCTGGCGCGAGTCGGGAATAGTCCTCATTGCGATTCCAGTGACGCTGTCCCTCACTCTTTTCCTGTTTTACCTGTACGGCTACACAATCAATCGCATCACGCTATTCGCGCTCATTTTCTCGATCGGCATTCTCGTTGACGATGCCATCGTTGTGGTCGAGAACATCGTCCGCCACTTTCGCCTGCCGGAAAGTAAGGGCAGAGACTTTACGGAGGTCGCGCTCGACGCGGTGCAGGAGGTTGGCAATCCAACCATTCTTGCGACCTTTGCTGTGATTGCGGCAATTCTTCCCATGGCGTTTGTCAGTGGCCTGATGGGCCCGTACATGCGCCCCATTCCCGTTGGGGCGTCTTCCGCGATGATGTTCTCCCTGTTTGTTGCCTTCGCGGTTTCGCCATGGGCAGCAATGATTTTGCTCAAGGGCCGCGCGAACGAGAACTACGCGGAGCACCAGGAAGGCCGACTCACGCAGTTCTATCGCAAGGGCATGTCCACTCTGATCGGTCGACGCAGAAACAGCATCTTGTTCTTTGCCGTCGTAGTCCTCTTGCTGCTGGGGTCGATTCTATTCATCCCGCTCAAATGGGTGAAGGTGAAGATGCTGCCCTTTGACAACAAAAGTGAGTTCCAGGTCATCCTCGACATGCCGAAGGGCACTCCTCTGGAGCGCACCGCAGAAGTTGCGCAGCAGATGGGACGGCGCATCGCGCAGGAACCGGAGGTCACCAATTATCAGGTCTATGCCGGGACCGCGGCGCCGTATAACTTCAACGGATTGGTGCGCCACTACTTCCTGCGGCATGGGCCGGAAGAGGCGGACATCCAGGTCAACCTGGTGTCGCGCCATGATCGTTCAGCGCAAAGTCATGTCGTCGCAGGACGTCTGCGCCCTGACCTGAAACGTATTGCCGACGAGGCCGGAGGGACGGTGCAGATTGCCGAAGTCCCTGCCGGACCTCCTGTCCAGCAGACTCTCGTCGCCGAAATTTACGGGCCGGACTATTCCAAGCAAATCGATCTGGCGCGCCAGGTAAAGCAGGTATTCCTGCAAACGCCAGGAGTTGTAGACGTAACCTGGTTCGTCGCAGCACCGGAAGATCAACTCAACTACGATATTGATCCTCAGAAAGCCGCGATTGCCGGTTTGTCGCCAGCCCAGATTGCTTCGGAAGTTCAAATCGGAGTGCAGGGGAAGGACGTTGGCTTGCTGCACGATAACCGCTCCAGGGAAGACATCCCAATCCGGCTGCGACTCAGGCGTCAGGACCGATCGAGCCAGCAGGCCATCGATAATTTTCGGCTACCCACACCGGCAGGAGCGCAAGTATCGCTCAGCGAACTCGCTTCGCTTCACCAAGGCATTATCGGTCAACCCATCTATAGAAAAAATCTGCGCCCGGTCGTCTACATCCTGGCCGACGTTGCTGGTGCGGAAGAAAGCCCGGTCTACGCCATCCTGAAGATGAAACCGATCATCGAGAAGATGAAGGCTCCCGATGGCTACCACATTACGCAATATACGGCGAAGATACCTCAAAGCACAGAACATTATTCGTTGAAGTGGACTGGAGAATGGCACATCACGTATGAAGTTTTTCGCGACCTCGGAATTGCCTTTGCTGCTGTGCTTGTACTCATTTACGTCCTGGTGGTTGGGTGGTTCCAATCATTCACTACTCCACTGGTCATCATGGCGCCGATTCCGCTGACACTGGTCGGGATTTTGCCCGCTCACGCTCTGATGGGAGCGTTCTTCACCGCCACATCGATGATCGGATTCATAGCGGGTGCCGGAATCATCGTCCGCAATTCGATCATCCTGGTTGATTTCGTAGAGGTGCGCCGCCGGCAGGGCATTCCTCTCGCAGAGGCAGTCATCGATGCGGGTGCAATTCGCTTTCGGCCCATGCTGTTGACGGCCGCGGCGGTGGTGATCGGTTCGTCTGTGATTCTCTTCGACCCTATCTTTCAGGGGCTGGCGATTTCCTTAATGGCTGGGGAGGTTGCGTCTACTTTGCTCTCACGGATTGCGGTTCCGGTTCTGTACTATCACGCGCAGCACAGGCTGGAGCGTCCCAAGGCTGAATTTGCCATCCAAGCATAGCCAGCGGAAATAGAAACATGAGATATCACAAACCTTTTGGGCAGTCGCTTCTGGGAAGGCTGCGCACCGCAGGGATTGCAACCGTTATGAGCATGGTGGCGCTCCCATGAATAGTTGTCTACTCATTGTTAGGTTTTGGCCTGGTTTCAGGAGGCCAGGACGAAGTTGGGGAAGTCCTCGAACACCCAGTTGTTCTTCAGGGTGGATGCCCTCCAGGAGGAGGAACAAAATCTTCAATCAACGGAGCGCGCCCCCTCCGTTCGCTTTCCGAGTCGTTTTGAGTCGTATCGTTCCCATTTGCGAAAGTGATCCAATGGGCTTGGCCAGTCCTTCGCGAACCGCCTCGACTCCGGCGATAAGCGTTGTGGCTACCGCTCCCATGCCCGAAATCATTACGCTAAGCTTCCCTTTCCTGGCTCAGGCTTGCCAGCCGGAACCTTTTCTTTACCATAAGCATTGTTTGTGACCCTTTCTGAGTGGCCCTTTCATTGGCTCTTGGTTTTGCTTTCAGTCCCGTATCCACGCGTTGGGGCAGATACCGTAGAAAGACGGATGGCGGCAGGTATTTTGTGCAAGAGTGTCGCGAAACGATTCACCGATCTAAGCTTTACCCGTTTCGATTCTGGAGAATCTCTCCAGCACAAAACCCTCCTCATCACCCGAACAGTATGACATACTATATGCGAAGGATCGAATATTCCAATTGACCGGAGCGCATCATGCCTGACTCTCTACGCCGCTTCAAAGCCGATATCTTTCAGGCGCTCGCCCACCCGACTCGCATCGCAATCATTGAACTCCTCGAAGACGGGGAACTTTCCGCCGGCGACCTGATGGAAAAGCTCGGAATGGAGCAGGCAAATATCTCTCAGCACCTGGCCGTGCTTCGCTCGAAACAACTGGTGGTGAACCGCAAGGCCGGAAACCAGGTCTTCTATTCGGTCCGCGACCCGATCATCAACAAGGTCCTTGCTCTGATGCGCCGTTACTTTCAAAAGCATTTGAAAGAGGCGTTGGGACTGCTGGACGAGATGGACGACAGCACCATTCCAACGGGTCGTTGATCTCAAAGCTGAATGTTCTCTATTCGGCCAGCGATCCGGAGATTCTCCGCTTGCTGGACATAACCAAGAAAATCTTCAATAAACAGCTTGTTGGCGTTCGCAACATGCTCAGCCATCTCTAAAAGGATTCGTTAACAGCACAAAATAATTCGTGCGCATTTAACATGCATATATTCGTATATACAGAGCGACGGCTGCAACAGACTGGTCTGAGAAGGGTGCTCCTGTGAGCCTTGCTGAGTGGACATCCCGGTACATGGTCGCATTATCGAGACACGACCTCTCTCTTGTGTTGATGCTTGTGCTAGGCTGGCTGGTCCTCGGGGCTGCGGGTCTGATTCGACCCCACCGTGTGGGTTTTGTGGCACACGTACTCTTCCCTCTAGGGGCACTGGCAGCGGTCGGTGTCGCCTTCTTAGGAGCAATTGCTCTCCTCGCAGGCCACAGCCCGCAGATTCTCCTCCTCCCTCTTGGACTTCCCAACCTGCCTTTCCATGCACGCCTCGATACTTTGTCCGCGTTCTTCCTATTGCTGCTGGGGTTGGCTGGAGCGGGAATCTCAACCTTTGCC
This sequence comes from Acidobacteriota bacterium, assembly GCA_021826695.1. GTDB lineage: Bacteria > Acidobacteriota > Terriglobia > Terriglobales > Acidobacteriaceae > JAKAAZ01. The sequence goes on along the minus strand of JAKAYS010000103.1, from coordinate 4,995 downwards.
GCCGGTTATTTTCGCTCCGGACAGGGCACGGCGCCAGGATTACTTTGCCTGCAATATCACGTATTTCTCGCCAGCATGGCTCTCGTCATCCTCGCCGACGATGCGTACTTCTTTATGGTCGTTTGGGAGACGATGGCGCTGAGTTCGTACTTCCTGGTGACGTCGCAGCATCGGATACCGGAAATCCGTCGCGCCGGTTTCCTGTATCTCCTGATGGCGCATATCGGCGCGCTCTGCATCTTATTGAGCTTCGGCGTGCTGCAGGGCGGACGGTGGCAGTTCACCTTCGATGCCATGCGGGGTGCGTCGCTGACACCGTTCTGGGCCAGCGCAGCCTTCCTGCTTGCGCTGATCGGTTTTGGAGCCAAGGCCGGTTTAGTTCCGTTGCACGTTTGGCTACCGGAAGCACATCCTGCAGCGCCTTCTCCGGTATCGGCATTGATGAGCGGGTTGATGCTCAAGACTGCGGTCTATGGGATGTTGCGCATCACCTTCGACCTGCTGCACATTCGCTACTGGTGGTGGGGAGTGCTGGTCCTCGGTGTCGGGCTGTTCTCGGCCCTCTTCGGAGCAATCTTTGCCGCGGTGCAGACCGACATGAAACGCTTGCTGGCTTATTCGTCGATTGAGAATATCGGCATTATTTTTACTGGCATCGGCCTTGCAATTTTGTTTGCGGCGTGCGGCTTGCCCCTGTTTGCGGCGCTGGCGCTCACCGCTGCCTTGATTCATTCGCTCAACCATGCACTTTTCAAGAGTCTGCTTTTTCTCGCCACGGGTTCCGTGCTGCATGCAACCAACCAGCGCAGTTTGGGCAAACTTGGAGGATTGATCCGGCGCATGCCGTGGGTCGCTGCGTTGGCACTGATCGGCACTCTTGCGATTGCCGGGTTGCCGCCGCTCAACGGCTTCGTTTCCGAGTGGCTGCTATTGCAGTCTTTTCTTTTTACTCCGCAGATCCCTCACGCTTTTCTCAATATGCTGATTCCGCTGGGCGCAGCTCTATTGGCGCTGACAGTTGCTTTGGCTGCCTACGTGATGGTGAAGTTCTATGGCGTAATTTTTCTCGGTCAGCATCGAGAACCTTCCCTGGTCCATGCGCACGATGCTGACTGGCTGGAACGCATCGGACTGGCATGGCTGGCGCTCGGATGCATTGCGATTGGAGTCATGCCACAACTTGCGCTCCGGGCTGCGGGTGCAGTCACAGGTACGCTCCTGGGTCAGACCGTGAACCTTAGCTCTCCCTTCTGGTGGATTGCTCCCATCGCATCAAAACAGGCTTCCTACAGCGGACTGATACTGCTGGCGGGAATTGTCGGGGTCGTGGGCATTACCTTTGTGATGGTGCGCGTCCTCGCTCATGGACGCATCCGGCGGACCGCTTCCTGGGACTGTGGCTATCCGTGGCAGACCTCGCGGATGCAGGACACCGCGGAAGGCTTCGGCCAACCGATCCGGCATATGTTTGGGCCGTTCTTTCGCATGGAACGCAAACTTCCCGCGCCTACCGACACCGCTCCCCATTACCAGGTCCATATTGAGGACCGCCTCTGGCGGGTGCTCTATCTGCCGATTGCACGCGGTGTGCAGCGCCTGGCGGACTGGATCGGCCTTCTGCAAGGCGGACGGCTGTCCATCTATCTGCTCTACAGTTTTCTCACGCTGATTGCATTGCTGGTGTTTGTCCTATGAGCACGCTCACCATTGTTCGTCAGTTCGGCGAAGTGTTGCTTGCCATCGCCATTGCACCACTGTTTGCCGGATGGATCGCGCAATGCCGCGCGTGGCTTCAGAATCGGTCCGCACCTCCACTGACGCAGCCGTACCGCATGTTGCGCAAGCTGTTCCATAAAGATGTCGCGCTCGCCACAGACGCCTCTCCACTGTTTCGCATGACTCCCTATATTTTGTTTGGGACAATGGTGCTGGCGGCAGCGATTATTCCGTCCGTCGCAACCGATTTGCCTTTCGCGCGCGTGGCCGATGCGATTGCGCTCATCGGTCTATTTGCTACGGCCCGCGTCTTCCTGTCGCTCGCGGCGATGGACATTGGCACCGCGTTCGGCTCGATGGGCGCGCGCCGCGACATGATGATCGGCTTTCTCGCGGAACCTGCCCTGCTGATGGTCCTGTTCAATGCATTTCTTCTGTCTGGGAGCACGGCCCTGCCAAGCGTCGTCGAGGCATCGACCGCACATCCATTCCTCATCGATCCCAGCCTGGTCTTCGCGGCGGTTGCATTTCTGATGGTCCTGCTGGCGGAGAACGCGCGCATTCCCATCGACAACCCTGCGACCCATTTGGAGCTGACCATGATCCATGAAGCGATGGTGCTCGAATTTTCGGCGCGTCATCTCGCGTTGGTGGAATGGTCTTCCGACTTAAAACTCTTCAACTACGCCTGCATCGGCTTCGCGCTCTTTCTGCCGTGGGGTATAGCGACCCACGGCGCGGATGGTGGCCTTACGTTGGGAGTTGCTGTCATCGCGCTGCTGGCGAAGCTGATTGTGGCCGGAGCGGCATTGGCGCTGATTGAATCTCTATCAGCCAAATTGCGAATCTTTCGCGCCCCGGAATATCTGGCGATGGCTTTCCTGCTCGCCGTGCTGGGCTTGCTCGTTCATCTTCTGCTGGGAGCGTAAAGAAAATGCATCCGTCCCACATGATCCCCGAATTGTTGAAACTGCTGGCCGCGAGTCTGCTGCTGATCTCCTTTGCGATGCTCTCGCGGCGGCGCACGCAGCGGTTGATTACGCTCTTCGCCTGGCAAGGCTCGGTGCTCTTTGTATCCACTCTTCTGGTGGCTTACAGTGCTGGGCTTACGGAACTTTACTACTCCGCCACATTGACACTGTTGCTGAAAGTGATTGCCCTGCCTTGGATTCTCCATCGTCTGACCCGGCGTTTGGGTGCGCAATGGGACAGTGAGACCCTCGTCAATATCCCCATCACCATGCTCGTCGGTCTGGGCCTGGTCATCTTTGCCTTTGGGCTGGCGCAACCCATCAGCAGAATGGCTACAACGATCACGCGCAATACCATCGGCATCGCGCTCGCCGTTATCTTTCTTGCATTTCTGATGATGATTACGCGGCGCAAAGCGATCACGCAGGTCATTGGATTTTTAGCGATGGAGAATGGCCTGTTCTTTGCCGCTACCAGTGCCACCTACGGCATGCCAATGGTCATCGAGCTGGGCATCGCACTCGACCTTTTGGTGGGATTTTTCATTCTTGGGATATTTTTCTTCCAGATTCGGGAGCAGTTCGACAGCCTCGATCTCAGCCATCTGGAATCATTGAAGGAGGAATGAATTGGATCTACTGATCGTTCTGGGCTTGCCGCTGCTGGGAGCACTCCTTCTAGCTCTGTTTGGAGCGCGTACCTACGCCGCCGAACTGAATGCCGGCATGAGTTTTGCAACGCTGGTTGCGGTCGCATTTCTTGTTCTGCGTGTCCTCCGGCACGGGTCGCTGCTGGCCTTGCATGAGCAGTTCTTTGTCGATTCCTTCAACGTCTTCCTGGTCGCGCTGACGGCTTTCGTGGGGTTCACAACCGCGCTCTTTTCGCGGCCCTACATGCGCATCGAAGAGCAACGAGGTCGTCTCAGCCAACAACGGCTGCGCCTCTATCACAGCATGTATCAACTGTTTATGGCTGCAATGTTTCTGGCGCTCTTGACCAATAATATGGGCCTGCTCTGGGTAGCGATGGAAGCGGCAACCCTATCGACTGTACTTTTAGTTTCGCTCTACCGTACACGCGCCAGCCTGGAAGCAGCGTGGAAGTATTTCATCCTCTGCGGCGTCGGCATTGCGCAGGCGCTGTTTGGCACTATCCTGTTGTACTTTGCGGCAGAGCATGTCCTGGGCCGCCAAGGCATGACGGCTCTGTTGTGGACGCATCTCAATGCGGTGAAGGGACAACTCGAACCCCGTGTGCTGGGACTGGCCTTTGTCTTTTTATTGGTTGGCTATGGGACGAAAGTCGGCCTGGCCCCACTCCACAACTGGCTGCCTGATGCCCACGCCGAAGGCCCAACCCCCGTGTCCGCTGTACTCTCCGGCTTGTTATTAAATGTCGCACTCTATGCGGTCATCCGCTGCAAGGTTCTGGTCGAAGGGTCGATCGGCTCGTATCTTCCGGGCCGGATGCTGATGACCTTCGGTTTGCTTTCCGCCGTGCTTGGCGCGTTCTTTCTATGGAGACAGCGCGACATCAAGCGCCTGTTCGGCTACTCCTCCATCGAACACATGGGCATCATCACATTTGCGTTTGGAATTGGCGGGCCGATTGCAAACTTTGCGGCCTTGCTGCATATGACAGTCCACTCGCTCACCAAATCGTCGATCTTCTTTACGGCCGGACACGCCTCGCAAACCGCCCATACACAGCAAATGGATGGCATTCGTGGCCTGGTGGGTATTAGTCCAACGATAGGATGGGGGCTGATGCTGGGATCGCTCGCCATTCTTGGGATGCCGCCATTTGGTGTCTTTGCCAGCGAATTTCTGATCCTGACCACCGCCATGCGGGAGCATCCCTGGACGACACCATTTCTCTTGATTGCGCTCGGCGTCGCCTTCGCCGCCATCTTTCGCAAAGTCCAGCCGATGGTCTTTGGGGAAAGCGATGCGCCGCCCTTACCGCATTCCCCGGCACTGGTGCCGGTCTTCATCCATCTCGCAATCGTGCTGATGCTGGGCGTCTACATGCCGTTTGCTTTGGCAGACTGGTATCGGGCCGCAGCGCGGCTGATAGGAGGGTAAAGATGGTGACGGACTTTATGGAATTTCAAGCCGCCAGGTTGCCTGCGAATATGCCGAGCCGCCTTTTGAGCGTGGATCGCCAACAGTGGCTCCAAATAACAGAATCTTTGCGCGAATCGAAGGCGCGCTTTCTCACTCTTTGGGGTGCGGATGATCGGGACCGCGACGGCGGCTTTCGCATCTATGCTGCGTATCTCCTGCCCGACACCGTAATGGTGGTGGA
>JAKAYS010000227.1 GCA_021826695.1 Acidobacteriota bacterium | reverse complement strand
GTGAATGGCAAAAAGGAGGCGAAATTTCCAGATTTCTTGTCAATGGACGGCATGGCTGCGTCCTCCGGTTTGCGTCGATGTTTCCGCTGTTCGTCCGTCGCGCGGTTTTTTTCTGGTCCTACGGGAGCGCGCCGCGTTGCGCTCTTCCTCGGCCCATTTCTGGGTGTCTTCCTCCACGAGGAAGGCGAAGACCATCCGTGCGGTCTCCTGGTGGTAGAGTCGCCCGTCCGAGCACAGCGTCCAGCCGTAGAGCGCCATGGCGCGAACGCGCTGCCAGGCTTTCGCTCGATGATCGCATCCGGCGAGTTTGGCCAGGACGACCTCGTTATTGGGCAGACTGCCGGCCGGCACTTGGAACAGGCTGTGCAGACACAGCCTGGCTGCCGCGCCCAATTCCTCGTTGGTGGCCAAGTGGATGAATTCCGAGTGGAGAAGGTGGACGATGTCCACCTCGAATACGGCGCCGTGGCGGAGGTCCGTTCCAGGCGGGGTCAGCGGTTCCAGATCCGATGTGCCGACGATGAATGGTTTTAGGGTTGCAGCCATGGATACCTCCCACTGTTACGGGTTGTGTGACGTGGCGAAGTACGGAAATGGACTTTGCCATAAGGAATCAACGACGGGCTTGGCCAGGGCGGCAGCGGGCGTGGTGAGTAATCAATTGGCATGTGTGCCGTCATAGTCATTTTTGCCGTTGTTGAGTTGTTCATCTTCTCTTGGTCCACTTGGCTTGGTATGGAATGGATTAAATCGAAGCACTGTGCATTTGATACAGGCAATAAAGTCCCTGTTGGTATTGTAGAGAACAACTCTCTGAGCCAAGAGAACAACGAAGATTAACGAGACAAGCATTACACTTGCGGAAAAGATATATTCTTTGTGAACAGCTAACGACCATGCGAAGGATGCCGCCATAAAGTTCGTGATGATCGCTACTGCGAAACCTGCCAGCTTTTTCCCTGTAGGACTTGTGAATGTGTTGGAGCAAGGGCATGGCGTTTTTATTTTTGGATTGTCCATAAGCATCATATCCTTTTCCGTAGAAAATCGTTCCGAGTGGGAGAAAAGTCTCCCCGCGCGATTTGTAGCGCGTGGCGCCCCTGCATCACCCATTGCCGTACCCGCCATTCGTTAAAATGGCCATCCTTTCTGGTATCCCGTTGCAGGTCCCGGTAGGCTTCTTTGTCCACAGGGTCGTACTCGGCCAACTTCATATCGATCAGATCAAGCCACCTGGATGGGTAGGTGGACCGAAAGTAGACCCAGCCGAAGATAGAGATGCCCCCCAACAGCGGCAGATAGGCCAAGGGTAGATTTTGGTAACCCGGCAAATGCTTTAACCAAAGCAGAGAAATAAGCACCAGGCCGCCGCCAATGAATCCTCGGGCAAATGCCTGGTGTAATCGTGGGCTGGCGACTAGTCCACCACTTTGCAAACACGCCCAATGGATGGTGTTCAGCTGCCTCCGCTTGTTCTTGATTGTCGCCAGGGTATAGGCAACCTTTCCGCCATCATCAGAAACAGGATTCGTATCGTCCTGTCGTTGTGGTATGTACGGCGCCGTTCCGGGCCATGGCCGGGGGAAGGAGTAAAGCCGTGGAGGATGTAAATGGATTCCCGCTACCTTTTCGATCTCGACGAGAAAATCGTCCTGCGAATGAATCCACCCCTCCACCCATGGGTATTCGCGCAGAAGCGCAGGAGCCGTGGTCTGTAACAGTTCCATCAGCTCGCGGTTTTCATCGATGCGCTTGTGAATGCCTCGGCCGTTGCGGCGAACTACTTCCTGAATTGCGGCAATCTGTTTCTTCGCCTTCGCGCAAAACATGATTCAGCCCTCCCCACCCAGCAGCTTCTGCACCGCTATCAGCCGGTCTCGGGCCGCCGAGTTTTCTCGCGCCAGGTCGGCCAATCGGGAAAAGGCATCCCGCAGCACCGTGAGGGCCTCTGTGGCCGCTTCCTCCAGCTGCTCTATGAGTTCATCGGTGGCAGGGGGGGAATGATGATGTGCCCCACGCGCAGGTGCTGGGGATGTCTGGGAAGCAGGGTCCATGGTGGCGGTCATATATTGATACCAGATTTCGTCATCATCCCCGTGGAACCGTTCGATGAATTCGTCGTCTCCCTTCATCTCAAGCAACGAAGCATCCAGTGCGTCAACCGCCTGAAGGCCTTCGTCTCGGGTCAGCCCGGTCATTGCGCACAAGGCCGTGAGGGAGACCGTGTCGTTGGATAAGAGGACCTTCAAGACTTTCCCGATCGGATCATTCCACTGGGAGCCGGAGCCCTGAGTTAGCGCGGTTTTGGCGGCTGTCGGTGCAGATTCACTGGCGGGCCTATCCTGGACGGGCGGGTGGACGCTAGGGGTGCCTGGGGATGGAGCGAGCCCCACCGTCCGTTCCTCATCGCTGGGCATGTCCAACAGCTCGCCCCTTTTCACCAGCCAACCTACGGCTTTGTGGACCTGTTCCCGCAGCAATCCGGTGCGTTGCGTGATTTCGGTCGTCGTGTGTGCGCCGTGCGCCACCGCCGCCAGTATCCGGTCCTTTTGG
>JAKAYS010000226.1 GCA_021826695.1 Acidobacteriota bacterium | reverse complement strand
CCGAAGTGCCGACACCTGCGGCGGCGTAAGGGTTGGCGCGGTTTAACTGTATATGGATTTTTTCATCCCACCCTTGCTGCGCAAGCATGTGGAACAGGAGAGAGACATTCTGCATGGGGCTGCTTCGCCGCGGCGAACGACCGTGGTGAAAAATGACTCCCTGTAGTTTCGTATTTCTGCAATCCGCCTTACGGTAGGCGCTTGATCTTGGTGCCCGGAGGAATTTTCAACTCGAATTGCTCATTTCCGAGCGGGTGATTGAAGGTCAGTTTCTCAATGGATATGTCGATTTTGTATTCGTCCGCGGGACGATCGATGACGATGTGCGTCGGAAACGAAATTTGATCGAAGGTCTGGTACTTGCTGTAAACGGTGCGCGTCACCAGGTTGCCGCGGTCGTCGTACTCATCCTGCTGATAGGGCAGCAGGTCGGCGCGGCTGATATGGATGACGCGCACGGGGAGAAGCTGCTGGCTGTCGCCTTGACGGCGTAAGATTCCCAGATCATAGTCCGGTTCCTGTACCAGGTGTTTGGTGCGCGGGTCGCGTTCCACACCGGTGTTGTTGGTAACGTAGACGAGCTCGTCTGGCCCGATTTTGCGAATCAGAAGCGAATCAAAAAAAACTGAAGGCCGCAGATTCATCAAGGGGTTGGGAGAGGGTTTGCCGACCTGTCCCGAGCCAACGATGGCTTCGTTTTTGGGAGGAATCAGCAGCTTGAAATTTTTTCCGTCGCTGGCCATGTCGAAGGCCTGGGTCTCGATGACCGGCAGCATCCCCAGGACGCGAAGCATGTCTGGCTGGCGCAGCAGGATGTAACCATGCAGGGAGGTATAGTCGGTCACTTTGCCCTTGCTCACTCCTCCCACGGAGGCGCGAAGGAGAACTGTAGCAGTGATGGAATGGATGGAGTCATAACGTTGGTCCAGTTGCTGAATCAACTGTTTGGCGCTGGCGCTCAACACTACGTTGGGGGCCTGGGGCCGCTCCAGAATTCGCGTGCGTTTCAGGCATCCAGTCAGACCGAGCAAGGACATGGATCCCACCGCAAACAATAACGCCGACCGGAGACAATTCCGCTGCATAACGGGAACACAAATTAATGGAGAACTACGCACGCGGTTCAATCCCGTCCATTCCCGAGGCGCTGCCCCTTGCGATAGGCTGTCACGTTTTTCCGGTGTTCCTGCAGGGTGGCCGCGAACCGTGAATGACCCGCATTTTCTGGATCACTGACGAAATAGAGGTAATCGGATGTTGACGGATGCATTGCAGCCTTTAAGGAGGGGATTCCCGGATTGCAGATTGGCCCGGGGGGCAGGCCTGTATGGATATAGGTGTTATATGGAGACTTTGCTTTCAAATCCGATGCATAGATGGTCCCGCGATAGCGCTTTTCCAGCAATGCTGCATAAATTACTGAGGGATCGGTATCCAGAGGCATTCTTTTTTGCAGGCGATTTTCAAAGACACTGGCGATCATCGGCCGGTCGCTACTGACGGGCGTTTCGCGTTCAATTAAAGAAGCCAGAATGACGGTTGAAGAAATGCTTTCGGGTGGTTCGGATGTCAGCCCAAGCACCTGTGCCTCCTTGCGAAAGTGGTTGACCATCTCGCCCAGAATCTGCTGGGGAGGAGTATTGGGAGCCAGACGATAGGTGTCTGGAAATAAATAGCCCTCCAGACTGACGGCATGAGGATCGAGATCGCGGATCAACGCTGTGTCAGTCTGTTCGGCGGAAAGGAATGCATCCTGCGGGCCGAGTCCGGCCTTCTCGACAGTCGTGGCAATATCGAAGATGTTGTACCCCTCTGGAATGGTCAATGCGATGGTGTAGACGTCGCCGCTGTGAAGACGCTGGTACACGGTTTTCATCGGAACCGGATGATCGAAGCGGTAGGTCCCCGCCTTCAGCGTTCCGCGCTCGAAACGTGCCAGCACGTCAAAAGCGAAGCGATTGCGGATGATTCCGTCCTGCTGCAATGTGGTGGCTATCTGCGCTACTGAGTAGCCGGGCTGGACCGTTACAAGCTTTCCCGTGGATGGGCCAAACGGGGCGAACACCAGCATGTACACACCTGCTGCGCCCAGCGCCAGAAGCAATACCAATCCAAGAAAAAAACGCACGTCGAATCGCTACCCGAAGGGAAAGGTTGAGGTACTCATCTATATCTTTCTATTGTAGGCGTTCGAGTGTATTTCTTTCGCTAACACGTCCATCATTTCAGATACTATCACTCTCGTGGAAGCATCGCTGGTGTCAAGAGTTTTGGGCCTCGATCATGGCCAGCGGCGGATTGGCGTCGCGGTTTCCGATGAGCTGGGCCTGACGGCGCAGCCATTGCTGACCATTCCGCATACCAACCACAGCAACGACCTGCGCTCCATTGGGCGTCTGTTGCGGCGTTACGGTTGCGGGGAAATTGTAATCGGCTGGCCGATCCATCTCTCCGGAGACCGCAGCCCGCGGGCCGTGGCCGCGGAAAAATTTGCCGACAATCTGCGCGCGGAATTCCAACTGCCGGTGCATCTGTGGGACGAGCGGATAGATCGG
>JAKAYS010000225.1 GCA_021826695.1 Acidobacteriota bacterium | reverse complement strand
GTGGACGCGCTGGTTGTACGCGACGCCTACCACCGCTACACCGTGGATGAACATACTTTTCTCATCATTGAGAACCTGCACTCTCTTGAGCAACCAGCTACGGAATGGGAGACGCGTTTCGGAGAGATTTTGCGTGAAGTGGAGGAACCATCTCTGCTGTATCTGTCGGCTCTGCTGCACGACACCGGCAAAGCGCGCAGCGAGGGGAGTCATACCGAAAAAAGCATGTGGATCGCCGCTGCCGTTACCGAGCGGTGGCAACTTACATCCAGCCAGAAAGACACGGTCCTTCGGCTCATCCGGCATCATCTGGAAATGTCGCTGGCTCTACGAAAAGACATTTTCGATTCGGAAACCGTGCGCGCTTTTGCGGAACTGGTGGAAACGCAGGACAATCTTCGTCTGCTGACTTTGTTGACCTACGCCGATATCCATTCGGTGAATCCAGAGGCACTTACTCCGTGGAAGGCCGAAAATCTCTGGCGCCTCTACATGGCGACGTCGAATTACCTGGATCGCAATGTTGACGAAGATCGCATTGCCGCAGATGCCGATACCGTTGCCATCCAAAAAGTGATCGCTCTGGCGCCGAAGGAGTCGGAGGCGATCCATCGCTTTCTCGCCGGGATGCCGCAGCGTTACCTGCGCACCCGCACCCCACAGGAGATTCTGACCCACGCGCGGTTTTCAACCCAGCTCGCAGCGTCGCCAGCCAGAGTCACTCTGTCACAGGTCGGCACATGGTGGGAATGCACCGTAGTCACCCTCGACCGCCCGTTTCTCTTTGCCGATTTGGCAGGCACGCTGACCGCATGGGGGATGGACATCATCAAGTCGGACGCCTTCTCGAACGCAGCCGGTACGGTCATCGATACGTTTCGTTTTCAGGACCGCTACAAAACACTTGCCCTGAACCCCGGCGAGGCTGAGCGTTTTGAGAAAAGCCTTACCGATGTCGCCTGCGGTGTTGTTTCCGTCGACCGCCTGTTGGCGGCACGTGCCCACTCCTCGCGCGCGCAGAACAATAAAACACGCGTGAAAACGAAGCTGTCCGTCGACAATACCTCTTCCACCCACAGCACGATCCTTCAGGTGATCGCGCAGGACACGCCGGGACTTCTGCGGAGTATCAGTCTGGTGATGGCGCAGCAGGCCTGCGATATTTCTGTTGCGCTGATCGATACAGAAGGAGAAATGGCCATCGACGTCTTTTATCTGACTCGCGCAAGTAAGGGGTCCAATATTGAGGATGCCAAACTCGGCCCAGCAGAGTTGGATCGCCTTCAACGCGCGTTGGAGGAAGCTCTCGCGGAGTCACGCGTTGGCGGCGCTGCAACAGCGGGATAAAGTCGCATGTCTCGAACGCGAATCCATGCGGTTTCTCACGGCTTCAAAATACCATTCGCCACGCAATGAAGCGGAGTAAACTGGTGAAGTTTCCTGGAACTGCACATCGTTGCCGCGAAATCGCAGTGCATCCCGGGCGAGCTTGTTCTGCGATGTGCGCGCGCAGCCAAATCTCTATAAAGTTGGAATGTTATTGATGACATCCAGAATCTTCGGTCGCCAACTGCGCGCGCTGCTTCCCTGTCTGCTGCTGCTCTGCGTGTGCCTTCCTGTCTTGGCAAAAAGACACGCCAAAAAACATGTTCAGACTGCCACCCCGCCCGGGAAACCGCTGGTGCAGGAGACGGACCCGCCCAACTGGTGGAGCGGCCTGCCGAATCCCATGCTGCTGATGCACGGGAAAAATCTCACAGACGCGCATGTTCGCAGCAGTGTGCCGGGTATTTCTGTGCGACGAACGAAAATTTCCACGAACGGTCACTGGGCATTCGTGTGGCTGGATATTGCTTCCGCTCCGCCGCAACATTTTGATCTGAACGTGCTCACCGCTGGCGGTGAAACACATGTGCCTTATGAACTGGACCAGCGCCATTCTCCGACGGACGGCTTTCAGGGATTCTCCTCCGCGGACGTCATGTACCTGATCATGCCGGACCGCTTTGCCGATGGCGATCTCTCCAATGATGCTCTAAAGAATGCGCCTGGGACCTATGATCGAAGCAAGCCGCGCGCATATCATGGCGGCGATCTGCTCGGCCTTGAAAAACATCTGGACTATATCCAGCAACTCGGCGCAACTACAGTCTGGATTACGCCGCTGTACGCCAACGACCCTATGTCTGCGAGTGATTATCACGGATATGGAGCAGTCGATATGTACCAGGTCAATCCTCATTTTGGAACATTGAAGGACTATCAGGATCTGGCGCAGGCGCTGCACAGCCGCGGCATGAAGCTGGTTTTAGATACGGTGCCCAATCATGTTGGGCCAAAGAATCCGTGGGTGCTCGATCCTCCAGCGCCTGAATGGTTCCATGGAACGCTCGCACGCCATATAGAAGCAACTGGAAACTTTGCGCCCATCACGGACCCCCATGCGCCGCCCGCCGCGTATCTTCCGGCAGTGGATGGATGGTTCGCCAATGTGCTTCCGGATTTGAATCAGTCGAACCCTCTGGTAAAGCAATATCTGATTCAGAATGCCATCTGGTGGATTGAGTCCGGCACGCTCGAC
>JAKAYS010000102.1 GCA_021826695.1 Acidobacteriota bacterium | reverse complement strand
GGTTTGGCACCTCGATGTCGGCTCATCGCATCCTGGAGCTGTAGAAGGTTCCAAGGGTTAGGCTGTTCGCCTATTAAAGCGGTACGTGAGCTGGGTTCAGAACGTCGCGAGACAGTTCGGTCCCTATCTGCTGTGGGCGTAGGAGATTTGAAGAGGGCTGTCCTTAGTACGAGAGGACCGGGATGGACGAACCTCTTGTGTTCCAGTTGTCTTGCCAAAGGCACAGCTGGGTAGCGAAGTTCGGTTGTGATAACCGCTGAATGCATATAAGCGGGAAGCACGCTCTAAGATGAGATCTCCCAACCCAAAAGGGAAATGAAGGGCCCAGGAAGACCACCTGGTTGATAGGCTGGAGGTGGAAGCACAGCAATGTGCGTAGCTTACCAGTACTAATCGCCCGTTCGGCTTGACCATAAGATTAACTTCGCACAGAATTCCAAAAGGATTCTTGCTGAAGATACTCAACGGTCAGCCAAGTAGTTTGACTTACCCCAATCTATCCTGTTGTGAAACATCGCGGCGTTCGCGTGTTTTGACAATTTGCCGGTGAATATACTGCGAGGGCAACACCCGTTCCCATCCCGAACACGGAAGTAAAGTCTCGCTGGGCCGATGGTACTGCATTTTTGAGTGTGGGAGATTAGGTGATCGCCGGCATTATTTCAAGAAAAGCCCCGCCTTGGCGGGGCTTTTCTTTGTCCTTCAGCGTCAAGATTTCGCTGGACACTGTGCCCCGTTTTCGGTAATCTCACGGTCTATGGTCCAGTTATTGTTAATGTGGCTGCTCAGCGCGCTTGCGCTTATCATCGTGTCTCGTCTGGTTCCCGGCTTCGAGATCGCCAGTTTTGGCAGCGCCTTGATCGCTTCCCTGGTTGTGGGTTTTCTGAACGCGACTTTAGGATTTCTGCTCAAGCTCATCACCTTCCCGCTTGGAATTTTGACCCTCGGCCTATTTTTCCTCGTCATCAATGCGATCATTTTGCTACTTGCTAGCGCGTTCGTCCCCGGATTTCGGATCCACGGATTTTTCGCCGCTTTCCTCGGCGCGGTCGTGCTCACGCTGCTCCATCTTCTGTTCAGGCTTATTGCGCGGGCTTAAAAGAGGTTCTCGCGTGGGCGCAGACTGATGCACAGATGTCAAAAAGAGTCATTTTGAACCCTTCGGCTTCGCTCAGGGTAAACTCCGCGTAGCGGAGTGAAGAATCCAGAGAATATGCGCCTGGGTTGCGTCGCCGTCACCCTCTGGATTCTTCGGTCGCCCCTCCGCGGCGGGCAGGCGCGGCGACCTCAGAATGACTCCTCCTTGGTTGTCTACATCTATATGGCCCGAATGAATCCATTTAATGAATGCGTGTCAGTTCTACCTGGATTTGCAGGCTGTGCGTGCTGCCCGGAATATCTACAGTCCCGAGGATGACGGGCTTATTTTCCTGCAGGAGAACAGTGCTTTCCAGGTCAGATACCCGGATCACAGGGGACTTCAGGAGAGACTGTTGGGAATCCACAGCGGATTGCACGACGTGACTGTTTAGCTCTACCCCATTTGCAAACTGACGCAGGTGGGATCTGATATTCACCCCTATGTCGATATATGAAATCTCGGTTTGCCCGGGTAAACTGCCTGGGCCAGATGCGCCTGTCTCAATCGGTATTTTGGTTCCCAACTTTAAGCTGGTAGGAGGAGCATCGAGATCTACTGCGATCACGTAATGGTGTGACCCGATGCGTTTTGTCCCATCCATTTCCGTCAGAGTATATGTCAGCCGGTATGCCCCGAGGATAGTCCGCTGCACATCACTTTCTTTTGAATAATCTCGGGGTGGCGGAGGCTGCGGCAGATTTGATTGCGGTCCTTGTTGTGACGAGGGCGGGGGGGTATCTTTTGGTCCGGCCTGGGCTAATATCGGGCCAGAAGCAAAGGTCGCGGCGAGTGCGAGCATAGGCCAAATCCAACGTTTCGATTGCATAGAAATCCTCATTCCTGTGTGTTTTGTGTTGTTCCGCTATTGTCAGAACTGTTGCCTGACTTGAGATAGGCTTCAAACTCCGCTTCTTGCTGTGCTTCCACTTTTGCCTGATATTCCGGGTTCAAGTCGCGCAAGTCCTCGGGCTTGGCGTGCTGCGCAAACTCCACCAGCAGCTTTTCTTGCTGCGTCAGCGGATAGCTCATAAGATTGGCGGCGTGGCGATATGGGACAGGTTCCCGCGTGCGAGAGTTTCGATGGGCGGTTGGCATCGAGACGTTTCGCTTGTGGACACTCTCCGACGGAACCGGCGCTGGATGGTGAGGCTGCGATACCGCGGAATCCATGACCGCCATCTTCGCAGTCCCGCCGGTGGTATTCGCTCTTTTTCCAGGCGTGGAACGTATCTGGAGCGCGACCGCAAATAGGACGGCCACCATGGCTGCACCGGCGACCGGGGCCCATACCAGCCAGTCTGTGCGTGGTTGTTTGGCAGCCGCCGTTGCAAGGCTGCGATGCACGCGAGCTGTCAAACCCGTTGGAGGCTGAGATTGTCCCAGCATTTTCAACGCCGCATCTATTTCGTATTCCGTCTTCATGGCTGCTGCCTCCTTTCTTCCGTTTCCATGCGTTCTCGAAGCCGTTGCCGCGCTCGGAAAAGGCAGGAGCGGACGCTGGACTCCGTCGTCTGCAGGATCGCTGCAATCTCCGCTGTTCCCAACTCTTCCAGCGCGGAGAGCCGCAGCACTGCACGCTCCTTGCGCGGCAGCCTGTCCATCATGCGCAGGATGCGGACACAGCCCTCCGACGCGCCAAGAGTCACTTCCGCAGTTGCTTCCGCACTGGCATGGCGGCGCAAAATCTCTTCAGCTTCCTCGACCATCGGCGTCGCGCGCAATCGCCGCCTGCGGTCCAGCGCCAGGTTCCAGGCAATCCGAATCAACCACACGCGAGGGTCCTCAATCGTTGCCAGTTTCCGCTGATGCTTCAGCACTCGGAGAAATGTTTCCTGCACGACATCCTCCGCGTCGCTGGCATTGCGAAGGACACTGAAGGCCACCCGAAACAAGAGCGCGGAGTGCTCGGTCGCCAAGGCGGAAATTTCCGAAAGCGCGTTTGTGGCGTCGCGCTCCGTTAGGCCCACGATCCAGGTCAAGGTCTGCTCGTTGGTCGCTGTTCTGACATCCATATAAATCAGTTCATATCAAAAGACGCATACGAGGCCATGTGCGCTCGGAAATCTTTTGCGGGAGATTTCTTCGCCAGGCGAAAAATTTTCTGGATTCTTCACTCCGCTACGCGGAGTTTACCTTTGAGCGAAGCGAAGGGTCCCCAGAGTGACTCTTGTTGTAACAGAATTTCTCGTTATCGATGACTCTACTCCATAGGAAAAGGACCACACGTTTGCTGGCCCTATCGCAGCGTGGCCTGCATTCGCCTGTCGCAGCCGCTACAATAAAGGGTTGCATATCGGGCGATCTTCCTTCCAGACGTATCCCGGTATCGAGGAGCATTCATGAAGCGCAGCGTGATTGTCGTGCTGGTCCTGATCGCCGCCATTACTGCGATGATCTGGGCCGGGGTGATGTCCTACCGTATCCGCAAGTCTCTGAACGCGCAGCCGCCTGCGCAGACTGCCCTCGCACAACCCGGAGCTGGCAGCAGTGGCGCGGCTGCAAATGGCTCTTCATCGACCAGTACTGCGGGCGATTCCCCGTCTGCCGATGGCTTGAGCGATCTGCGCGGAAAGCCTGCCCCCGCCTTTACGTTGAAGACCCCCGATGGCAAAACCGTTTCGCTCTCCGACTACAAAGGGAAGGCCGTGCTGCTCAATTTCTGGGCGACCTGGTGTGGGCCTTGCAAGCTGGAAATGCCGTGGCTGATCGACCTGCAAAAAAAATACGCGGCGCAGGGATTTACAGTACTGGGGATCTCCGAAGACGATGGTTCTGCAAAAAATGTTGCGGACTTCGCCACCAAGATGGGCGTCAATTACCCGGTGCTGATGTATGACGAAAAGATGAACAAGGCTTATGGCGGCGTCGATTATTTGCCCATCTCCTACTACATTGGGCGGGACGGCAAGGTTGCCGTGGAGACGGGCGGCATCATCTCGCAGAGTGAGATGGAAGCGGACATCCAGAAGATCCTTGCGTCCAAGGGAGCCTGAGACATGCAGAAACGGCGTTTGTTATTTGGTGCGGTTCTGGCGGTGTGTGCGATGACGATGACCGCGCAATCTGCATGGCAGCCAGCGCATTCGGGAATTGGTTTTGGGCAGGCGTCCGCGAAGCAGTGGGTGCAGATGGTTTCCTCGCCGGAGTTGACCGTGAAGGCTGGCAAGCAGGCTGCCGCGACGCAGGATGTCGATGTGCGGTTCGCCATCCAGACCGGACTGCACATCAACTCCCACACGCCGAATTCGCATTACCTGATCCCCACCACGATCACGCTGGATGCTCCGACGGGCGTCGAGATCGCCAAGATCGAATATCCGCAGGGAGTGGACTATCACTTCCAGTTCGCGCCGAAGGATGAGCTCAGCGTGTATACCGGGGAGTTCGGCGTGCGGATGCATGTCCACGCCAAGCCGGGCCGCTATACGATACATGGCCAGCTTCGCTATCAGGCATGCGACGACCGGGCCTGCAATCCGCCGAAGACGCTTCCGCTTACGTTGTATGTGACGGCACAGTGATGCAGGCTGCGGATCACACTGCGCAGCCCGCACAATCTTTTTGTAGGGCTGTGACGGGTCCGCTTTGCACGATGTACTCGATCAGCGGACGGACGTTGCTCGCTTCCGCTAGGAAAGCGTCATGCCCGTGGTTGGAGTGGAGTTCAATATAGTTGCATACCGCGTCGGCATCCTGAATGCGTTCCGCGAGAGCATGTACGTCGGCGGGAGGGAACAGCCAGTCTGAAGAAATCCCCACGACTAATGTTCGCGCGCGAATACGCCGCAAGGCCGCGGCTTCGCTGGCATAGCCACGTGCCAGGTCGAAGGTGTCCATGGCGCGCGAAATCACCAGATAGCTGTTGGCATCGAAGCGATCGTTGAAGATGCGGCCTTGATAGTCGAGATATCCGGCAACATCGTAGCGGGCCGTGTGCGACTCCAGTGGATTTCCGCCGGAGCGGTCCGGGTTGCGATGGAAGCGTTCCGCAAATAATGTTGGCGATTTATAGCTGCATGTCGCAATGCCGCGCGCCAGAGCGAGTCCGCGCATCGGCGGAGCGGCAGGATCATAGTTGCCGTTCTGCCATGCTGGGTCGAGCCGAATACTTTCGCGCTGGAGATGGTTGAGCGCCAGACCCATGGCCGAGAGCGGGGCGGTGCCCACGGCGAAGCAGCCAGCCACGCGCTCCGGGAAATCGACCGCCCATTGCAGCGCCTGCATGCCGCCGATGGAGCCGCCGAGCGCCGCGCGCAATTGTGGAATGCCGAGATGCTCGATGAGTTGCGCCTGCGCCCGCACGATGTCGCGAATGCTGACGACAGGGAAGTCTGCGCCGTAGCGCTTGCCCGTCGCGGGATTAGTGGAGGTGGGGCCGGTCGAGCCATAGCAGGAGCCGAGCACGTTGATGCCGATCACGCAATGCTGTTCGAGATCGAGCGGATGGCCGTCGCGAAACAGGTCCGGCCACCAGTCCGCCACGCGCGCCGAACCGGTGAGCGCGTGACAGACGAGGACGGCGTTGTCCCGCGCCGGGTTCAGCTTGCCGTAGAGGGCGTAATGCAATGATGCCTGCGGCAACACCGCACCTGATTCCAGCGCAAAGGGCGCGCCCTGGTTGAGGAGAAAATCGGCTTCAAAATCTGGCTGCAATGCTTGCTGTGTCATAATAGCTCACCTTATGCGGAAACTGTCACCTGGCTGCTTGCTGTTACCTTTTGCAACGCATTTTCGAGGTCCGCGATGATGTCGGCAATGTCTTCAATGCCGACCGAGAGACGAATCAGGTTCGGAGTGACGCCGGTGGAGTCCTGTTCCTCTGCCGACAACTGCTGGTGCGTGGTGGATGCGGGATGAATGACCAGCGATTTTGCATCGCCAATGTTCGCCAGCAGGCTGAAGAGTTCGAGTGAGTTGATGAATTCTTTTCCGGCGTCATAGCCTCCGCGGACCCCGAAGGTGACAATGGAGCTGGCGCCCTGCGGCAGATATTTCTTGGCGCGGGTGTGGTATTTGCTGCTGGCAAGCCCCGGATAGTTGACCCATTCGACCGCCGGATGCGCTTCGAGGAACTTCGCCACAGCCAGGGCATTTTCTGAATGCCTCGCCACGCGCAGATGCAGTGTTTCAATCCCTTGCAGGATCAGGAAAGCATTGAACGGCGACAGGCAGCCGCCGGTGTCGCGCAGCCCTTGCACGCGTGCCTTCAGGATGAAGGCCAGATTGGCGAACGCCCCGGTAAACGACAGCCCATGATAGGAAGGGTCAGGCTCGACAAAGTCGCGGAAGCGACCGGACTTGGCCCAGTCGAACTTGCCCGCGTCCACGATGACGCCGGCGATGCTGTTGCCATGGCCGCCGAGAAACTTGGTTGCGGAGTGGATGACAATGTCCGCGCCCCACTGAATGGGATTGCAGAGGATGGGAGAGGGAACGGTGTTGTCCACGATCAGCGGCAGGCCGTTTTCATGCGCGATGGAAGCGAGCTTTTCCAGATCGACCACATCCAGCTTGGGATTGCCTAGAGACTCGGTGTAGACGGCCTTGGTGTTTTTGTTGATGGCCTTGCGCAGGCCGTCGAAGTCGTCGGCATCGACGAAGCGGACCTTGATGCCCAGCTTGGGCAGCGTGTAGTGGAACAGGTTATAGGTGCCGCCGTAGAGCGAGGTGGTGGAAACAATTTCATCGCCAGCGCTGGCCAGCGTGAGGATGGTGAGCGTCTCCGCCGCCTGACCGGAGGCGGTCGCCAGGGCTGCTGCTCCACCTTCCAGCGCGGCCACGCGCTTTTCCAGCACGTCGGTGGTCGGATTCATCAGTCGCGTATAGATATTGCCGAATTGTTGCAGACCGAAAAGGGAAGCGGCGTGCTCGGCATTCTCAAATACATAGGAGGTGGTCTGATAGATTGGCACAGAGCGCGAGCCGGTGGTGGGGTCGGCAACTTGACCGGCGTGGACGGAAAGGGTGGCGGGACGATGTTGATTCGGTTCGGACATTGAGTGCCTCCAGTAGGCTTGGCTGAATTTTTATTGCTAAAACGAAAAACCCGCAGGCTGTGCGCCGCGGGTGACTGAATCTGAGGAGTGGAAGTGTGTTACTCGGTCATTCGCATCTCCAAAAACAGCGGCCCGCATGCGCTAATTTTCATTCGCATGGCCATACACATGTTCTGGAGAGAGAGTTTCATAGGCTGAAGGTAGCCTATAAAAAGTCTGGCCGGTTGTCAAGCGCGCCGAATTTGCTGTCAAGACGCCATCAATGAGGTTTTTCGAGTTCCGTTTTGGATACATCCTTGATGTGGGTGGCGATGAACCATTTATAGACAAACGGGTCCTTCAAGCCAGCCATGCGGTCGCCGTAAAACTGGTCGGCTGGTTCGCGCTCATTGTTCGCGCCAGCAGCGATGGCTCGCAGATACATCGCATCGCAATCTTCCGTGTAGATGAGCAGCGAGACGGACGATCCTCCATAATGGCCGGGAGCAAAGGCATCTATCTGGGCGTTCTCATCCGCCATCATGATGACGGAATCGCCGATCTGGATTTCCGCATGTGCGATGCGTCCGTCCGGCTGCTTCATGCAGACGTTCGGTCGCACCGAAGGCTTTCTTGTAAAACTCGATTGCCTCTGTGGCGCCGTCGATCATCAGATAGGGTTGGACGCTGTGGTATCCATCTGGGATAGGCTTGACTGGCATGGTCGCTTCCTCCGATGTTGAATATATTGCTTTCCGATGGCGAGAAATGCACAGGAAATTACGCTAGCGCGTGGCTTTTTGTTTCCTTCAATCCCGTGGCGATCAGGGCGGCCACAAAAAATGCAATGGAGATGGAAGACAGCGCGAGCACGATGCCGCTTTTCTCTGTGATGAAGCCGATGATATACGGCGCGGCTGCTCCCAGGAATCGGCCTGTGTTGTAGACAATGCCCATGGCCGTGCCGCGAATCGCGGTGGGGAAGGCTTCGCTGGCGATGACGCTGAAGCCGCTGAAAAATCCTGTGCCAAAAAATCCGACGATGGGACCGAGCAGCAGCAACGAGCGCGCTCCCGGCGCGTGGGCGTAGATGGGCACAAGGACGGCGGCAATCAGCAGGAACGCGATATACGTTTTCTTGCGGCCCAGGCTGTCCGCCAGATAGCCGAAGGAAAGATAGCCCGCGCCAGTTCCAATCTGCATGAGGATGGTCCACGAAGATGCCTGCACGATGCTGAGTCCGCGACCGCCTTGCGCGATGGGGAGCGAGAGAAATCGCGGAATCCAGGTGAACAGTCCCCACCAGGCAAACAGGGAGGCGGCGTTCATGGAGGCGATGACTACCGTGGCGATGCCCAGCTTGCCATGAAACATGGTGCGAATCGGCAGGGTCGCGGCCTTTTCTTTCCATATCTCCGGCTCGCCGACGGACTTGCGAATCCAGAGCGTGACCAGCGCTGGGAGTACACCAACGAAGAAGACAACTCGCCAGCCGAAGTGCGGCATAATCAGCGCGGTGATGGCAGCGCCCAGCGCATAGCCGAGCGCCCAGGATGCCTGTGCGATGCCGATGGCCTTGCCGCGATGTTCATCCGGCCAGGTTTCGGCAACCAGCGCGCCACCCGCCGCCCATTCGCCGCCAATCCCCAGGCCGAGCAGGAAACGGAAGACGGCGAGTTGCGGGACGCTATGCACCAGACCGCAGCAGGCGGTGAAGATGGAATAGATGAGCATGCACACCATCAGCGCATGGGTCCTGCCGACTTTGTCCGCGAACCATCCAAAGAAAATGCCTCCGATGGCCGCGGAGACAAGAGTCAGGGACATCAGCAGGCCGCTGATCGAGGCGCTCATGTGCAGGTCGCGCTGTAACTCGACGAGGACCAGCGAGAACAGCATCATGTCCATGCTGTCGAGCATCCAGCCGAGCGAAGTGGTCAGCAGCGCTTTTTTCTGGATGGTGGTCGCGCCGGTCAGCCATTGCATTCTTCGCATTCTGCTGTTCCTTCAGATTCCCTACAAAATATTTTTCGCAGACTCGAATACCTTTTTGATCCACGCGAGTCTTAGTAAGTGAAGAACGCTGAATAGAACACTAAAGGAAGAAATGCAATCCGGTTTCCTTTGAGATGTCTTTTACCTGTGCAAGCGGCAGCTTTCTTCAAAGTGCTTTAACATCGTATCCATATAACGATTCCAATCAGCGGAGAATCGGCCTTTTGGCAATCGTTTTCTACAGTCTCAGATCGTACCTGTCGCAGGCAAGGCAGCGGCAAAACCATCACTGTAACACTGCGCCACGGGAGGAAATCTGAGTGAGTCCAGCAGGCAGGCTACGTCAACGGCTTTTGAATGGGGAATTTATTGTTGCGCCCGGTGCTTACGATTGTCTCTCCGCCAGGGCCGTGGAACTAGCGGGGTTTTCCGCAATTTATATGACAGGCATGGGGACCTCTGCCAGCCGCCTCGGTCTGCCGGACTATGGACTGGCGACCATGTCGGAGATGGTGGCCAATGCGTCGGCCATGGCCACGACGGTAAAAATTCCCATCATCGCCGATGCCGACACTGGCTATGGCAATGAACTGAATATGGCCCGGACGGTCCGTGAATATGAGCGCCATGGCGCTGCTGGAATTCATATTGAGGACCAGGTATTTCCAAAGAAATGCGGGCATCTGGACAAAAAGCAGGTCATTCCACAAAAGGACTTCGTCAGCAAAATTCGCGCCGCGGTCATTGCTCGGGACAGTCCGGACTTCATCATTATCGCGCGGACCGATTGCAACTCCTCATTGGGATTTGAGGAGGCAATTGCGCGCGCGAACGCCGCACTCGACGTGGGGGCCGACCTGGCATTGGTGGAAGCGCCGGAGTCTATGGCGCAGTTGGAAGATATTCCGCAGCGTGTGCATGGCCCGTGTGTCTTGAACGTACTGCTGGGAGGAAGAAGCCCGTTGCTCTCTCTGCAGGAAGTGAACAGCCTGGGATATCGGGTCGTTCTGCTGTCGGATGTTCTGCTATGCGCCGCCATTACCGCGTACGATGCAGCGCTGGCAACGGTGCGAGCATCGCGCGATCCTCTACACTTTCCCAATACGCTGGCCCCTAAGGACATTTTCCAGCGGCTGGGCGCGGAGCAATGGGACAAATTGCGGACAGAGCAAGAAGAAGAGGCAGTGATTTAACTCTGAAATTCGCCTGCGATAGCGGCTGTCGGCCCTTCACTCAGGACTGGTTGTGCTGGTCAGCTCCAGCAAACTGCCGAAAAAAGTGAATAGCACCAGGTGGCAGGTGACAGCGCCGCACATATCCAGCAGTACATCGAAGGGCGAGCCGGTGCGTTTGGGAAGAAAGCTCTGGTGAAACTCATCCGCGCTGGACAGCGCCAGCGTGGAGAGCAGCGCGACGGCTGCGGCGCGCAGCGAGGCCGTCACGGCGGAATAGGAACGGCTCAAGCGAAACGTCATGCGCCAGGCGCGAAAAAAAACTACGCTGACGAAGCCGTAGGCAAAGAAATGGGCCGTTTTACGAAAATCGTAAAGCAGCTTGCACCAGGTGTGATTGGCAAATGGGCCGAAAATCCACTCGGCGAACGGACGCAGAACCGAGCTGGTGTTATCGGAAGAAAATGTGTCCGATGAAGAAATCAAAATCAGCAACGTACAAATCGCCGCAGGAATCCACGCGCTCAATAATACCCGACGTCGTTTACTCAACATGGTAGTTGGGCGCCTCGCGGGTAATGATCACGTCATGCACATGGCTTTCGCGCAGGCCCGCGTTGGAGATGCGAATGAAGCGCGCGTTCTGCTGCAACTCTTCAATACTGCTACAGCCGAGATAGCCCATGCCGGAGCGCAGACCCCCGACGAGTTGATAGACCATGGCTTCGAGCGGCCCGCGATAGGGAACGCGGCCCTCGATGCCTTCCGGCACAAATTTGCCCAGCCGGTTTTGTCCGTTGCTTTCGCGTGTCGCCACGGAACTGCTCTGTTCGGCGTTTCCTTCCAGATCGCGTGAGCTTTGGAAATAGCGCTCGCCCGAACCCTGCGCCATGGCTGAGATGGATCCCATGCCGCGATAGGTCTTGAAGGATCGACCCTGGAACAGAATTGTTTCGCCAGGACTTTCATCGACACCGGCAAACAGAGAGCCGATCATGACCGTGCTGGCCCCGGCCGCAATGGCCTTGGTGACATCGCCGGAGTATTTGACGCCGCCATCGGCAATGATGGGAACGCCGTGAGATTTGGCTGCGCGATAAGCTTCCGAAATGGCCGTCACCTGCGGCATGCCCGCGCCTGTAACCATGCGCGTGGTGCAGATCGACCCCGGCCCGATGCCCACCTTGATGGCGTCCACGCCCGCTTCAATCAAGGCCTTCGCGCCTTCGTAGGTGGCGATGTTGCCGGCCATCAGGTCTACGCCGGGGAAATTCTTTTTGATCAGCCGGATGGCATCCAGTACGCGAGAGGAGTGTCCATGCGCGGAATCGATGGCAAGCGCATCGACACGATTGCGGACCATTTCGGCGGCGCGCTCCAGAAAATCCCCCGTGGCGCCGATGGCTGCGGCCACGCGCAGGCGCCCCTGTGTGTCTTTCGCGGCGCTCGGATACTTGAGCTTTTTCTGAATGTCTTTGACGGTAATCAGACCCTTCAACTCGTATTGATCGTTGACCACCAGCAGCTTCTCGATGCGGTGCTTGTGCAGGATCAGTTCGGCTTCCTGTAGCGTAGTGCCGACGGCAACGGTGATGAGGTGCTCTTTGGTCATGACCTCGCCGACGGGAATGTCGGTGCGGGTTTCAAAGCGCAGATCGCGATTGGTCAGGATGCCGACGAGCTTCTTGTTCTTGGTGACGGGAACGCCGGAGATTTTGTAGCGGCGCATCACTTCGAGCGCTTCTGAAATCAATTGCTCGGGCGAAATCGTCACCGGATCGACGATCATGCCGCTTTCCGAGCGCTTCACCTTGTCAACTTCCGCAGCCTGCTGCTCGACCGACAAATTGCGATGGATGACGCCGATCCCGCCTTGCTGCGCCATGGCGATGGCCAGACGCGACTCCGTGACAGTGTCCATGGCGGCGCTCAACAGCGGCGTGTTCAGGGTGATGTTGCGGGTGACGCGCGTCTGGGTGCTGACCTGGGTGGGGACCACTTCGCTGAATGCAGGGACGAGCAGAACATCGTCGAACGTCAGGGCTTCGGGAACGGGAAATTCAATCATAGGGCGCAGGCCAGGATGGGAAGACGTGGGTCGCGGAAACGATTCCGCGTGGCAGAGTGGCGAGTCGGAGGTTGCATACCTGATTGTAATGTTCCCGGTATCGAAGGGCAACAGACGGCCAGGTTCGAGGCTGGGTGGGCGGTACAGCCGCTGCGCAAGATCGAGCCATTCCAAAATGCAAGCGTCCAGAAACAAACCGAATTCAGGGAGCGGAAGGTGCCGTTTTAGCCTTCATTGGGGTATATGCAATGGGGGCATATACTTGTGTTGTTTCAGGAGCGGATGTTAGCATCGGCACGATTGGCGTTTGTTGCTGGGTGAAAAATCTCTAAATCGATGAGGATTCTGACGATGAAGGAGCAGGCTTATCGCTGCGGTTGGCGGATTGGAGTCTGTGCGTCCCTTGTGTTGGCGGCGGGGATGTTCATGGGTTTGGCCCCACGAGCCGAAGCTGCGGGTAAAGGGCAAGCGGCGTCGGCCCCGAAAGACATTCCTATCAAACACATCATCATCATATTTCAGGAAAATCGTTCCTTCGATTCCTACTTCGGCACTTTCCCTGGTGCGGACGGCATTCCCATGCGCAACGGGGTGCCCACGGTGTGTAATCCCGATCCCACGACGGGAAAATGTGTCAAGCCTTATCTCGACCACAACGATGTGAACTGCGGCGGCC
>JAKAYS010000101.1 GCA_021826695.1 Acidobacteriota bacterium | reverse complement strand
TCTGGATCTCAATTTTATTGCGGCATAGCAATTTCCAAAGCGTAGTAACTCAAATATCCCACTGCAATGACTGAATAACCAGGTAGCTAATAGTAAGTAGGGTCTTTGGAGTAACCAAAGTACTAATTACTAATCTGCCGCAAATGCCCGAAAAGACCGCTCGGATCGCTTGGATTATCCTGAAGTTCTACTTTTATGGTCTCGTCGAGGTTACTAAAGTTACACTCGACATTCTGTAACAAGTCTGGTATCAATACGCCACAGCGATAATTAGATCTCCCGATAGTTGTTCACTGATTTTACCGTGATCTGAAATCGAGGAGACGAGATACTCTGCCGAGTACACTGTGGTCGGTCAATGCTTATCGATCATAGTCGGCGTGAGGTCAAGGAGAACGTGCTTATATGATTCGAATTGGACTGTCTTCGGAAGACCGTAAGTTGCAGCCACTTCTTTCCTCTGCCTTAGGGAAGGAATTCCAAGTTAGCCTTGAGTCAAGTGAGGAGGGCATCAACCGCATGCTCTCTGCTGAGGCCTGTGATGTTGTGATCCTCGACCTGGACTCAAATTACGACTCGCCGAAAAAGCGAAGCGCATACTCCCGGCACATCACCGCGAATCAGGTCCCATTTGTCGTTATGGCGGATGATGGTCTCCGGCAAAATGCGGTGGAACTGGTTCGGCAGGGTGCCTATAGCTATTGCCGAAAACCGCCCTCCATACGGGACCTGAAAGCAGTACTGCGTCGGGCGCACGAAAGTTCATCGCTCAAGCGAAGACTCCTGAACGTACGACACGAGCTGGAAGAAATCCCCAGCAGTGACCGAATGATCGGATCTAGCCCGCAGATGCGGGAGGTCTATGAGCTTGTGCGCCGAGTTACAGATCTCAACGCCTCAGTGCTTGTGACCGGAGAAAGTGGAACCGGCAAGGAGTTGGTCGCCAACGCCATACACAACCTGGGTGTTCGCGCCGGTCGTCCTTTTGTCGCTGTCAGTTGCGGAGCCATCCCTGAAACCCTTATCGAAGCCGAGTTGTTCGGTCACGAGAAAGGCGCTTACACCGGCACAGTCGGCGCTCGTGAGGGCTATCTAGAGCAGGCGGCCGACGGCACGCTGTTCCTGGATGAAATTGGTGAACTGACCCAGAGCACGCAGGTCAAGCTGCTGCGCGTTTTACAGCAGCGCGAATTCAGTCGGCTGGGCGGCAACCGTCTTACACCCTTGCGAGCGCGACTGATTTTCGCGACCCACGCAGACCTGGCCGAATTGGTGGCCCAGGGCAAATTCCGTCTGGATCTTTACTATCGAATCAATGTCATGAAGATCCATGTACCTTCTCTCCAGGAGCGTCCGGAAGATATTCCTCTGATAGCCATGCATTTCCTGCGTATGTACTCGGAGATGTATCAACGACCGGTCAATGACATTCAGCCGGGCGCGATGGCGCTGCTGCAATCGTATTCCTGGCCCGGGAATGTGCGCGAACTGGAGAACGTAATGCAGCGGGCAATCATCGTTGCTTCTGGCGATAGCATTCGTGAGGAAGATCTGCCGAGGAACATTCAACAGGATGATAGTGTGGTCAGCATCGTCGACTTTCACCCTGCGAGTTCGTTCGAGCGTCTGCTTCGCGACTACAAGGTCAAGCTGGCGGAGACAGCAGTGCGGGACAACAACGGTAACAAAACGCTTGCAGCCCGCAGCCTACATATTTCTCGGGCATACTTACATCGGCTGATTCGACTTGCCGACAAAGACCAACTGGACGAGCTTGGCGATGAAGACACTGAAGAGCAGTTTGCCGAACGAAACACCCGGGGACTAGGGTCGGCGTGAGTTCCTCGTCCTTGTTGGCGGGTCCCAAGGATGCGTCAGCAGGCAGTCTTAACTTGCTGTTGCGACGAATATTTTCGTTCCGGGTGATGCTAGGCAGCTTGCTTGTTGTACTGGCTGTGCTGACCGCGCGGGCGCGTTTCAACGATCCCGATATGTGGTGGCATCTCAAGACGGGTCAGATCATCTGGACTACCCGCACCATACCGACAACAGATCTATTTTCGTTTACAACCAATCACCATGCCTGGGTCCCACACGAATGGCTCTCGCAGGTGTCGATTTATGGCGCATATCGATTGGGCGGCTATCCCGGCCTGATGCTTTGGCTTTGTTTTTTCACTGCCGCCATATTCATCGCCGGTTATGCATTGTGCTCGCTGTATTCAGGCAGCGCGAAGGTGGGTTGGCTGGGCGCCTTGATCATCTGGTTTTGTTCTACCGGTGGTCTGGCTATCCGGCCACAGATGATCGGCTATCTTCTGCTGGTTGTGGAGTTGCTGCTGTTGCGCCTTGGGAGCACGCGCAATCCACGCTGGTTCTTCTGGCTGCCGCCGCTCTTTGCGGTATGGGTGAACTGTCACGGGTCGTTTTTTCTGGGGATTCTAGTCGCAGCAGTATTTTGTTTCTGTTCATTTTTAAGTTTCCGGATGGGGCCGCTCGTGTCGTCACGATGGGAGCCTCGGCGCAGCAGGATGCTGGCATTGGCGCTGGGACTTTCGGTGGCCGCCTTGTTCTTCAATCCAGTTGGAATGCAGCAAGTTCTGTACCCCTTGAATACCATGATGCATCAGTCCATCGGTCTCAGCCAGGTGGAAGAGTGGCAGCCGCTGCTGCTGAGCAGTCCGCGCGGACTTGGATTTGTAGGGATTCTTGCCTGTATTGTTCTCGTACTGATCGCGCGGCGGGCAGAATTGTTTTTGCCTGAGTTGCTGCTGTTGGCCGTGGGCGCGGAGTTTGCCGTCAGCCATCGACGAATGATGTTCGTCTTTGGCATCCTGGTCGCTCCTGTTCTGTCGCGGCTTCTTGCAACTTTGTGGGACGGCCATGATGCCGAGCAGGACCATCCCATCATAAACGCTGTGTTCATCGCGGCATCGCTGGTGGTAGCGTTTCTGGCATTTCCAAATCGCCAAAACCTTCTAAGGCAGGTGAACGTCGGAAACCCGGTAAAGGCTGTGGAATTTATCAAGGCCCATCACCTTTCAGGAAGGATGCTGAACGATTACGGCTACGGAGGATACCTGATCTGGGCAGCTCCGGAATACCCGGTTTTCGTGGACGGCCGCGCGGATGTTTTTGAGTGGACGGGTGTCCTCGAAGAATTTGGAAGGTGGGCGACACTCCAGAGTGACCCGAATACGCTTCTTAATAAATATGGAATTGAGTTCTGTTTATTGGGCCGCCAGTCCCCTATGGCGCATGTTTTACCTGTAATGCAGGGGTGGAAGGCCATTTACACGGGCAATAACTCCATAATTTTTGAACGAACCGCAGCCAGTGGCCCACTAAAGTAAACGAAGAAACGTCGTCCGGTCGATACTTTTTGATCCATCCAATGCGGTGCTTCGCATTCCACACCGCGTTCGCAGTCTTCCTATATTGCATGTCACCCTCCAAATCTGGCGCAGATATACGACCTGGAAGATGAAACTAAAGATCAGGTCTTGATAAACGTATTGTGCGGCGGCATGCTGTTGCGGAATCTGTCCAATCCAGCCGATGCATTACTATCCAATTTGCCACTTGCACAGGGGACTTGATGCTTGCAGAGCCGGATGTGAACACAAACGCCAGGGAGCATCTGCCAGCAAACTGGGGATATGCGGTTTCTTCCGGCATCCTTGGCTGGGTGTTGGATGCTTTTGATTTCTTTGTTCTGGTGTTCCTTGTGGACGTGCTGGCTCGCAATTTCCACGTCGAGAAGCGGTCCATTATCTGGACCATTTCCATTACGCTCGCCATGCGACCCATCGGCGCCCTGCTGCTGGGCACTCTTGCGGACCGTTTTGGAAGGCGTCGGCCACTACTGCTCTGCGTTGTTTATTTTTCGCTCATCACCGCACTCACTCCATTCGCGCCAAACTATATGGTTTTCGTCCTTCTACGCGCGTTGTACGGCATTGGAATGGGTGGGTATTGGGGTGTCGGTGCTTCTCTGGTAATGGAGAGCACACCTCGTCGCTGGCGCGGCGTGATTTCGGGCGTCATGCAGGCTGGATACCCGCTGGGCTATCTATTGGCTGCGGTGGCGCTGCGAACGATCGATCCGCATTTCGGCTGGCGTGCGATGTTTCTGAGCGGGATGGGGCTGGCCTGCGTGATCGCGTTGTTGACCTTCCGCGCGCCGGAATCGGCGGCCTGGCAGTTGCATCGCTTGCCCAGCGCGCGAGACATTTTTCGTACCCTGTTCCAGCACAAGCGGAGCTTTGCCTACCTGTTGCTGGTGATGTCGTTTATGACCTGCCTTTCTCATGGAACGCAGGATTTATACCCAGACTTTCTCAAGTCTGTGTATCATTTCTCTGACACCACGATCTCCACGCTGGCCATTCTTTACAACGTAGGGGCCATTGTTGGCGCTCTGGTCATCGGACATCTTTCAGAAAGTATGGGACGCCGCTATAGCATCATGCTGGCGCTCGGACTGTCTCTAATTGCCGTCCCAGCGTGGGCATTTGCTGGCGCTGTGCCTATGCTGATCGCCGGTTCCATCCTGATGCAATTCGGCGTTCAGGGAGCATTCGGCGTGATTCCCGCGCATCTCAATGAGCTGTCTCCCGGCGCGATCCGCAGCCTGTTTCCAGGCTTTGTTTATCAACTTGGCGTCCTCTTTGGCTCGCCATCTGTCAGCGTCGAGTATGCATTGCGAAACCATTTTGGCTATCGATGGGCGCTGACAATTTTCGAGTGCTGTGTGATTGTTGCGCTGTTCTTTATTTTTGGTTTTGGTCCGGAACGTCGCGGCCACGATTTTTTTGCTCGCTCGCCCGACGAGGTTGCCCTGGGAACCATGACCCGAGACAACTGAAGCGCACAGAATCGAAAGGGAATTGGTCCAACTTACTTTCGGCTTAGTTTCGAGCTAGAGCCGTTCCATGGTAGGTGTACTCAGCGGGATAGATTTCCGCGCAGCTTTTCCTTAAGAAAAGCTGTACCGAGTGATCGTTGGCCGGATTACAGTAACCGTGGAACTGCTCTATATTCCCCGTGCGATAAACTTCGACTGATGCCCTCTTCCCTTGTCAACCCGGCTGCGAGCGCCGATTTGCCTTCACGAGTGCGCGATACGGCGCTGGGCTGCGGATTCCATCTCGCGGGCATTACTCCAGTGCTGGACGCCGAGCACAGCGACGACAATGACGCCAGAATTTCTCCTGAGCTTTCCTACTTTCCGCAGTGGATTGCCGAAGGACGCGCCGGCGAGATGGAGTATTTGAAGCGGCGCGACGCGGATGGCCGTCTTTTACGCTCGTCGGTGCGTGTGCCATTTCCCTGGGCGCGCTCGGTGATCGTTTGCGCGGTGAGCTACAACAGCGATCAGCCATATTCCATTGACTCTCCTGCTGTAGAAACTGCGGACAAAGCGGAACAGAGTACACCGGGATGGATTGCGCGTTATGCCTGGTCGGGTCATCGACAGGATGGGGGAGCAGCAGCGGCGCAGCTTGAGCCAACCGATTATCACTCAGTCATTCGTGACAGATTGGAACGCTTGCGGGCCGAGCTACAAATGCAGTTTGGGGACTTTGAGGCCCGCTGTTTCGTTGACACCGGACCGTTGGTAGAGCGCATCTATGCAAAGTACGCCGGGCTTGGCTGGCAAGGGAAGAATACCTGCCTGATCCATGAATCGCTTGGGTCGTGGTTTTTCCTTGGCGTGATTTTGACCTCATTGGAACTGCCCCGCGAGCAGTGGACTTCGCCCATGCCAGATCGTTGTGGGAGCTGTACCCGCTGCATCGACGCCTGTCCTACAGACGCCCTGGAACCGTATCGCATGGAGGCTTCGCAATGCATCGCGTACCTCACGATCGAAAAGCGTGGAGCCATTCCAACAGAGCTTGCTCCGAAGATCGGCAGAAATGTTTTTGGCTGCGATATCTGTCAGGAGGTCTGTCCCTGGAACAATCGAGGGAATCGTCGCGCTCCAGTCACGGATTGGCCGGAACTGCAGACGCGGTCAGAACTGGTCAATCCTGCGCTGGACTGGCTGGCGAATTTAGAGGAAGGCGGTTACAGACAATTGTTTCGGCATTCTCCGGTGGAGCGGACAAAATATGCCGGTCTCGAACGAAATGTCGAAATTGCAAGGGAGAACTCCAGAAGCAAACGGTAGGCATCTTCAAGCGATTCGCGAATCGACAAACGCAGGCGGAAACTACGCTGCGGGCGCGACATACGTCCACCGACAACATGAGAATCGGCTCGAAAAACGAACCGGAAAGCCATATCCAGAATTATTGATTTCGGATGACGTTGGATGCGTTGAGACCCTTTGGCCCCTGCTCGCATACAAAGTCGACAGCATCTCCTTCATTCAGGGATTTGAAGCCGTTTTCCTGAATTGCTGAAAAATGCACAAAAACATCTTCGCCGTTTGAGCGTTGAATAAAGCCATAGCCCTTGGCAGCGTTAAACCATTTCACCACACCGTGTTCTGTCATAAAAAGTCCCTTCATTTGTATCTCTGTCAGTACAACAGGGGAGCCGGATGGGATGGACGCAAAGCGCTTCCGCTTTTCATCCGGACTGTACAGACAGAAATGGTTCGACAAAGTTTTACAAACGGCCTTCCCCAAAGCTTCGATGCAGCATCAAAAAAGCATGCCCTCTAGCGTCCAACTAAACGGCACTCTGTGCAAATCTGGCATTGTTATGACAGGAATAGAGAGAAAATACAAGTAAAATCTTTGAAACACATGCGGACCGGACTGAAAAAAATCGACGCGCTATAGTCAAACCAGCCCTACATTCTCGGATGCCGAAGTGTTGGCTCGCTTTCTACCCCACCATGCAGACGATTACGCCTCAAGACGATCCCAGGGACACCATTGCAATCACACCGGCAGAACTGGCCAGAGATAGCGCCGGAGACGAACCTCAAATCTCTTCTTTGTTCCGCTATTTGACCAGGACCGCCGTGCATACCTACGCCTTCAGCGTCGCGGCCAATGCCATCCTTTCGCTGTTTCCATTTATTGTTCTCATGCTGACCATTGCCCATCGTTTTATGCACTCAACAGAAATGGTCGATGTCATTAGCACAATGCTGCGCGCGCTGCTTCCAACCGGGCAGGACTTTGTCGTGCGCAATATGGTGTTTCTGGTGTATTCGCAGAAGCGGGTCGCATTTTTTTCTGTTTTTATGCTGCTGGTTTCATCTACTGGAGTCTTTCTTCCGCTGGAGGTTGCGCTGAATCAGGTATGGGGAGTGCCGGTGAATCGCTCGTACTGGAGCAATCAGTTGATTTCTTTCGGCCTGGCCTTGATGGTGGGCATTCTTGCGTTACTTTCGGTGGCCGTCACAGCGTCTCATGAAACGATGCTTAAAATGATCTTCTTCGGGCATACCGGGAGCGCGGCGTTTCATTTTCTGGAGCGGACCATTCTAAAAATCATGGGCGGCCTTGCGAGCGTATCGATTTTTTTCCTGATTTACTGGATACTCCCGAATCGCAAAATCCGCGCGCGGTCTGTGCTGCCTGCCGCCATCGTCACGGGCCTGTTGTGGGAAGCGGCAAAGTATCTCTACATTGTCGCCTTGCCCTGGTTGGATCTGCGGTCCGTTTACGGACCATTTTCCATCTCTGTCGGGCTGATGCTCTGGGCCTTTATCTCCGGGCTGATCCTGCTGGCAGGAGCGCATTTTTCCGCGAGCCGCTCTCTGCGAAAAGATGCTAGAACGGGGAAGTCCACTACGGCGGAAAAGAAAAGTCCGCCCCAGGAATTAAGCACGGCTTGACCAAAGGGCCGGGAAAGTCCCACTACATAACGTTTGCTTCCCCCTGCAATGCGCTTGTTACACTTGGCTATTGTTATGAGCCATTACGTTCGAAGCGTGGAAGAGCGGATTTGCACTGTGCTGCATTGCAACCCTCCCCAACATAGATTGGGCCGTGTTGCATTCTGGGCAGCATTCGTCACCGTTCTGCTCTTCCTGTTGCAGTGGGTGTTGGGGCGGAATTCCGCCATGCGGACGCTGCCCTGGTTGACGCTGGTCGTCTGGATGCTGGCCAGCATACCGACACTTTTTCGATGGATGCGATGGCGCCTGCTGTGGAGGCTCCGCAACCGTTTATTTGTCACCTACGCTCTGATCGGCCTGACGCCGGTGGTGCTCTTCGGCATTCTGGCCGCTGTCGCCGCCTATGTATTGTTCGGTCAATTCGCAAATTTCGCCGCAACCTCGGAGATCCGGACGCAACTGGCACAGTTGGCCGCCAACAATGAAGAACTCGCGTTCCATTTTCAACATGCGGTAGAAACCGGCAACCAGGCTCGGGCCAACCTCGCATCTGGGAAACATCATGCCGCGGACGTTCCACTGTCGGGCGCTGTTCCGCCGGAGGTGCAGATCGTCATGAACATGCCGGAGTTGCAGGTGGGCAACTACGTGGATGGAAAACTACAGCCTCTCCAGATACCAGCGCAACACGCACTGACATCTGTGGTGACGCCGCCCGCATGGATCAACGGCAACTTTCGTGGACTCATTCTGGACCATGGCCGTGTATATTTTCGAGCGGTCACGCAGGAGCAGGCTGGTACGCACACGATCGCGGTGATTACCAGCCTGCCGCTCGATACACAGTTTCTCAGCCGCGTAGTCAGCGGATTGGGGCGGATGACCCTGCTGCTGCCTACAGTCCAAGCTGCGAAGCTGCCAGAGAACGCGAAAAAAAAGGGGTCAAACGAAACTGTGCAAATGGAAGGTTTTTCCGCTTCTACGGACAAAAAACCTTCCGATTTGAGAGTAGTTACAGGCGGAATG
Source organism: Acidobacteriota bacterium (assembly GCA_021826695.1). Taxonomy (GTDB): domain Bacteria; phylum Acidobacteriota; class Terriglobia; order Terriglobales; family Acidobacteriaceae; genus JAKAAZ01. Next base: position 4,263 of record JAKAYS010000101.1, on the reverse strand, counting down.
TTGCCTAAAGGCGCGAACCTGCTCGATATCCCGGTAAATCTGCCAGCTACGTTGGATACCCGGGAATGGTCGAATGGCACGCCGATTACGTTCATCGCGGTCGTGACCTCGCGTCCTTCGCTCTTATACCAACGGCTATTTCGAGAATCGCTTCAAATTGGCTCAGGGGTCCGGCTGGTTATAATTCTGGTGGCGGTCGCATTTGCAGGCCTGGAATTGTTAGCGATCTTTCTGGCAAGCCGCCTTAGCCGCACCATTACGCGGTCTGTGTCGGACCTTTATCACGCTACTCGCGAGGTCGATCGGGGGCGACTGGACTATCGCATTCCCGTCTCGCGCAGCGACCAACTGGCAGCTCTCAGCAGGTCGTTCAATGCTATGTCCGAGTCTCTAGTTCGTTTGCTGGCGGAACAGAAGGAAAAAGAGCGTCTGCAAAGCGAACTTGGCATTGCGCAGGAGGTGCAGTCCAATCTTTTTCCATCCCGCGATGTGCGTGTTGGCGAACTGGAACTGCACGGGTTCTGCCGCCCGGCCCGCTCTGTCAGTGGCGACTACTATGACTTTCTGCTGCTGGGCAATGGAGGTCTATGCCTCGCGATGGGGGACATCAGCGGGAAGGGAATCTCCGCGGCGCTATTGATGGCTGGGCTGCACTCCGCAGTGCGCGCCTACCAATTTGCCGGCGAAGAGATGTTTGCGGCCAGTCCAGCAGAATCCATGGGAGTTGGATCGCCGCATACACATGAAGGCAAGGCCATTTCCGCAGAGGTATTTCAATCGCCGGGAAATCTCCTGCGCCTTTTGAACCTGCATTTATACCGCAGCACCGCGCCGGAGAAATATGCAACGCTCTTTCTCGCCTACTATGATGCGTCAACGCGTCAACTGCGGTACTCCACCGGTGGCCAGCTACCGCCGCTGCTACTGCGAGCAAATGGTTCGATTCGGCGGCTCGATCAAGGCGGCACTGTCGTGGGCCTGCTGGACAATATGCTGTATGAAGAAGATGCCTTCGAGATGGAAGCTGGAGACATTCTGGTCGCCTACAGCGATGGCGTTACGGAACCGGAGAACGAATTTGGCGATTTTGGCGAAGCGCGCATGGTCGAACTGGTCCATCGGAACCGCCATCTTCCATTGCAGGAAATATCCGATCGCGTGATGCAGGCCCTGGAGGACTGGATCGGTGGCGCGGAACAGCCGGATGACATCACCATTGTGCTGGCGCGGCAGCATTAGGGCCGAATGACACCCCATATTTTCGATTACAGTCTCTATAAATCCGCTGTAGTAGCGCACTCACAAGGTTGCGCGGGCACGAACGTTGAAGGCCTTTACCACAATGTCATTAGGCTTGCTGCCTGCCGGGAGCATGGTCAACAGCGTGTGCGTCAGTGTGCGAATGACCGCAACGTCGCCGGAACGAGCATCGACCACGAAAAGTAAATGCCCCGCCTTGGAGAAGGCCATCGCGTCGGGGCCGTCCCCGGTGCGGGCCGTACCGACCAGTTCCGATTCATCGATGCTGAACACGCCAAGCGAGTCCGCATCGAAATTGCTGACGTAGAGAGTTGAGTTGTCGGCGCTGATCGACCCGCTGACGGGATGTGTTCCGACCAGATACGCGCCGCCCACTTCATTGGTGGTGGTGTCGATTTCAGAGATGGAACCAGCATCGTAATTGACGGCAAAAATTTCGCCTCCATCTGGCTTCAGCGTAAGGCTGACAGGGCTCTTCCCGACATCGAGGAGTGTCAAGAATGCATCTTGCTGGATTGGCCTGGGATTCGATACAGCGAGTTGGGGTCGCGCCAGCGCCAGCGCCATCACCTGATGGCCACCGGAGCAGGCGACAAAGGCTTTGCTGGAGTCGGGAAGAATGGCAATGTCGGTCGCCCCGGGACAGCCACTCCAAACGCTGCGTACTTTTTGCAGTTTTGCATCGACGATACTGACGCTGCCGCCCAGGCGATTGGAAACTACCAGGCTGTTGCCATCTGGGCTGATGACAGCCATCCCCGGCGCTTCGCCAACGCCGATGGCCGCGATTTCGCGCCGCTTGTTCAGGTCGATCACGGAGACATTGTTGGAAGCGGAATTGGCAACATACGCGCGCGTTCCCTCGGCATTGACCGAGATGAAATACGGTCTTTGCCGAACCGGGATGGTCGATACCACGGCTTTCTTTTCCGCGTCGATCACACTGACAGAATTGCTGCCGGTGTTGACGACATACACTTCGTTGCGTTTGGAATTGACGGCCAGGCCTGTCGGATTGGAGCCTACCGGAATCACGCGGTCCTGACGGACATTCACCACGTCGATCACAGTGACGGTGTTGCTGCCACCATTGGTCACATAGGCATATTCACGATAGTTGGAGGGATAATCTGGAAAATCGTGAGTGCGACAGCCGACCAGCGTCAGCATGGCTCCGATTGCAAACAGGCAAGGCGCGCTTTGTCGAAACATTGCGCGCCTTGATGAAAAGCTGTTCGCGATTCTGAGTCGCAAAAACCGAGTCATTGCTCCGCCGTCTACTTGGTTTTCCCCAGCGATGCGACAATTTCCGCTTGTTCGACGTGAATACCATCCGGCACATCGCGATGCAGGATGCGGGCAATTTGACGTACCTCGCCAATCATGTCGGCGAACTGCTGCGGGAAGATGGACTGCGCGCCGTCGGACAACGCCTTGTCCGGTTGATGATGGACTTCGATAATCAGGCCATCCGCGCCGACCGCGACCGCAGCGCGCGCCAGAGGGACCACCTTGTTGCGCTTGCCGGTGCCATGGCTCGGGTCCACGATGATCGGCAGATGGCTCAGGCGCTGGACTGCGGGAACAATGCTCAGGTCCAGCGTGTTGCGGGTGTGATCGGCAAAGGTGCGCACGCCGCGTTCGCACAGTATCACCTGATAGTTACCCTCGCTCATTACATATTCGGCGGCCATCAGAAGTTCTTCCAGTGTCGCCGCCATGCCGCGTTTCAGCAGAACGGGCTTGCGCGTGCGGCCTGCTTCGCGCAGCAGTGTGTAGTTCTGCATGTTGCGCGCGCCGATCTGGATGACGTCGGCATACTTCTCGACCAATTCCAGCGATTCGCGATCGAGCGCTTCGGTCACAATACGCATCCCAAACGCTTCGCGAATCTCCACCATGATCTTGAGCGCTTCTTCGCCCAGTCCCTGAAATGCATAGGGAGAGGTGCGCGGCTTATAAGCGCCGCCGCGGAAAAATTGCGCGCCTGCGGCTGCCACTTGCTCGGCAACGGCAAAGGCCTGCTCGCGGGTCTCAATGGAACAGGGACCGGCGATGATCGCCAGATTTTTCCCACCGATGGAGGCATCCGTGCCCGGAAAGTAAACAACAGTATCGTCTTCCTTCACATCGCGGCTCACCAGCTTGTAGGGCTTGGTGACACGGATCACTTCGGCCACGCCGGAGAGTTCCTCAAACATGTCTTGGTTGATAGTGCCATGGTTGCCGGTGATGCCAATTGCGGTGCGCTGCGCCCCGGGAAGCGGATGCGGGCGAAGGCCGAGACTTTCAATGTGTTCGCAGACGGCGCGTATTTCCTCCGCGCTGGCCTGCTGTTTCATCACGATGAGCATGGGAAGCCTTTCTAAGCCATTATTTTACTGTGTGTTGGCGGATTCACAAGATTTATACCGGGCGAACCCGCGCAGCTACTTCCGCAGGCGACGCCAACCCAGCAGGATGGTGCTGAAATAGCCCAGTTGCAGGAACCAGGTGACGAGGTAGGCGAGCACGAGATGACGATGATTCATTGGTAACTCCTAAACCTTTTACTTGCAGCAGCAACCTAGCGAGCGGTTTCCAGGCTGGCTTCCAGCGCTTGTAGGGCGGATTCCTGTTCGGTCCGCTGACGTTTTCGCTCGAGTTTGTAGCGGAGGGTCACGAGCATGACTCCCCAAACGAACCAGCCCGCCAGGTTCCACCAGACCGCAGGCCACATGCTGGGATCGAGGCCGGAGTTGGGGCCGCCGCCAATCACCGGCGAGGGGTGCTGCGTGCGCCACCATCGGATCGACATATAAACGATGGGCACGTCTATGGCCGCGAAGACCGACAGCACAGCGGCCAGGGTCTGCGTCTGCCCGCCAGCGGTAAAACGGCGCAGCAGCAGATAGCTGACATAGATCAGCCACAGCATCAGAAAGCTGGTCAGGCGCTCATCCCATGTCCACCAGATGCCCCAAACCGGGCGCGCCCACAACATTCCGGTTGCCAGTCCAATGC
>JAKAYS010000003.1 GCA_021826695.1 Acidobacteriota bacterium | reverse complement strand
AGGTCCAGTTTTCTGGCCGGAGGCAAAAAGCTCGCCTCAATCGAGTTGCCAGCCAGTTCTCGTAGGTGTTCGAGCGTGAGCTGAAAATGTTCGTGTGCAAGCAGGTATTCATCGCAAAGGTTGCTACCGAAAAGCGCGGGGTCGTCGGAGTTGAGTGTCACCATCAAACCGCTCTCAAAATATTCGCGGACAGGATGGTCCTCCAGCGTGGCACAGCAGCCGGTGCGCAAATTGCTGGTGATGCAAAGCTCCAGCGGGACCTGCTTCTTGGCCAGCACGTCGAGCAATTCCCGGTCTTGCCGGGCGCTTAATGCGTGACCGAGGCGCTCCGCGCCAATGTTGAGCGCGGACCAGATGCCTTCCGGCCCGATGGTCTCTCCGGCGTGCGCGGTCAGGTGCAGGCCGCAGTCGCGCGCTTCGGCAAACAGCTCGCGAAACGGCCCCGCGCCGGTGCGGCGTTCGTCTCCGCCAATGCCAATGCCGACGATGGAAGGGTGGTACTGCTTCATCTCCGCGGCCTTGCGAAAGACGCGCGCTGCCTCTTCCGGGCCAAAATGGCGGACTGCGTCGAAGATCCACGCAACGGAAACGCCAAACTCCCTCTCGCCACGTATCCGCCCCCGCTCCATGCCGGCGAACAGCGGTTCAAACTCGATGCGTTGCCAGTAGTAGACGACGCCGACGGACACATAGACCTCGGCGTGGACGACACCCTGGGCGTGCAGCGCTTCCATCATGCGATAGGTGATCAGATCGTAGTCGTCCGGCGTTCGCAGGCGCTCTGTAATGGCTTTGAAGGCCAGCAGAAAACCGCTGAAATCGTTGTAGCGATAGAGCGCCCGCGCAGCTTCCAGCGTGAGCGGCTGTGGGTCGTTGCGCTGGCCCATCTCGACCAGTGTTTCCGGGGTGATGGTGCCTTCCAGATGCAGATGCAGTTCCGCTTTGGGCAGACCGCGAATCCAGGCTTTTGTGTCGAAGGGAGGCACGGATTTTCTCGCTGCGGCCATCATCTCTTGCGCTCAGAGGCGGGAGCAAACTCGCTGCGGTGTCGGCTATAGAGGAAGTAGATCAACAATCCGATGCCGAGCCAGATGAAGAAGCTGACCCAAGTCAGGATGGGCAGACCGAGCATGAGCAGCAGACAGAAGAACACGCTCAGCAGCGGGACCACGGACCCGCCGGGACAACGGAATGCGCGCGGACGGCCCGGGTCCTTATAGCGCAAAACGATCACGCCCGCTGAGACCAACACAAACGCGAAGAGCGTACCGATGTTGGATAGATTGGCGAAGGTCCCGATGTCCAGCAGTCCGGCGGGCAGGCCGACGAAGAAACCCGCAATCCAGGTGGCGGTAGCGGGTGTGCGGAAGCGCGGATGCACGCGGCTGAACACGGAAGGCAGCAGGCCGTCCCGGGACATGGCAAACCAGACCCGCGCCTGACCGATCTGGAAGACCAGGATGGAGGAGATCATTCCCAGCAACGCGCCAAATAACACGGCCAACTGCACCCAGTGCAGCGTCTGGCTGTGATTTTCGAGATACAGCCGTCGCAGGGTGTTCACCACTGGAGCCGCATCGTCGGTCAGCAATCGCCAAGGCGCCAGTCCGGTCAGGACCAGGGCGACGGCAACGTAAAGAATGGTCGCGATGACCAGCGTGGCGATAATGCCGATGGGCACATCGCGCTGCGGATTCCGGCATTCCTCCGCAGCCGTGGAGACCGAATCGAACCCGATATAAGTAAAGAAAATGATGGATCCGCCGGTCAGCACCCCCGACCAGCCATTCGGATCGAAGGGGTGCCAGTTGGAGGTGTGAATGAAATGCGCACCGAAGCTGACGAACAGCAGGACCGCGCCAATTTTGAGCAGCACCATGACGTTGTTGGTCTCCGCCGATTCGCGGATGCCGCGAACAAGGACCACAGTCAACAACATGACGATCAAAAAGGCGAGAACATTGAAGCCGAAATGCCAGCCGGGTGGGTACAGCATTGCACCGCTCAAGCTCTGTAGGCCGCTGGGAAGATACGCCGGTGAGATCCAGCGCAACGCGGGATGGATGCCGAACCAATCCATCAGGGCCACAACGTGCGCGGCGAACCCAACGCTGACCGCCATGTTCGAAAAGGCGTATTCCAGGATTAAGTCCCAGCCAATAATCCAAGCCACCAACTCGCCCATGATGACGTAGGTGTAGGTGTAGGCGCTGCCCGCAATGGGGATCATCGAGGCCAGTTCCGCATAGCAGAGGCCAGTGAACGCGCAGACAATGGCGACGAGCACCAGCGAGACGGCCAGGGCGGGACCCGCGCCAGGACGACCGAGCATCGCCGTGTGACGTACCAGATAATCCAGCACGGGAGTGTTCAGAATGGAGGAAGTATCGAAGCCCTGTCCCGCGATCGCCGTGCCGATGACGGTGAAAATGCCGGAGCCTATGACCGCGCCGATTCCAAGCGCTGTCAGCGACAGCGGCCCAAGGGTCTTCTTCAGGCTATGCGCTGGGTCTTCCGAGTCGAGGATCAGCTTGTCGATTGATTTGGTGGCGAAGATCTGTTTCGACAGGACACTGGCTCCTGAAAAAAGATTGGAATCTTTGGATCGTTCACTTGCCGGGTCGCGATACTTTGCGGCCCGGCAATAGCCGCCTTAACGTTTCGACGCTCCGCGCGCAAGCTTCTTGAGCTTCTGTTTATTGGAGCCCCGGGGAACGGTGCGCTTTGGCTTGGGAGCGGCCTTCTTGCGTGCCGTTCGCTTCACTTTTTTACGTTCTGCAGTGTCGGTGATTGCCTTTGTATTTGCCATATTGTTAAAAAAACTCTCTCTTCCATTCGTTTATTGTCTTGCGTTCGCGAATACTTTGCGTCGTCCTGAGCAGCTTTCAGAGCACGATTCAAACGCGCTCCAACTGCGCAAACTTTTCCATCAATTTTTTTACGCCGAACCGATGAAATTGTACCGTAATCTTTGCATGTTCCCCTTCTCCTTCTCGCTTAAAGACAACGCCTTCTCCATATTTCGGGTGGCGCACTCTTTGTCCGCTGCGAAAGCCGGTTTTGCCAGTCGCCTCTGGAACAGGCAATTTGGGCCGAGAGACCTTCTGTCCTCGGGCGCTGAAAAACTGCGCAATGTTGTCGATGGAACCGCTGCCCTGCGTGCCCGCCGTCCGATTTTTTGTAGGGGTCTGCGTGGTCGCGCTGGGCGAGCTTTGGTCTTCGTCTTCGTAGCTCCAATGCGGATTGTGACCCGTCTCTTGTGTTGTCCGTTGGCTATTGGTCCGCGTGGACTGCGCCACATAGCCACCCCAGGTGCTGGCGGGAACCGGCGCGCTGAGATCTTCAATTAAGTGGGCCGGAATTTCGCTGAGAAAACGCGATGGAGTCGAGTGCTCTGGCGCATCGTTTCCGTAGCGGCGACGAAAGCGCGCGCGCGTGACCAGCAGCGCATCCATGGCGCGTGTGATGCCCACATAACAGAGACGACGTTCTTCTTCCAGACCTTCCCCATCGTTGATGGTGCGCGAGTGCGGGAACAGACCCTCTTCCATACCCGCCAGAAAGACAAGAGGAAATTCCAGTCCTTTGGCCGCGTGTAGCGTCATCAGGGTCACGCGCGATTCAGGATCGTACTTGTCGGTGTCGCTAACCAGCGCGGCGTGGTCTAGGAACTCCGCCAGCGTTTCGCCGCGTTCGTGAGCGTCCTGCGCGGCGTTGGCAAGCTCGCGAAGGTTCTCAATGCGCGATTGCGACTCTGGCGTGGCCTCGTCTTCGAGCGCTCGAATGTAGCCGCTTCGATCAATCAGAAATTTAATCACTTCCGGCAGCGTCGCGGCATCGCCGGGCTTGCGAAAGGCTTGCTCGTCGGTTTTGGTAGTCAAATCGGACGAAGACTTCCTTGCAAGTGGAGAAAGTTTTTCTCCGGACTGGCTTGCGGCAAATGGAGAGAATTCCGCCGGACCAAATGCAGATGCGAGACTTTCGCTGCTCTCATCGTCAACTGCGAGCTCACTTTCTGAACTGGCTGCAATTTCGAGTTCAGACATACCGAAGTCGAAGCTGGTATCGGCAGTGTCGCGTGCTGGCGTGCTGGCTTCGAGGTTGCCGGTTTCTTCAACGGAAGCGCCAATGTCGGCGCTCAGTTTTTCCGCGAAGCCTGGTGCCAGCATGGCGCGCGCGTCTTCGATGATGCGACGAAAATCCTGAAGCGATGCAATGGCGCGCGCGGAAACCAGCCTCTTGTGGATGATTTCCGCGATAGCGGCCCACGTGCTGGTACCCGTTTCGAGCGCCAGCCTCTCAATCGTTTCGAGCGTCGTCCTGCCGATGCCACGCGGTGGCGTGTTAATGGAGCGCTGCAAGGCAATCGAGTCGTTCGGATTCGCCACCAGTTTCAGGTAGCTGAGCATGTCTTTGATTTCCGCGCGGTCGTAGAAGGAAAATCCGCCGACCATGGTGTACTGGATTCCGTAGCGGCGCAGCGCTTCTTCCACCAGCCGCGATTGCGAATTGGTGCGATACAGAACGGCGATGCGCGGAGGGTCGGCGTCATTGCCGGTCTGGCGAATATATTTCTGGATGTGGTCGGCGACGAACAGCGCTTCGCCTTCGCCGTCCAGCGCTTCATAGTAGCCAATCCGAGCGCCGCCATCGCGGGAGGTCCACAGCGTTTTTCCTTTGCGTTGAATGTTGTTCGAAACCACGGCGCCAGCGGCTTCCAGAATCACCTGTGTGGAGCGATAGTTCTGTTCCAGACGGATGATTTTTGTCTGCGGAAAATCTTTTTCAAATTCCAGAATGTTGCGGATGTCCGCGCCGCGCCAGGAGTAAATGCTCTGGTCCTCATCGCCGACGACGCAGATATTTTTTTCTTCTCCAGCCAACATCTTCATCAGTTCATATTGCGGACGGTTGGTGTCCTGATATTCGTCGATCAGGATGTAGCGAAAACGGCGATTGTAATAGTTGCGAACTTCCGGGACCGCACGCAGCAGGCGCACCGCTTCAAGCAGCAGGTCGTCAAAGTCGAAGGCGTTCGCGCGCTCCAGCTCCTTGCTGTACAGGTCGTACAGATGAGCGATACGCTCGGTTTTCGGGTCCGGAGATTGCAGATAAATCTCTTGCGGTGCCAGCATGTGGTTCTTGGCCCAGGAGATGCGCGACAGCACAATCCGCGGCGTCAACTGCTTGTCATCCAGACCGAGCCGGCGCATCGTTTGCTTGATGACCGCCTGCTGTTCCGTCTCGTCGTAGATGGCAAAGTCTTTGGTACGCCCGCGTCCGTTGCTGCGCAGCACTTCAATATCGCGGCGCAACACGCGCACGCAAAAGGAGTGGAAGGTCGCCAGCAGGGGCCGCGCCAGACTGCGATGCTCCAAGAGACGCTCGACGCGCTCGGCCATTTCTTTTGCCGCTTTATTGGTGAAGGTGACAGCCAGGATGGAGTCGGCAGATACGCCGCGCTCTTCAATCAAATAGGCGATCCGATGCGTGATGACGCGCGTTTTGCCGGAGCCAGCACCGGCCAAAATCAGCAGCGGGCCGTCGACGTTTTCTATCGCTGCGCGCTGCTGCGGATTCATTTTTTCGAGCAATCGGGACACGAAAGGGAAAACTCCTGCGGTTGCGCGCAAACTTTTCAATTGAAGCCTGCGCACTTGCGCGAACACTCCAGTGTATCGTGCGGAAAAGGTTGCGATTCTCGCGTTATCCTGCTGAGTACATGCCGAAACAAAAAACTGTCTGTGTATATTGTGGTTCCGCCGATGGATTCCGTCCGGAATATCGCGCAGCCGCGGAGGAGTTGGGTAGTTCGCTGGCCGACTCTGGATTCCGGCTGGTCTATGGCGGCGCGCATGTTGGGCTGATGGGCGCTGTCGCCGACGCAGTGTTGGCCGCTGGAGGTCGGGCGATCGGCGTGATTCCGCAGCAACTGGTGGACCGGGAAGTGGCGCATCGCGGCCTGACCGAGCTGCATGTCGTCGCCAGTATGCATGAGCGCAAGTACCAGATGGCAGAGATGGCAGACGCTTTTGTCGCATTGCCAGGCGGTTACGGCACGCTGGACGAACTGTGCGAGGTACTGGGCTGGGCACAGCTCGGATTGCATCGAAAGCCGATTGTCCTGCTCGATATTGCGGATTACTGGCAGCCGTTTTTCGCGATGCTCGACCGCGCCGTGCAGGAGGGTTTTCTGAAGTCGGCGAACCGCCAGTTTGCTTTGCGTGCCTCCAGCGTAACGGAAATACTCAGGATTTTGCGGCAGATCTAGCGGCCTCGGTCCTGCATGTTTCGCACTGGCACATGGACCGCAGGTAGTGCCAGGAGTAAATCCCGCTGGTGTGACCGTCGTTCCAGTCAAAGCTGATGGCGTAGCGTCCGACCGGACGCACTTCCTTTGGGCGCACGGGCGCTTTAAACATCGGCAGCGCTGTGGGAGGTTGCGGTTTCGGTTGGCCCGGTTCGAGTCCACTCACTTCGCGCTCTTCGATGCACGTTGCGCAAGGACAGGCATCGCGTAGCCAGGCGAATGTCCAATGGCTCGCATGGCCGTCTTTCCAGTCGATCTCCACGCCGGTGCCTTCCGTTTTGTTGACGCGCACGCGCTGTGGATCGATGGCCCCGCGCGGGAGTTCCTGCTGTTGCGCTGTAGCTTTGCTGGCTTCGTTTTCCGAAACAAAACGGATACCTTCGTGACTCATACTTTAGTTTTTACTCCGATCTGGACGGTTGTGCTCCGGGAGGGTCTGCTATCTGCGGTCGTAGCGCAGCTTCAATACAAGAATCGTCAATGAAAAAATCAACGTCACTGCATTGGCTACTTCCATCGGGCGCGACGCAAGCAGAAAGCCGTAAATCATCCAGAGCAGTATGCCGATCGAGAACGTGGTGAACATCCCCAGAGAAATATCATGGGCGCTTTTTCGCTGCCAGACGCGCACAAGTTGCGGTATCAGGGAAGCGGTGGTGCAGACCGCCGCAATTGAGCCAACGAGTTCAACTAATTGTGGCGGTAGCACGAGAGAAGTTGCAGCGGCGACAGTCGCTAGATTCGACATCAATACACTTTCCAGAAATAGTACAAGGTGACTACGCAGCCCATCGCGATGATCGCCATGCGAATGCCGCGAGGTTTATGCCTGCGAGCGACGCGAGCGCTGGCATAGCCGCCGATGCCGGCGGCAAGCATCATGAGCAGCCCATAGTGCCAGAGCACAGCGCCATAGAAGAGGAAGGTGACGGTAGCCACGATGCTCGACACGCTGATGATTGCCGTCTTCAGCGCATTGATTTCATGCACGCTTTCGATTCCTGCGAAACTCAATACCCCCATGATCATCAGGCCGGAACCGGCCCTAAAAAAGCCGACATATAGGCAAATGGCAAAAATGCCAATGGGTAACAAAATGCGCGCCAGCGGGCGCAGGCCAGAGGGATGGGGTACGTCGGGTGCTGTCAGTTTCTGGGTCAGACGTTGTTGTAACGGTGGTCCGCCGGCAAAGAGCATGGTTGCTGTAAGCAAGAGCCAGGGCACAAGATGCAGAAATTGCTCCTGCCGCGTTGCCAGCAGCAAACGCGCTCCCAGCAGGCCGCCTGTGAAAGCGGCAAGCAACAGAGAAACCAGCAGAGAACGATGCCTCTGTAGTTCGCGCCGGTAGGCGGCAGCGGATGCGAACTGCCCCGGCATCAGGGCAACGGAATTGGTCGCATTGGCCTGCACCGGCAGAATGCCCGCCTGGAGCAGAGCTGGGAAGGAAAGCAGCGAACCGCCGCCAGCAATGGCATTGATGCCTCCTGCAAAGAAGGCAGCGGCCGCCAGCCATGCGGAGCGAAGTGTATGCAACGACAGCATTCTTAGCGATTGTAGCTTGCGAGGTCCAAGTTCTGTCAGCTCCGCACGGTGTTTTTCGCGGCAACACTACTACGTGGCAGGCCCACGCTCGTCTGCATAATTTCAATAAAGGCCTGTGCGGCGCGGCTCAAAGATTTGTCTTTGCGGTACACCAGGACCAGGTCTCGCGCGATCCGCACGTCCTCCAGTTCAACCACGCCCAACAGCCCCGCTGCAAACTCCGCGGCCGTGTTGGAACGAGCAAGAATGCCTACGCCCACGCCCGCAGCCGTGAAGCGCTTGATGAGTTCGCTCGACTCCAGTTCCATGGAAATTTCCGGTTTCAGTTGTCGAGCGGAAAACAGTTGATCGATGGCATCTCGCGTGCGCCCCTGCTTGGGAAGGATCAGTGGAAACGCGGCGACCTGAGCTAGCTGCGTACTTCGCTTTGCCGCCAGCGGATGACCAGTCGGAGTAATCACGACCATTTCATCCTGATGCACCGGAACAATGGTCAGGCGAGGATCATTTACCGGCTGCGCGGTGACACCGAAGTCTACCTCCTGGGCCATCACGGCCTCCAAGGTTCGCGATCGCTCGTTGCGCGCGATGGACACAGACACGCGGGGATATTTTCTTTTAAACTGCGCGAAGACTTGCGGCAAAATGTAGAGGCAGGTGGCTTCATTGGCACTGACCACCAGTTCGCCACGTGGCGTGCGGGTCATTTCCGCCAATGCGCGCACGATATTACGACGGGCCTGCAAACATTCTTCCGCATATTGCAGGAACAGCTTTCCTCCGGCGGTCAGCGTGACGCGTCCGCCGGTGCGGTCGAACAGTCGCGCGCCCACATCCTCTTCCAGCGAGCGAATTTGCGCGGAGATTGCTGGCTGAGTACGAAACAACTTCTCCGCGGCACGAGAAAAGCTCGCGTTCCGGGCCACCTCGACAAATGCCTTGAGTTGTTCGAAGTCCATCGCTGTTTCCGTAATGCTAACGGCTGGACGGCATAAAAAAAAGCTATTCGTAGAATAAAGGAAATCTATCGTAGTTTACGTGGAAGGCCGTATCGCGTAAGGTGAGGGAAAGCAATTCATTTCCACGCACCCACCGGCCTCAGCACAAACTGATTGCACTCAGCGAATTGAAGGGGCCGTGTACCGCATCTCAAGGAGATTCATGTCCATCGAACTTCGCGACTTCCTGGCGCTCTCATACGAAGAGCTGGAGCAGTTGAACCTGCAAGCCAAAGAGCAGAGAAAGAACCGTGTAGCTGCACACACCATTCAAGAAGAGCGGCTGAAATACCTGACGGATGAAAAGCGCATCAAGGCGGTCACCGTCCTGTTCAGCGATCTCGAAGGCCGCCTGCACATGCTCGACTACGACAAGAAGTTTCTCGTAAAGAGCTGGGACAATCTGACCTTCGATGGTTCATCTATACGCGGGTTTACGGCGCAGCGCGAAAGCGATCTACGCCTTGGCCTTGACTGGAGCGCCTTCTACTGGGCGCCTGCGGACTTTTTTGGCAGCGGCAAGGTGCTGGTGTTTGGAGAAGTGATCGATAAGAACGGAAAATTTTATTCTGCCGACATACGTGGCGTACTGAAGCAGTTTGCGCAGGAACAATACGACCAGGAAGGTTACACGCTGAACGCCGCAAACGAGATTGAAGGATTTCTTTTCCAGGGCACAGACGCGGAACGGCGGTATCACGAGACAGGATCGTTTGAATACGTCAATACTGGCGGATATTACCATTCTTTGCCGGGCGACCCGTTGCGGACGTTCATCGATACCACGGCGGAAGTGCAGCGGGCCATGGGTTTTGAGAATGAAAAAGACCATCCGGAGGTTGCGCCGTCGCAGTTTGAAATCAACTACAGCTATGGCGAGGTTGTGGCGGCTGCCGACCAGATCCAGCTTTATAAACTGGTCTGCCGCCAGGTTGCCACCAGAATGGGCCTGACCGCTTCCTTTCTGCCGAAGCCGGTGGTTGGCGTCAACGGAAGTGGGATGCACACGAACGTTTCCATCAGCAAAAAAGGAAAAAATCTTTTTTGGGACCCCAAGGGCGAAGAAAAGCTGAGCAAGTTTGCATGGTCGTTCAGCGACCGCATTTTGACCCACGGCAACGATCTGTGCCTGCTACTGAATGCCAGCGTGAATGCCTATCGGCGACTCGATCCTCACTTTGAAGCGCCGAACCAGATCAAAACGTCGGCCACGGACCGCGGCTCCATGGTGCGGGTGCCGATTGGAAATGAAAAGAGCTCTCGCATCGAGGTCCGGTCCGTAAGCCCGGATGCGAATCCGTATCTCGTGCTGTATTCCATCTTCAAAGCTGGGATCCATGGTTCGACTGCGAAGATCAAGAACCTTCGCCAGGCGGAACGCTACCTGCCGGACAATATTTACACGGCGCTTGAAAACTTTCGCGCTTCCGAGTGGACGACTACATTGCTTGGCGCCGATGTGAAGGGCCGCTATGCGGACTTGAAGCAGGGGTCGGCGGATCGCTGTCCACGTTTGTTGGGCACTTTTGTGAAGGCGCCTGAGGTGCAGTACCACCACGATGTCTACAATCAGTTCCTTTGGAACAAGTTTTAACCGCGGTTGTTTCTAGCTTTGCTGCCGGTCAACTCGCAAGAGCTTGTCCGGCAGCATGGCCTGAAGCCCAGGCCCACTGAAAATTAAATCCGCCAAGATGTCCGGTCACATCGACCACTTCTCCAATAAAAAAGAGGCCACGCACCTTGCGGCTTTCCATGGTTCTGGCCGATAGCTCGTCGGTATCGACACCGCCCGCGGTGACTTCTGCTTTCTCATAGCCTTCCGTGCCTACGGGATGGATTTCCCAGCGATGGAGCTGCTCTTCCCAGAGATCAAGTGAGTGATTCGTCCAGCCTGTAGGCGGATGCAACGCCAGCCATCGTTCTGCAAGTCGATGGGGAAGTACGTTGCGTAGCGTGTTTTTTGCTGTCGGAATGTCACGTGGCGTTTTGGGATGGCGCAGAAACTCGGTCCATTGCTGCTCTGGCGCCAGGTCGATCTCTAACGAGTCGCCAATTTTCCAGTAAGAAGAAATTTGCAGAATCGCAGGGCCGCTCAAACCACGATGCGTGAGCAACAGCTTCTCGCGAAAGCTTTGCGTAGCGCAACTCACGATAACGTCCGCCGAGACTCCTGCCAGGTCGGCGTAGCGTTCTAGGTCTTCTTTGGCAAAGAGAAGCGGAACCAGCGCGGGGCGACAATCGCGCACTTCAATACCAAACTGCCTTGCGAGTCGATAGCCCAAAGAGGTCGCGCCCATTTTTGGAATCGACAGGCCGCCAGTCGCGACCACCAGGGCCGGGGCGGAGAATTCTGCGCTCTGTGTCAAGACGTGAAAGCCTGCAATGTGGCGGACTTCCTGCACCTGTGCATTCAGAAAAATTTGCACGTCAGCCTGACGGCATTCCTCTTTCAGCATCGACACAATATCGCGCGCAGAACGATCACAGAACAGTTGACCCAGCGTTTTCTCGTGGTACGGAATGTTGTGCTTCGTCACCAGCGCCAGAAAATCCTCTGGCGTGTAGCGCGCCAGCGCGGATTTGCAGAAGTGTGGATTTGCCGACAGAAAGTTTTCCGGTCGGCAATGAAGGTTGGTAAAGTTGCAGCGTCCACCGCCAGAGATCAGGATCTTTTTCCCAATGCGGTCCGCGTGTTCGAGCAGCGCGACCCGCTTGCCGTGTTTCCCGGCTTCGATGGCACACATTAAACCGGCGGCGCCAGCTCCGAGAATGAGAACGTCAAAAGTTTGAATCACTGGGAAGAGTTGTCGATGGCCTGCTTATATTATGCCCCGCCGCGCACACCCAGTAGTCTTATTCACAGCATGAGTAAGCAGCCATTACGAAAGATTATCGGTTATCACCAGGACGAGCACGCGGACTGGGTCGCCGAGCTATCGTGCGGACATGCGCAACACGTCCGGCACAATCCTCCGTGGCTGCTGCGGCCGTGGGTAATCAGCGTGGAAGGTCGCAAGGATCATCTTGGTAGGATGATGCCGTGTCGCAAATGCGGCGAGGAAGCCTGAACCCATGCGACTTACGCGGCAGTGGGCGAAGAAGGTGGAAATTTACGGCCTGTGGGTTTGCGAGTGAGCAGATAGAACATGCCGATGACGATCAAAATGGTAACGAAGCCTGCCAATCCAAGGACACGCAGAATGGCGACCGTGTATTTGCCGGATGTCGGATTGTAATTGCAGCAGTAGAGCAGGAAAAGGTCGGTTGCGGTGCCGATCTTGTGGTCCGATGCCTCGACCATGGCGAGCCGCAGATCGCGTGGCGCGTATTCAATTCCGGAAAAATACTTTGACAGGCGACCGTCTGGTGTTGCCACCATGATGACGCTGGAATGCGCGAACTGGTCCAGTTTGCCATCGGGGCCCGGCACGCGAACATAGTGAAATCCCGTAGCGGTTGTTAACGCATCGATGGAAGGCTGCGCGCCGGTCAGGAAATGCACGCCGGAGGCCGCGGATGGGTCGCCGAGCCAGTTGAGAAAATGTTGTTTAGCTTCGACGGCCTGCTGCGGTGTGTCCTGCGGATCGAAGCTCGCAACCAGCACATCGTAATCCTTGCCAGCCTTTAGCCCGGTTTGTTTCAGAGAGTCGGCGGCTCCGTGCAGCACCTGCGGGCATAACATGCCGCAACTGAAGTAGACCTCCGCCAGCACGACGGGTCGGCTTCCAAAATATTGGCCGAGAGAAACGGTTTTGCCGGTAGAGTCAATAAATTGCGCGGTAAGAGGCAACTTATGGTTCAGATTTTGTGCGATTCCAGCCTGCTTCAAATAGGGGGGCAGGCCCGTTTGCGCTGTTCCGCCCACAGGCTGGTCGGCTGCGTATTGCGCGCGGCAATGCGGCACCCAGAGGGAAAGCAGAAGAGCTGTCATCACGGCCCATCCAAAATGGAAATGGCGGATTACGCGAGGGTGGACGTGACGACTGACCATGCGCATCTGAATGTCCTAATCCGGCGGCATTTTGCTGCAAGCTCCCAGAGAAATACCGCACTCACTATCCTACTATTTTTTCGATCAACACAATCCATGCTGCATTGCATCCATGCGGTTTTGCCGGTGAGGGAAACGGAATGTTAGCCTGTAGGGTGACACAATTCGGACTGGAGAATGCACTCGATGCAGGCAAGTTACAGCGGCGTTGCCCTACCGAAAGACGGCGAGCCGATTCAATACTCCAACGGAACGTACCAAGTACCCGACAACCCCATCATCCCTTACATTGAAGGCGACGGCACCGGTCGCGACATCTGGCGCGCTTCGCAGCGTGTGTTCGATGCAGCCGTCGAGAAGGCTTACGGCGGCAAGCGCTCGGTGAAGTGGTTTGAAATCTTTGCTGGTGAAAAGGCCTATGCGCGTTTCCAGAACTGGCTGCCGGACGACACCATCCAGGCCGCGCGCGACCTGCGCGTCTCTATCAAAGGTCCGCTGACGACGCCTGTCGGCGGCGGTATTCGCTCGCTCAACGTGACGCTGCGCCAGACGCTCGATCTGTATTCCTGTATTCGCCCGGTGCGCTACTACCAGGGAGTGCCCAGCCCGGTGAAGCATCCGGAAAAGCTGGACATCGTCATCTTCCGCGAGAACACGGAAGATGTGTACGCGGGTATCGAGTTCAAGCAGGGAACTCCAGAACAGAAAAAGGTCCTCGACTTTCTGAATAATGAAATGCTGGCGGGAACCAAGAAAAAGATCCGCGAGGATTCCGGCATCGGCATCAAGCCGATTTCCATTACCGGCACAAAACGGCTGGTGCGTGTTGCCATCGAGTTTGCGCTGAAGCATGGCCGCAAGTCGGTCACGTTGATGCACAAGGGCAACATTCAAAAATTCACTGAAGGCGCATTTCGCGAGTGGGGTTATGAGGTCGCGGTGAATGAGTTCCGCGACGCCATCGTCACCGAGCGCGAAAGCTGGATACTTGGCAATCTGGCAACCAATCCCAATATTTCTGTCGAGCAAAATGCAGCCTTGATTGAACCGGGTCTGGAGCATGCGCCGCAGAAATTTCGCAATGAAGTTTTTGCCGAAGTGAAGCGTGTGATCGACAGCATCGGTGCCAGCCACGGGCAAGGGAAGTGGAAGAAGAAGTTGCTGGTCAACGACCGCATTGCCGACTCGATTTTTCAGCAAGTGATCGTCCGCCCCGATGAATACAGCGTGCTGGCGACGCCGAACCTGAATGGCGACTATATTTCCGACGCTTGTGCAGCCCAGGTAGGCGGACTGGGTATCGCGCCCGGCGCCAACGTCGGCGACGGTTACGCGGTATTTGAGGCAACGCACGGGACCGCGCCCAAATACGCGGACAAAGACGTCATCAACCCAGGCTCCGTGATGCTGTCCGGCGTCATGCTCTTCGACTTTATCGGTTGGGGAGAAGCAGCGCGCCTGATCGAAAATTCCATGGAGCGGACCATCCAGCAGAAATTCGTGACTTACGATTTTGAGCGGCAGATGCAGGGGGCCACCAAGGTGGGTACCAGTGAATTTGCCACTCGCATGATCGCGAACATGACGGAATTATCAAAAAATCTCTAAAGGAGAACTATGCGGAAGAAAGTATCGATTGTAGGCGCGGGCAATGTGGGAGCGACGACCGCGCATTGGATTGCAGCAAAGGAACTGGCGGACATTGTGCTGGTCGATGTGGTCGAAGGAGTGCCGCAGGGCAAGGCGCTCGATTTGATGGAGGCCATGCCGATCGAGAAACGCGACGTGCATGCCGTCGGATCGAACGACTACGCGGCCACGGCGAACTCCGATGTTGTAGTGATTACGGCAGGCATTCCGCGCAAGCCCGGAATGAGCCGCGACGATTTGCTACAGACCAATTACAGAATCATGTCGGACGTGGTGAGCAAAGTGGTGGCTGCCTCGCCGGACTGCTTCCTGATTATCGTTTCCAATCCTCTGGATGCGATGGCGCAGGCCGCATACAAGCTGTCGAAGTTCAATCGCGAGCGGGTCATCGGTATGGCTGGCGTGTTGGATTCGGCGCGCTTTCGTACCTTCATTGCAGAAGAACTGAAGGTCAGCGTCGAGAATGTCACCGCATTTGTTCTCGGCGGACACGGCGACACCATGGTTCCCCTGGCGCGTTATTCCACCGTTGCCGGAATCCCAATTACGGAGTTGATGGACAAAGCCACCATCGATCGGCTGGTACAGCGGACTCGGGATGGCGGCGCGGAGATTGTCAAATATCTCAAGACGGGCAGCGCCTTCTATGCGCCTTCGGCTGCCGCGGTCGAGATGGTGGAAGCGATCCTGAAAGACAAGAAGAAGATCCTGCCTTGCGCTGCATATTTGGAAGGCGAGTATGGAATCCATGGGCTTTTCGTGGGCGTCCCATGCAAGCTAGGCGCTCGCGGACTGGAAGAGATCATCCAGATCAAGCTGACGCCAGAAGAGCAGGCCGGTTTGCAAAAGAGCGCGGATTCCGTCAAGGAACTTTGCGGTGTGATTGGCGTATAGCTGCTGGTTACGAAAATGAGAGTCATTCTGACCGAAGTGAAGAATCCAGAGAATATTGGCTTGATCGGTGTTACCAATCACCCTCTGGATTCTTCGGTCGCCCCTCCGCGGCGGGCAGGCGCGGCGACCTTAGAATGACAAGCCTTATTTTTCAATGGCAGTATTTTGTGGATTTGCTATAAAAAGCCCGCTCAGAGAGCGGGCTTTCTTGTCCAAAATGCAATTCAAACGATCCAACTACGCCACGCGTTCAATGACAACCGATTCAATGACGACAGGCTTGCGCGGTTTATCGTTGCGGTCGCGGTCCAGTTCGGAAATTTTGTTGACGATGTCCTGACCCTCGACCACTTCGCCAAAGATCGTGTGCTTGCCGTCCAGCCATGTCGTCTCCGCCACGGTGATGAAGAACTGTGAACCGTTGGTGTTGGGACCGGAGTTCGCCATGGCGAGTTTACCGGGCTTGTTGAAGCTGTGCGGCGAGCCCTTGGTTTCATCTTCGAACTTATAGCCTGGGCCACCGAAACCAGTACCTGCCGGGTCCCCGCCCTGGATCATGAACTTCGGTATCACTCGATGCAGCACGGTGCCGTCGTAAAGTTTGTCTTTCGATTTTTTATTGTTCGCAGGGTGCGTCCATTCGCGGTTGCCTTCCGCCAAGTCGATGAAATTGGCAACTGTTTTCGGCGCATCTTTTTCGTGGAGGCGGCAAACTATTTTGCCTTCTGAAGTTTGGAAAACTGCGTAGGTTCCTGGGGACTGGCTCATGACGTGAGAAGCTCCTTAACGTTAAGAACTGCAAAAGTCTCTTATGGTTGCGTTGCCGCGCCCAAACTCGGTTGCGCCGCAGCGGGCGGAGGTGCGGGTATTGGTTGTCCGTTTTGCACGATGGTGATTTTATTCAGGTAGACCGGTTCCAGCGGCTTGTCTTGATCGTTACGTGGTACCTGCGTGATCGACTCAGCCACGAGCACACTGGAAGGATCGCATTGCCCGAAGATGGAATAGTGCTCATCCAGGGAAGGTTGCGGCGCTACTGTGATGAAAAACTGCGAACCATTGGTATTGGGTCCGGCATTGGCCATCGCCAGGCGACCGGCGACATCGAAGGTGAGTGCAGGGGTAATTTCATCGTTGAAAAAATATCCTGCATCGCCAGTTCCGGTGCCTGTAGGGTCACCACCCTGAATCATAAAGCCGGGAATCACGCGGTGAAAGGTTGTGCCGTTGTAGAGCGGCTTGTTATGCATTTTCTTATGGGTCACAGGATCGGTCCATACCTTGCTGCCGGTTGCCAGGCTTACAAAATTGTCCACGGTCAACGGCGCTTCCTTGGAATAAAGGCGGCAAACCATGCGGCCCATGGTGGTGTCGAGCACGGCGGTAGGCCCTTCGGGTTCCAATGGAGGAACGATGTGCGCAGTCGTCGAAGGATCGTCAGGCAGAGCGTCTTTCTGCGAAGCGGCTGAAGGCGTGGTCGGCTGTTGCTGGGTTTCCGACTGCGACGGCGTGGCTTGCTGCGCATAGGCAGCGAGGCCAAACGTGATCACCGAGAAGACGAGAGCGACGCGATACATCTGGGGAAACATCACTTTGTATTGTAATTCCGAAAGAGTCAGGCTGCCGACCTCAACCGCACCTACTCCCCTGGCTGGCTCTGGAGGATGCGTGGACGGGTCTCTGGCGCGTTGGTCTGCATGTCTTTCGCAACCGCCTCCACCTGACCGAACACGCGCATCATGTTCCCGCCGAGAATTTTCCGCATGTCGGCCGCCGTATAGCCACGCGCCATCAGGGCTGCGGTGATCTTCGGCAGGTCCGCGGGCGAGTCGATCCCTGCTGGCAGAGAGGACACCCCATCGAAGTCCGATCCCAGGCCGACGTGGTCGATTCCGGCAACTTTGGCAACGTGGTCGATCTGATCGATGAGATCGCTCAAGGGCGGGCGGGGAATCTTCGCCGCAAATTCACGATCGATGCGGTCGTACTCAGCATAGGGAACGGGTTGGCCAGCGGTTTTCGCCCGGTTCAGCGCAGACTCTTTGGCCTTGGCGCGTTCGGGTGCCTGCGCGTTCCAGGCTGTCCGATACGCTTCGCTGATGAAGACGGAATAAAAATTTACCTGCACCACGCCGCCGTTTCGCGTCATGGCCATCAGCATGTCATCCGTCATATTGCGCGGGCTGGCACACAAGGCACGCGCGCCTGAGTGGGACGCGATCACTGGAGCGCGGGTCAAGATCAGCGCGCGGTAAAAGGTCTTGTCGGAGACGTGGGAAACATCCACCATCATCCCCATGCGGTTCATCTGGTAGACGACATCTTTGCCAAACTCGCTCAGGCCGGTTTTCGTGTGCGCTACAGTTGTATCGTCCGCATCGCCAGAGGAGTCTGCCCAGCCATTGGAGTTGGACCACGTCAGCGTCATATAGCGGACGCCAAGGCGATAATAGTCGCGCAAAATTCCCAGGTTGTGGTCGATAGCGTGGCCACCTTCGACGCCAAGCAGTGCAGCTAGTTTGTGCTGGCGGTGAATACGCTCAATGTCTGCCGGAGAAAACGCCATGGCCATCTGGTCCGGATGTCTCGCCGCCTGCTGATACACGGAATCGATCAGCTCCAGCGCGCGCTGTACTTCATGCCCTTTGTATTGATCGGGGTCTACCCAGATGGAGAAAAACTCCGCTCCCAGATTGCCTTTGCGAGCTGTTGGCAGGCTCCACTGACCGTCGCCGAGTGGGTCATCCAGATCGAAATTCTGGTCCACCAGACGCTGCGGCGTGTCTGCGTGAGTGTCGATCACCAGGGAGGATGCGTGGACAGTTGCAGCGTCCGCGGGCTTCGCATGGCTCGGTGTTGTCGCAGCATTCAGTCTCATAGTTGCGTTTATCGTGGCGCCGATCAGGCAAAACAAAGCAAGGGAGCGTCTCATCCAGCCAGCGTCTCCTGTAATTGCGATAGGCGAAGTGTAGCAGAGAGGCGCCGAAAGTTTCTGAATGCGCGTGTTGTACCTACTGGCGTGTAAAAAGTACCCGATCCATGGAGGATTTGGAAGGATTTGCCGATTGAAGGGAAAAGATTTCCGAGCGATGCGTACGCAAAATGCAAATGGAACCTTTGTAGTTAACGACATGATTTGTGTAGTTAACGACATGATTGCCCCATATGTGGGGCTACAAACTAATTCTTTTGAGAGCAAGAATTCAAATCCTAGACGATAGGCAACGAAATGTCGCTTTATGGCATCGTGCTTGCATTGAATTCGACAAAACCAATTTTTTACCTGTTTTATATTTGTGTTCCTGAATATTGGAGATTGAATGCGCACCTCGCTTGCCCCCACATGCGCGGCTTTCATAGTGCTCTGTCTATCTGGTTGCAGTGGCGGCTCTCCCTTTGCTACTGGTTCCGGCACCACCACGAATATCAGTGCTCCGATCACAAATACCGGAAACACCACTCCAAATCCGGGAACGACTACAGCCGTATCGGTCATGATCAGCGATCCGGCAGCATGTAAGGCTCCCAACGGTCCGCTGACCCATGTCTACGTGACGATTGCAGATGTCCAGGCCAGCACCAGCGCGGATGCGCCAGCGAACGATCCAAGTTTTGTCGATCTTACTCCTAACCTATCTGCTGCCCCGCAGCAGGTCGATCTTATGGGGCAGGCCAGCAGCAAGTGCTTCCTGGCATCCTTAGGTATCGGCCAGCAAATCGCCGTCGGGGACTATCAGCAAATACGCATCATCCTGACAGCGGACGCATCTGCTTCCAGAGTATCGAACAATGCGTGCGGAGCCTCTTATGCAAACTGTGTCGTACGCAGCGACAACAGTCTGCACGATCTGCAATTGTCCGCGGAGACGACTACTGGGATTGAGATCCCAGTGACTCAGATTGCCAATGGCAGCCTAGCGATCGACGCAGGCGAGCAACCTTCTATCGACCTGAATTTCGATGTCTGCTCCTCCATTTTGCAGACCGCGAATGGCGGGTATGAATTGAAGCCTGTGGTGCATGCGGGATTGGTTTCGTCTACGGGAGGCTCCATCAGTGGAATGGTCGTCAGTTCCTCCACCGGGGCGGCACTCAAGGGCGGATCGGTCATCGTTGCGCTGGAACAAAAGAGTGCGAAGAGCGGTATCGACCGCATTCTGATGCGTACAGCAGCCAACGCCGATGGCTCTTTTGTGCTGTGCCCGGTGCCGCAGGGAACCTACGATCTGGTGGCAGTTGGCGTCGATGGAGAAAACGTAGCGTACTCGGCAGGTGTGGAGACGGGCATTCAGTCTGGACAGATTGCTGGAGAAATTCCACTGGTTCCTGGGACGAGACAAGGTGTCCTGCAAGGGTTGATGGCAACGCAGAGAACTCTGATGCCTGCTGTTCCCACCACTGCCGCCATGCAGGCGGATGCTCTCCAGCAAGTCGGCGCGAGCGGCACAACCATCACCGTGCCATTGCTACCCACGCAGAGTCCCTACAATGAGGCCATGCTGACTGCCGGCTTGGGAAATTGTCCCGCCGGTACAGATTGCGCGTCCTACTCCATGCTGCTTCCCACCGTGGCTCCCAACGTGGTTGCCTGTTCCCAGCAAACGGCGCAGTTCACGCAGCAAGGAAGTGCGCCGGGCTATACGGCGGAATCATTCGCGCAGATTCCAGAATCCGGCGGCGCACCTGACTGCCTGTCGAATAATGTTCGTGCTACAACTACGCCTGGCGGAGGACCGCTGGCCCTCAAACCCGGAGAAACTACAACTGCTGCGAACATGAGTTATACGCAGTGTCGGTAGTTAAGGTCGCATCGACTCGGCGTTTGTTGGATGCAAATAGGTATCCATCGAAGGACCGGCAAATTCGGCCTCTTCGCGGGGAATTGCTTTCTCAGTGCAACCTCTTCTTGCCTGGCTGTCATCCTGTTACGTAGAGGTAAAAATTACCATGGCAGAAATTCTCGATCTGAACAAAAACACACCTGCAAGGCCCTCAAATGAAAAACTTGGACAAACCAAGGAAGAAGAGGAAGTGCATCGGCATGCGGAGCACGAAGCGATGAATGCCGCCAAACGCGCTGGCGAGCGCATGAAGAAAAATGAAGAGGGCCACGACATTTTTAGCAATATGTAACCCGCGTCGGATGTTTGCTGATAAAAGGCCCTATTTTTGGGCCTTTTATTTTTGCTGGGCGGGTGCGGCCAAATCGACATCCCTGAGTTCTGGAGACTTTTTTTTGCAAGAAAGCGATTGCCTCAACCAAGTCGTGTCACCCGGCAATGCACTCCTTTCCTTGACTCTGTCGCGCCTGCGAACCAATAATGAATGTTGACTCTTCCACAGACTCAATAAGAGGAACAGGCAGTTTCTGGCAACTCGCACTACGAGGGTTGTGTGGGCTTCGACTCGGTGCTTGCGTGGCACTTAGTCTGCGCGTTTCTGAGCGGTCTTGAGCGCTGCAGATAGAAAACGGCTGGATGTACAGAAATCCAGCAGTCAATGATTCACCTGGATAAGGCTGGGAAAATTCGATGAGCGCAACAATGAGCGCAACTGCTGTGGGTCCGCGTCAAAACCGGGCGGTAACTTTCTGGCAATCTACAAACGGAAAAAAAGTCGTCATGGCGGTCACGGGCGCGATGATGTTCCTCTTCGTGATCGGTCACCTGCTGGGTAATTTGCAGGTATTTGAAGGCCCGGCAAAAATCAATGGGTACTCCCACTTTCTACACACCATTGGCGAAGTACTGTGGATCGTACGCATCACCCTGATCGTCGCGATCATTCTCCACATTACAGCGACCGTACAGTTGGCGTTGCGCAGCAAGAAAGCGCGGCCCATCGGCTATTCGCGCAAAGAGGCCATCAATTCCTCCTACGCGTCACGCACCATGTACTGGAGCGGCCCCATCGTTCTGGCCTTTATCATCTTTCACCTGCTCCAGTTCACCGCCGGGTACATTCATCCAGAGGCGGCGTTTGTCGAAGGCGATGTGTACCATAATCTGGTGTCGGGCTTCAGCGTCTGGTGGGTCTCCGCGTGGTACATCTTTGCAATCACGTTACTTGGCTTCCATCTGAGACACGGTCTTTGGAGCATGTTCCAGTCGGTCGGGCTGGCCCATCCGCGTCACACGCTGGTATTGAAAAATCTGGCGCTGCTGATTGCCACTCTCATTGTCCTGGGATACATTTCCATTCCGATCAGTGTTTTGCTGGGGATAGTAAAATAACATGACACTCGACGCAAGAATTCCTTCCGGTCCGATTGAGCAGGCGTGGGACAAGGCCCGTTTCGACATGAAGTTGGTCAATCCCGCCAACAAACGAAAGCATTCCCTCATCGTCGTAGGTTCTGGCCTCGCAGGGGCGTCTGCTTCGGCGTCGCTCGGGGAACTGGGCTACAAAGTAAAATGCTTTTGCTTCCAGGACTCGCCGCGTCGCGCGCACTCCATCGCGGCGCAGGGCGGCATCAACGCGGCCAAGAACTATCCGAACGACGGCGAGAGCATTTATCGCCTGTTTTACGACACGGTCAAGGGCGGCGACTTCCGCGCTCGCGAGGCCAACATTTATCGGCTGGCGCAGATCAGCGTGCAAATCATCGACCAGTGCGTGGCGCAGGGCGTTCCGTTCGCGCGCGAATACGGCGGCGCACTGGCCAATCGTTCCTTCGGCGGCGCTCAGGTCTCACGCACTTTTTATGCGCGCGGCCAGACGGGCCAGCAACTTCTTCTGGGCGCGTATCAGGCGCTCGAACGGCAGGTCCACGCCGGGACGGTCACAATGATTCCGCGCACGGAGATGCTCGACCTGATCGTGATCGATGGACAGGCGCGCGGCATCGTGGCGCGCAATCTGGTGACGGGCGACCTGAGCGTGCATATTGCCGATGCGGTGATCCTGGCGAGCGGCGGCTACGGGAACGTCTACTATTTGTCCACCAACGCCAAGGGTTCGAACGTGACCGCAAGCTGGCGCGCCTACAAGCGTGGAGCGCTTTTTGCCAACCCTTGCTTCACGCAAATTCACCCCACCTGCATTCCGGTATCGGGCGACTATCAGTCGAAGCTCACGCTGATGAGCGAGTCGCTGCGCAACGACGGACGCATCTGGGTGCCGAAAACGAAAGGCGACCAGCGTTCGCCGAATGAAATCCCGGAAGACGAGCGCGATTATTATCTCGAACGGCGCTATCCAAGCTTTGGCAATCTTGTCCCGCGCGACGTGGCCTCGCGCAACGCGAAGGCCGTCTGCGATGAAGGCCGCGGAGTGGGAAAGACGGGACTCGGCGTTTACCTTGATTTTTCCGACGCCATCAACCGGCTGGGCGAGAAAACAATTCGCGAGCGTTATGGAAACCTGTTCGACATGTACCAGCGCATTACGGACGAGAACCCGTACAAAGTCCCCATGCGCATCTATCCCGCCATGCACTACACCATGGGCGGCCTGTGGGTGGACTACCAGTTGCAGAGCACCGTCCCCGGCCTGTTCGTGCTGGGCGAAGCCAACTTTTCCGATCACGGGGCCAATCGTTTAGGAGCCAGCGCGCTGATGCAGGGCCTTTCGGACGGCTACTTCGTCATCCCGTACACGGTGGGAAATTATCTGGCGACGAACAAGTTCAAGAAGGTGGACGAGTTGCACAGTGAAGTTCATAGCGTCGTTGCCTCTGTCCAGCAAAAGACTGATAAGCTGCTTTCGATCCGCGGCAAGCGCACCGTCGATTCTTTTCATCGCGAACTGGGAAAAATCGTCTGGGACTACTGCGGCATGGCGCGCACGGCAGAGGGACTCGAATCAGCGATTCAGCAAATCCGGACGTTGCGCGAGGAGTTCTGGCAGAACGTCACCGTTCCCGGCAGCGGCTATGATTTAAACCAGAGTCTGGAAAAAGCTGGCCGCGTCGCCGATTTCTTCGAACTGGCCGAGTTGATGTGCATCGACGCCCGCGAGCGGAATGAGTCTTGCGGCGGCCACTTCCGCGAGGAATACCAAACGCCCGACGGCGAAGCCAAGCGCGACGATGAACACTATTCCTACGTGGCGGCCTGGGGCTATCGCGGTCCCGGCAGTCCTCCTGAATTGACGAAGGAGCCATTGGAATTCCACTACGTTCATCCCAGCCAGAGGAGCTACAAGTAATGAAATTAAAACTGAAAATCTGGCGTCAGAATACCCGCAAAGAGCCGGGCACATTCATCAGCTACACGATGGACAATGTCGATCCTGAGATGTCGATGCTCGAATGTCTGGATGTGCTGAACGAAACGTTGACTGAAAAAGGCCAGGAGCCTGTTGCGTTTGAGCACGACTGCCGCGAAGGTATATGCGGCTCCTGCGGCTTTATGATCAACGGCGTAGCGCATGGTCCGGAGCGCGCAACGACGGTCTGTCAGTTGACCATGCGGCACTTCAAAGACGGCCAGGAGTTGGTCATCGAACCGTGGCGCGCCGCGGCCTTTCCTTCCATCAAAGATCTCATCGTCGATCGTCGCGCTTTCGATCACATCATTGAGTCGGGCGGATACATTTCCGTCTCGACCGGTCAGGCGCCCGACGGCAATACGCATCTCGTGGGCAAGGAAATCGCGGACCGCGCCATGGACGCTGCCGCCTGCATCGGTTGTGGGGCCTGCGTGGCCGCCTGCCCGAACGCCTCCGCGGCGCTATTTACAGGAGCCAAAATCACGCATCTCGGAATTTTGCCACAAGGCAAGCCGGAACGCGATCGCCGCGCCTTGAGCATGGTCGCGCAGATGAATGCGGAACCCTTTGGCAGTTGCACCAACATTGGCGAATGCACTGCCGCGTGTCCCAAGGAGATTCCGCTGGAAGTGATCGCCACTATGAACCGCGATTATCTGTACGCCAGTTGCAGTAAACGCGAAGACGCGGCGGCGACCATTGCGCCGGTTGCTGAGTACAGCGCAAATCGTAGATGAAATTTTATATAGGCCGCGGCTGGACGACTATCTTCAATCGGCGAATTGCAGCAGCAGGCCACGGACCGCGCGGCCACGGTGGCTGATTTGAAATTTTTCCTGTAGGCTGATCTCCGCCATGGTCCGTTGCAACTCCGGCAAATAAAACAGCGGGTCGTAACCAAATCCACCCTTACCGCGCGGACTCTCTAAAATGATTCCTTCGACCGACCCCTCGGCTTCGGCGATGCATCGCCCGTTGCGAGCAGCAGCCAGAACGCAGCGGTAGCGCGCCGCGCGCATTGTGGTGGGAAGGCCGCGAAGGTTTTCCAGCAGAAAAAGATTGTTGCGGGCGTCGGAACTCAGTCCGGGATCGGAAGAGAAGCCAGCGTCGTCGGCATAGCGGGCGGACCGGACGCCAGGCGCGCCGTCAAGGGCGTCCACTTCCAGACCGGAATCATCCGCCAATACGATGCGATCGGGCGCGTGGAGACTGTAGGCAAGCGCCTTGCTGCGGGCATTCTCTGCAAACGTAAATGCATCTTCCGTCGGCGTCGGAATATCCTGCAATCCCGGTAGCGGGAGGAAGACTGTATCGGGCCTACACGCTTGCGCACTGGCGTCGAAGTCACGCAGCTTGCCAGGGTTGCTTGTCGCGACGTAGAGCGTGAGAGGCATGAATGAGGTAAAGCAGCAGAGTACCATTTACCCTGCTGCTCGTATGACACTAGCTGGAGAAAGAGTTATTTTCCCGGAGTAATGGAGGAAACGTCGAGCGTTGTCCCAGAGAGTGTGCCTTTAACGACGACGTTTTTTCCTGCCAGGTTATAGAGTTCTTTGGCGTGGCCCTTGAGTGTGTAGACTTTGCTTCCGACGACCAGGACGTAGGGGGAACCCATCTTGACGCATTCGTGGGTGCATTTCGCGGCGCCTCCGTCCATCATGTGTTTGGCGCCGCACATCTGGTCGCTTACCACGCCCGTCAGCGTAGTGGGTTGGGCAAATGCAAGACCGCCAGCCACTAATCCGAAGGCGGCAACAGCGCTGAGAGAACGAGAAATTTTCATGAAACCTTCCTTTTCGATAGACGATTCTGCAACAGTAGTCGCGCAACGAAAGTATACGTGTTTTTTTCGGCTTGTCAGGGAAGAAAGGGCTGGAGTGGGCAGCCTTCGCAGCGAGGAACGGTGCCGCAATGCTGCTTGCCGACCTCGACAATCAAGGCGTGAAGTTCATTTCCATGGCGCGCAGTTTCTTCGCGAGTTGTACTTGCGATTGCGCGATCGCCCAGGGACTGCATGTCCGCATATCGGGCATTTGCAGACAGCAATTCATGGCGCGTGACAACGCGCCGAAAGTATTCATCGACAAC
Source organism: Acidobacteriota bacterium (assembly GCA_021826695.1). Classification (GTDB taxonomy): domain Bacteria; phylum Acidobacteriota; class Terriglobia; order Terriglobales; family Acidobacteriaceae; genus JAKAAZ01. The sequence goes on along the minus strand of JAKAYS010000003.1, from coordinate 26,281 downwards.
AAAAACAGGATGGCCCAGCGCATAGAGCAGAATCGCGTCGGCGGTCTCAGGGCCGACACCAGGAAGCGCCAGGAGTTGAGGGCGCAGGACTGCGGTGGTTTGTTTCGCCATCTGTTCCAGCGAGCCGCAGTAGTGCTCATCTAAAAATCGAACAAAGGTTTTGATGGAAGCGGCCTTGCGCATTACAAAGCCTGAAGGCCGGATCACTTTGCGCAATGCTTCTTCCGTGATCGTTCGTATGCCTTCGACTGTAAGCAGCCCGGCAGCGCGCAGATTTGCAATGGATCGTTCCACGCTGCGCCAGGCGGTCGCTTGTGTTAGGAAAGCGCCCAGTATCACTTCAAACGGCGTGTCGGCAGGCCACCATTGGCGCGTTCCATAAGCAGCCAGCAGGGCGGAGTACATGGCGCGCAAAGGCTGGTCCGGCTCCGGGAAGTTGCTGGCTACGGCCATCTTCTCGGTTATGGTTGGCAGACTGGATCGCATAGATTGGCCGCTTATCAGTTTCTATGAGTATTCTATGTTCCATGAAGGCACACACGGAATATCTGCACATGCATACGGAGCAGCGGCGAGAAGTTGTACACATCACTCCTCTTGTGGAGCAAGTTGTCCGACGGAGCGGGATTCAGGACGGCCTGTGTTTTGTGTCTCCAATGCATATCACCGCCGCAATCTACGTCAACGATCTGGAAGATGGCCTGATCGAAGACATTATGGAATGGCTTGAGAAACTGGCCCCTGCGCGGGCAGATTACAAGCATCACCAGACAGGAGAAGACAACGGGGATGCTCATTTAAAATCCTTGCTGCTGCACCACGAAACGACATTGCCGATTACGGCTGGCAAGCTGGATCTGGGAACCTGGCAACGCGTCTTTTACGCGGAGTTCGATGGGCAGCGCCACAAACGCGTCATTGTGAAAACACTGGGAATTCCCTGAGTTTTGCTTCAGAGAAAACCGACCTCTCAAATCGAGATGAGGCCCATCCCGGTATCTTTTGCGATCGAAGTTATCCGACGACCGCGAGTTCTTCTTCCAGCATTTGCTTCTCATGCAACTGGGTATAGTAGCCGTTGCGCGCGACCAGTTCGTCATGCGTGCCCAGTTCCACAATCGAGCCATTGACCAGAACCGCAATCTGGTCGGCGTGGCGTACCGTGGAAACGCGGTGCGAAATAAAAATTGTGGTGCGACCGCGCATGACTTCCGCCAATTCATGCAAAATGCGCTCCTCGGTGTAGGTATCGACGCTGGACAGAGCATCGTCCAAAATCAGAATGCGAGGATCGCGGACCAGCGCGCGCGCGATGGCCGTGCGCTGCTTCTGTCCGCCAGACAGCGTAATGCCGCGCTCGCCGACGAGTGTATCAAAGCCTTTGGGAAATCCAAGAATTTCATCGCGAATATGTGCTGCTCGGGTGGCTTCGAGGATCGCTTCTTCGGTAGCATCCGGCGCGCCGAACCCGACGTTTTCACGAATCGTTTCGCTGAAGAGAAATGTCTCCTGCGGCACAAAGCCTACGGACTGCCGCAGCGTCGCCAGCGGGAAATCCATGACCGAGCGCCCATCCATACAGAGCATCCCACGATCTGCTTCGAGAAGGCGCGGAATCAGGCTGACCAGAGTGGTTTTGCCGGAGCCTGTTGGCCCGACGATGGCAACGCTGCTGCCTTCCGGAATGCGCAAGTTGATATTTCGCAGCACAGGCGTCGTGCTGTTGTCGTAGGCAAATGTCAGATTGCGAAACTCAATTTCGCCACGAATTTCTGTGGCCGCGGGCTGCTTCGTGGGCAGAGTCGCGTCGGAGATGGATGGCTCGGCGATAAGGATTTCATGAATCCGCCGTACGGAAGCCGTTCCACGTTGCACCAGGTTGACCACCCACCCCAGCGCAATGACAGGCCAGGTCAACATGGTCATATATGTAGTGAAGGCGACAAATGCGCCAACAGAAATCCGATGTCGAACCACCTCATGTCCGCCGACGAGCAGCACTACGACCAGCGACAGTCCAAGCAAAAATTCCAGCGTCGGCCACAGCATCCCCATCAGCCGCACCAACCGAAGCGCGCGACGAATATATTCCATATTGGCCCGCTCGAAGGCGCGTACTTCCGCTTCTTCCTGAGCAAAGGCCCGCACCAGCCTCGCGCCGGAAACGTTCTCCTGCACCTGAGCGGAGATATCGGAGTACATGGCCTGGATGCGTTCAAAGCGGTCGTGAATTTTACGGCCAAAATACTGGACGAGAATGCTCGCGGCGGGCAATGGGACAAATGCTAGCAGGGTCAGCCATGGGCTGATGCGCAGCATGAAAAACAGTGCGCCGATGGTGAACAGCAGCGTATTGGCGCTGTACATAATCGCCGGCCCCAGCAACATGCGGACAGCGTTCAGGTCGTTCGTCGCGCGCGCCATGATGTCACCCGTGCGATGTTCCTGAAAATACGATGGTGACTGCCTCTCCAGCGTGCGGAAAAGATCGTTGCGAATGTCGTACTCAATGTCGCGCGAGATGCCGATGAGGACCCAGCGCGTAAGGAAAAGGAAAATCCCTTTCGAGAGCGCGACTGCAACCAGCAGTCCCGCGTAAAACAGAATGCCTCGATAGCTCAAGTGGCGCGTCATGTCGTCAATGGCGCGGCGAATCACCTGTGGAAACAGCACCCAGATGGCATTGCTACAGATGGCGAAAAAGCCCCCGGCGATAAATCCGCGGCGATATCGCCGCATATACGGAAACAGGGGACGCAGATTTTGCCACATAGCGCGGGAAATGCCTTTCAGTTTTTATTGTAGTCAATGCTGGACAACAGCTCTATGTTGGCGTGCGCAACAGCAGGTATCCACCGATCAGGCCGAAGAGCAGGTCCGGCGACCATGCGGCCAAAACAGCGGGCAGGGTATTCATGTTTCCCATCGTCTCAAACAGGGAAGCTACGACAAAATATGCAATTGCCACGCCGATGGCCACAGCGATTCCGGTGAGAGAGCCGCGCCGTCCCATGGAAAGCGCAAAGGGCACAGCGAGGATGGACATGACCAGCGTGATCAGCGGGTAGGCAATCTTCTTGTCCAGTTGCACGCGCAGCGGAAGAGTGTCGAAGCCACTCTGGCTCAGGTCATGGATGTAGTGGGCCAGTTCGGTAAACGTCATTTCGGAGGACTGCAGGGCTTCTTTTTTGAAGTATCCGGGCGGCTCGACAATCTCCGGGAAGCTTTGCACGACAAATGTTTTATAGGATGCGATCGTGCCCCCCTGAAAGGCGCGCTCCCAACCTTTACGAAAGGTCCACTGATGTTGCTGTGGGTCCCAGGAGACGTCGGCTGCAAAGATTCGTCGCGCCAGGGTAAAGCTATTGGGCTGGAATTCGAGGACCGTCAGGTTCGCAAAACGATTGTTCGTAGAGTCAAAAAATTCATAGTAGAAAATCCGCTCTGGCTCACCTGGTTGATGTTCTCCGAATACCCATTCGCGGTCTGGGCGCAAAAAAGTGCGCGGAGGCTTGCCTTTGATCTCGCTGCGCAACGCCTCCTGCTTGCGATTGGCGGTGGGTAGATAAAACTGGTCGAATGTGAACATCGCCACAGACAGTGCGCCCGCAATTAAAAAAATTGGAACAATAATGCGATACAGGCTGATGCCGGTGGCCTTCATCGCTGTCAGTTCGCTCGAACGATTCAACACTCCGACGGTCGCTAGAACAGCGATCAATACGCTGAGTGGCGTGATGCTGTAGATCATGCTGGGCGTCAGATTCAGTAGATACTCTCCAACCAGCGACAACGACGCATGGTTATGAACGATGTCGCCCAGCAATTCAAAGAGGGAAAAGATCAGCGACAGCAATACGAAGCTGATCTCCACCATAAAAAAATTACCGAGAAATGCGCGCAGCACGTAGTCATCGAGGATCAACGGAAAGCCTTCGTATAAAGTGCGCCGTGGGATCGACGCGAAAACAGCCTCCATCGCGGGGTCGCTTTTGCGTCCCAGCCGTTCCAGCATCGCTGCGGGCAGTTGCACAGTTGGAAAACGTACCGCGCCACGCGTCATTTGGCGCAACAATAGAAGCCCGGTCAAGGCAAACAGAACATTCGCCGCCCATACACCCGCCACTACTGGAATCTTGCCCTGTCTGGACAGCGTCATGCCCGTAGAGGAAAGAAAGTAGTAGATGAAAACGAGAAAGATGGTGAGCACGAAGCCCGTGCTCTTGCCACCGCGCCGTGAAGACAGCCCCAGAGGAACGCCCACCAGCATCAGCACCAGGCAGGCCGTCGGATAGGCAAGCCGCTTCTGCATTTCAATCTGATACCAGCGCCCGTCACGCTGGTTGGCGCGTTGCCAAAGTTCCCTGTTCGACATAGCAAGGATCGGTACATCGCTGTGTCCAATGTGAACGGTGTCCTGGCTGCTGTTGATCTGCACGGGAAGATCAGTCTGAGTAAAAGTGGAAATGCTGTAGGTACCCGGATCGTTCGGAGGCATCTCATGCTGCTCGCCATTGCGCAGTCGCATGCGCAGTTCATGGTGAACTCCACCGACAACGGTAGCCTGCTCGGCCAGCGTGATTTTGGGCGATTTTGGATTGCTGAGATCGGCCAGAAATACATGCGACCACACCGATGCATGGCGGCCATTGCGCACGTCCTGCACGTAGAGAACGGAATTACGAAAATCCTCATAAAAAACGCGCGGCTGTACTTGGAACGTTGCCTGTGAATCGCGTAAAGAATTTTCCACGCGCAACATGGCCGTCGTCGCCTTGGGCGCGAGGTAAAGCGAATTGAACATTCCCAGTATCCATGCGCCCACTCCGACGATGGCGACGATGCGGACAAACTGGTAGACGCCGAAGCCACAGGCGCGCATCGCGGTGACTTCACTGTCCGCGGCGAGACGGCTCAAGCCGAGCAAAATGCCAACCAGCACAGCCATCGGAATTGTAACTGTGAAGGAATTAGGCAGCGTGAAAGCGATCAGCTTGACTACGCTCAGCGGAGAAGCGCCGTCTTGTACGACCAGTTCCAGAATCTGCACAAGATTCGGCATGAACAACACAAAAGTGAACAGGAGCATCCCGAGCAGGGAGTGAGAGAGGACTTCACCGAGAATGTAGCGTGTGAAGATGCGCACGGGAGGTTGCCTGATTGCTTCCATTTCTAATTACTCAGTGTATCGCCAACGGGGCTTGCAGCCTGCGGTCTCATTTTGCTTTGACAGGGCAAGGTCAGTCTGCCGGGTGCCCCATCCTTCGCGTCTTTTCTTTTTGCGAAGGGTGGGATGAGATTTTCTGCAGCCGCGAAGTCAGTGAACAGCATGACTTTTTCTTCCCACCTTAGCTTCGCGAAGGTGGGGCACCCCGGTCTCTGACCTGCTGACATTCGCCGCAATTCCTCACTTCTCCACTTCTATCTCCGGAACGAAGCGGTAGCCTACACCGCGCACGGTTTGCAGGTGAACAGGATGGGCGGGGTCGTCTTCAAGATAGCGGCGCAGGCGCACGATGAAATTATCGATGGCGCGGGTGTCGGTGTCTTCATGCAGGTGCCAGACCTGTTCGAGGATCTCGCTGCGGGAAATTGCGCGGCCTGGATTGCGCACGAGATGACGCAACAACTCTGTCTCCATCAGCGTCAGCCGGATGTGCTTATCGGCGGCGCGAAGTTCGAGCAAGGAAAAGTCGATGGTCTTGTCCGCAAAGGTGTAAACGTCGGCTGGCGTGCTGGATTGCCCGGCCGGCTGCTCCTCCTCCACAGATGCTGGGCGAAGCCATTGCGTGCGGCGGAGCAGGGCCTTCAGACGCGCCAGAAGGATAGACAGCTCAAACGGCTTCGGCAGATAATCGTCGGCCCCCGCAGCAAAGCCTTCGAGAACATCTTCCGGGCGTCCGCGCGCGGTCAGCATCAGGATGGGCGTATAGTTCTGTGTCTCGCGCATGGCGCGCGCCACTGCAAAGCCGTCAATTCCGGGCAGCATCACATCCAGCAGGACGGCGTCGAACGGTTCGCGCTTCGCCAGCAGCCAGTCGAGCGCCGATTCTCCGTCCCCGGCGACGATGGTCTTATGCCCCTCAGCCTGGAGGTTGAACAGCAGTCCCTGTGCGAGGTGCGCTTCGTCTTCCACGATAAGAATGCGGCCCGCAGCTTTGTTGTCTAGCGTTCCGTTGCCAGTATCCAATGCCTTGTCCGACACAGGTCCCTCGATTCCTTACGGTTGCAGCAGACGCGGCAGTTTCAGCGTGATGGTAGCGCCGCGCCCTTCGCCTTCACTGGCGGCGCTGGCGTCTCCACCGTGTTGCCGCGCGATAGTTCGCACCAGAAACAGCCCAAGTCCCGTGCCTTTGGCGCGCAGCACGGCTATGCTGGGCACACGATAGAAGCGTTTGAAGATGCGCTTCAAGTGAACGTTGGAAATTCCAATTCCGTTATCGGTCACGCGCAGGATAACCCAGGCGTCGTGTTCCACGCATAGATGAACGCGAATCCGCGGGCCTTTGGGGGAATATTTCACAGCATTGTCGAGCACATTCATGACAGCGGCGCGCAGGTCCTCGGGATTGCCCAGAACGGCAGTCGGCGTGTTAGCGGTCTCATCCACATACGTGAGGGCTTCCGGCGCCAGGTGATTGCGCAGTGTCACGACTGAGATGCATGCTTCGACCATCATCTTCATATCTACACGAATGCTGACGTCATCCGGACCGCGCTGGCCCACTTCGCCGGCCTTGAGGACCTGCTCGACGGTTGCCAGCAGGCGGTCGCTGTCGTCGAGCATGATACGGTAAAACTCCTGCCGGTTTTCTTCGCTCAGGTCGCGGCGTTGCAAGGTTTCCAGATACAGGCGAATCGATGCGATGGGTGTCTTCAGTTCATGCGTGACGGCATTCAGAAAGCTGTCATGCCGTTCGTTGCGGCGGATTTCCCGGACCAGAAAAATGGTATTCAGGACCACGCCGGCAATCAAAATCCCAAAGAAGAAAATGCCAAGAACCAGCGGAACGATTTTGCGCCAGTTAAGAATGACCCAGCTAACGTTAAGGCCGATGGCCAGCGCCACCAGGCATGCACCCAGGGTGATGAAGAAAGCGATGGTTCCGCGGCGGCGTGTGAAGTGCATAGTTGTTCCGGACAATAGAAAAGCCTGACGGCAGTATAGAGCGGTCCTCCTTCTCATGTACCCTTTTGAGCCTCTACGATGCCGCCATTTCTTGAAGAAATGGCGGCTCAGAGCAGTGGCTTCGGTTTACATCGGAAGCAGAACCGCTCCCGCCGTTAGGCTTTCAAGGCAGGAGAGGTTATTGGTTGGTTGGGGCGGATTATGCGCCAGCAGGACGAGGGTCGTTGGGATCGAATGTAGCGGTTTTTACCTGCCGGGCCAGGCCGAGCTTTTGTAGCAGCCAGATGCCATAGTAGTTCGGATCGAATTCATACCACGCCAACCCGTGCTTTGCGGAGACGGGATGCGCATGATGGTTGTTATGCCATCCTTCGCCGCCGGTCAGCAGCGCAACCCACCAACTGTTGCGGGAATCGTCGCGGGTCTTGAAGCGGCGCGTGCCCCATTTGTGCGTTGCGGAGTTGACCAGCCAGGTTGCATGCAGGCCAACAGTCACGCGCAGAAAAATCCCCCAGAAAACCCACGGCCATCCGCCCATCGCGAGCAGAATGAAGCCCATCGTCGTCAACGGGACCCAGTGGTATTTGCTGAGCAGAACATAAAAGCGGTCTTTGGCGAGGTCTGGGGCATAACGGGCCAGCATCGCGGTTTCCGTATGCAAAGCCTTGCCTTTCAAAATCCAGCCAGCATGCGCCCACCAGAGGCCTTCGGTGGGGGTGTGAGGGTCGCCGACATGGTCGCTGTGCTGGTGATGTACGCGATGCGTGGCCACCCAGAACATCGGGCCGCCTTCGAGCGCAGTCGTGGCGCAAATGGCCGTGGCATATTCCAGCCACTTGGGGACCTTGTATCCGCGATGCGTCAGCAGGCGGTGATAGCACATTCCAATGCCAACATTGATCGACAAGATGTAGGTGACGATGAAAACAGCCAGCGCGCTCCAGCTAAAGAAGAAAAAAGCGGCGATGGCCCCAATATGAAAGAGGGCCAGAAAGATTGCTGTGGTCCAGGTGATGCCACGGTCCTGCGTCGCGCGTCCTAAGACCGGGAGTGCAGACTTTGCAGGGGCGGCTGCAATTGGCATAGACAAGGGAACTGCGACCGGGGTACCGATAAAAGACGCCTCAGCGGTCTCTATGGCAAGCGTGTCATTTTGCTGGATTTCGATGGTTTCGTAGGATGTCGGGGTCACAAAATACCTCAGTGCGGAGTAAAAACTTCTGGCTACTGATATGAAGCTACCAGCGTGACCAGGCACTGAATGTAAGACTTTTGTAATTGAAACAATTTACGGGAAATTAAGGATAGTGCGAAAATTTATTGGTTCATATTCCAAATGTCAGTGTCCCACTTCCATAGGCCAGCTTCTTGTTTCCAGTGGACGACATACTTGACCGTTAGTATCTGACCTTCCCCTAACGTCAGATCAGCTTTGCCCACCTCAAGGACACTGTCTCCAGCGGCTTGAGCATCCACTGAACTCAGCTTTGCATCCTTCAGTCCCAGACCTGCGATCGCCTGCTGCCAAAACGCTTTAATCTGAGCGCGGCCTTGGATTAAATTCGCTCCCGGCGGAAGAATCCGAGCGCCCTCCGTATAAATGTTGTCCAGCGCATCGATGTCCCCATTTTTTACGACGGCGGAGCTGAATAGAGCATTGGTCTGCTGCATACCGGTTCGTACAGATTCTGGAATACTCATGGATGACCTGCGTGGCAATCGCAAATGCGGGGGACGCTATGTCTCGATAAGCCTATACCCGCCGCGATTCAAGTGTGCATGGAAAATTGCATCTTTGCCATGACCCGAAGGTTTACTCCGCAAAGTCGACATGCACAGCGTGAGGAATCACTCCGCGCTCGTGTCCCATGGCGAGCAGACGACGGATCGCTTCTTTGCCGTCCTCGCCGTAGTCCAAGGTGCGTTCATTGACGTACATTCCGACGAAGCGGTTTGCCGAGGATGTGTCGAGATCGCGGGCGTACTGCATGGCATGGGCAAGCGCCTCCTCGCGGTGATTAAGTGCGTAGCCTACGCTGTCGCGCAGCGCCTGGTTCATCATGCGATGCACCGGAGTTCCTAGATCGCGCCGAATCGCATTGCCGCCCAATGGCAGCGGCAGGCCGGTCTGTTCCCGCCACCACATTCCCATATCCAGCACGCAGGTCAGCCCGTCGCGTCCATACGTCAACTGGCCTTCATGGATGATGAGACCCGCGTCATATTTGCCTGCAAGCACCTGGGGAATGATCTGGTCGAAGGGAACGAACTCGGTTTCCACCCCAGGCAGCGCCATCTGTAGCACCAGATTGGCTGTCGTCAAATGGCCTGGGATGGCGATCTTCACCCGGCGGACTTCATCGAGTGTGTAAGCGCGCTTGGAAACGATCATTGGGCCGTAGCTTTCGCCGACACTGCCACCGCAGGGCATCAGCGCATACTTGTCCTGGACATAGGGATAAGCGTGGAAGGAGATCGCCGTCACATCGTAAAAGGCCTCGCGCATCGCCTTTTGGTTCAGCGTTTCGATGTCGGTAAGGGTGTGCGTAAAACGATAGCCCGGCACCTGGACTTTTTCGGATGCCAGCCCATAAAACATAAAAGCATCGTCCGAGTCCGGACTGTGCGCGATGCTGATCTCCCTTACTTCTGCTGTCGTTCCCGTTGGCATAATCGCTCCCAACTCCAGAGTAAAGGAAGGAGAGCAGGGATTGCACCCGGAGCTACAAAATCCGTTGGGATGGAGCTTCACAATCGCAGGAAAATTGAGCGGCAGTTTACGCTACGTCCTGGCGAGACGAGACTACCGACCGATTGCGGAAGGCGCTGCGCTGCGTTTGCACCAACAGGACGATGGATATCCCGATCAAAAATGCTTTCACCAAATAGTGATCGCTTGGGGCCGCAGAATCATGCATACCTACAGTTTGTTCGGCGTGGGTATTCTTTCGCCGCGCATACGCAGGCATGTGCCGCTCGTAAGCAGGCTGCTCCTCAATCTCCTGCCGGTCCATATCCTTTAGGGTTACAGCAGGAGCTACCTCCACAGCAGCATGGATAACTGGCGCTGGCGGGACGACTCTGTCCCAGATAGGTGCTTGAGGGACATTTTCCGCAGCTTCGACATCGTCATCATCGTTTGCCGATTCCTCGGCATGGATGGCGATCCTGGGAGACCAGTCATCTAGCCTCTCGCTGATGTTGTCAACTGGATGAGGAAAATTGGTTGCATAAATACGAGAAAAATCCAAAGCCAGACCCTGCAAAGGAGAATCGTCAAATTCCGATTTACGCAGTTTCCGCGCTATGGAAAAAAGCGCGAAGCCAAGCACAGGGAGGGCAACTATGATCGTTAAGGTTAGGGAAGGGATTTGCATTACAACCTCTTAAATCAACGAATTGAAAGGCCAAAGTGGAGATATATTAGCAAGATTATTCCAATTTGGAACCAAAAAATTGCAAATGTAGGGGTCAAGAAGGCAACAATTGCACTATGAATGGGGCATATTCACCTAAGCGGGCGCATCTTGGCTGGCGGCAAGCAGCCACGCAAGGTAGGGGTCGGTGCCATCAGTAACGTGCAGTACGACAAACTCTGGCAGTTCGTAAGGGTGCAGTTGCCCAAGGGTCGCCTTCAGTGCGGGGATTCGTTCCACGGTAGTTTTGATGACCAGCAAAACTTCCTCGGCGGTTTCTACTTTGCCCTGCCAGCGGTATACGGACTGCACACGGGGAATAAGGTTCACGCAGGCAGCCAGACGCATTTCCACCAACTGGCGCGCCAGCAGGTTCGCTTGCTCGGCATTTTCCAAAGTGGTCAGCACAATGCGGGCATCTGTCATGGCTACGATTATCTTCGAGGAACCTCACGGCTGCGCTGTAAATTTCTTGCTTACCTGATTTATTCGTGTTTTTGCGGGACTTGAGATAGGCTGCTGTGGGGTTCTCCGTCCACGTGCATCCAACATTCAGTACTCCGATGCTTCACATGAGTTTCTGAGAAAATGTTTACGAGGTAAAAGTATGCCAACAGAAATTCACTTTGGGACTTCAGGCTGGCGTGCCATTGTTGCCGACGAATTCACCATCCCCAACATCCGCCGCGCGGTTGCTGGTATTGCGCGTTACGTGTCGAAGCAGCCGGGAAGTCACCGCATTCTGGTGGGTCGCGATCCGCGATTTATGGGAGAAATTTTTGTCGAGGAAGCCGCGCGCTTGCTGGCCGATCACGGCATCGTTCCGGAAGTGATTGCAGAGGCGGCGCCGACCCCGGCGATCTCCTATGCTGTGCGCCAGCGTAAGGCCAGTGGCGCGATCAACTTTACCGCATCGCACAATCCGCCAGAGTACAACGGCATAAAATTTTCCACGGCAGACGGCGCGCCAGCGCTGCCGGAGGTGACGAAGCAGATTGAGGCCGAAATCGTTGCGCTCGGCGATCAGGCGGTTTCGGCCAGCAGAAATGAAACGAAGTTCGCTTCAGTCGATGTGAAGCCGGACTATTTGAAGCGCTTGGCCGAATTGATCGACCTGAAGGCCATTGCGAAAGCGCAGTTGCGGATCGTCGTCGATCCTTTCTGGGGCGCGGGTCGTGGGTATGCACAGCAGTTGCTCACTGAGCACGGCGTTTCAGCAGTCAGCGTGCATGATTATCGCGATGTGCTCTTTGGCGGTCATGCGCCGGAGCCGGACGATCATCTTCTCGCCGACTGCAAAGCGAAGATGCGCGAGACCAAGGCGCATCTGGGCATTGCGTCCGACGGCGATGCGGACCGCTTCGGCATTGTGGATCGCGACGGCACTTTCATCCAGCCCAACTACATCATCGCGCTGCTGTTCGATTATTTGGTTGAGTCGCGCGGCTGGCGCAACGGCGTCGCCAAGAGCGTCGCCACCACCAACTGCATCAACGCGCTTGCCGATCATCATAAGGTACAGCTCTACGAAACGCCGGTGGGCTTCAAATACATTGGGGAACTCATCAATCGGGACAAGATCGCCATTGGCGGGGAAGAGAGTGCCGGCCTGACAATTCGCGGCCACGTTCCAGAGAAGGATGGCATTCTGGCAGGGTTGCTGGTGGCGGAGATGGTGGCGGTCCGCGGCAAGACTTTAGGCGAGCAGTTGCAGGAACTGTTTGCCAAAGTGGGTTCCTTCTATCCAGTTCGAGAGAATTTCCACTTGACGGCACAGGCCAAAGACAAATTCACTAAGAAGTTACTGACAGATCCAACGGAGCTTGCGGGCCGCAAGGTTTCTCAGGTCGTCCGGACGGACGGGTTGAAGTTGGTGTTCGACGATGGCTCCTGGGTTTGCTATCGCTTGTCGGGAACGGAACCAGTGGTGCGGGCGTACACGGAAGCGCGCTCGAAAGAAGATTCGGCAACACTTACAGAAGCCGCCAAACATTGGGTAATGCATTAACTTGAGAGGCCAGCGAGCAGGTATGCAGAGATGAAGTCCGGAGCATCAAAAAAATTGCAGCGTCGGCTGATTCCCGGGAGCCAGTTTTCCGACAGTCCGTCGATGAGCGAGCAGCAGAATATTGCGGGAACCAGGATGCGGCGCCTCATCGTTCGCGCCATGGGTCTGCGGCGCCGTGTGGCTACCGTGGTGCTGATCGTTCTCTCCGTATCGCTGGGCTTTTATGCCATTTTCGGGCACGACGGTATCGTCGCGTATCAGCAAAAGCAGCGCCGGGCACAACAGCTCCATCAGCAGATATTGAGTTTGCAGAAAGAAAATGAGCGCATGGCGCTGCATGACAAGCGTCTACGGAACGATCGCGACACCATAGAATATGAAGCGCGCGAACAGATGCATTACACCCGCCCGGGTGAAGTGATCTACACCTTGCCGGAAACTCCGGGAGCCGCACAAGGACCCGGTAAATCGGCGACAACTCCCTTAAAGTAGTCGATCAGAAGTCAACGTGCAGTCGTACGCTTTGCACGTCCACCGGTCCGCGGTCCTGGTTGTAGCCTGGATGTTCGATGAAGAAATTGCCGACTGCGTAATACACTCCCCGCCAGGCGTGCGCGTTGTAATATGTCTCCACAATGTCTTCTCTGGCGTAGTTCAGACGGCCATCTCCGAGTAAAAAACCGAGGCCGCCGAGTTTCAAATAATTCTGGTGGTCTTTCTTGATCGCGTTGGTCACAAACGCCACGCCGACCTTGTCCAGTTTGCGGCGCCACGCAGACCCGGCGTAGTCTCCGCCAACCAGAAAGGTCTGGTCGTCTTCTGTATAGGCGAAAGATTCGTGCTGGCCTTCATTCCAGCCAAAGCGTCCGCCGATACGAAGATTGTCGGTCACGTTCTGCTCGACGTTGATACCGACGCCATATTTCAGCGCGCCGAAATGTTCGACGGAAGTGATCTCCGGAGTGGGCGTCAATCCTTCCAGGTAATGGTTCACGGCCTCGCGATAGAGGCCCATGTGCGCATTATTGCCGTAGGCGAGCAGGCGAATGCGCCCCGCGCGTCCCGGCAGCAGGCCCTTGCGTATTTCCAACTCCATATTTTGTCCGCGCGCGCGCCGTAATGCCCAATCGAGCGTAATTCCATTGGCCACTGTCGGCATCAGGCCCAGCACGTAGCGTAGCGCCCAGTTGCGATCCTGATACTCGATGGCGGTGCCGTAGGTGTAGCCGCGCGTGTCGGCGGCGTAGTCCCATGCGCCGTTGTTGTCGATGGTCCAGTCAAGAAACTGCTGGTGGCTGTCGCTCAAGACCGAGTTGACATCCAGCATGTCGGGCAGCGTGAATTTGCCGACGCGCAGGTCGAGCCGACGCACTGGAACGCGCGTTGCCAGGGCCAGCGATCCTCGATCTTGGGGCACGGTTTCATCGGTGAAGCCAATGGTCTGGTGGATTTCCACGCGCGCCGTGTAGGGAACAATACTCAGATTGGGGTTCCGTACCACGTCGAGATTGGTGAATCCAGCGAGTCCCAACGCCTGGCTGAGTCCGCGGCCACCTGTATTTTCTTCGTCGTAAACGATCTCTGTTTCGTATCGGGTCTTCGGGTTGAGTTGATATGCCAGAAACAGCGTGGCAACCTCGGAAGCTTTGTATTGAAACGGCGCCGTAAAACTGTTCGGTCCTTGATATGGCGAGTGGAAGTTTCCATGCATCTGATAGATCGCATTTGCCTGGCCGCTCGCCCAGTAGCGAGTATTGTCCGGATGGCGAAAGAAGGTGAACTCATTTTCGCCAGGAGGCTGTAGTTTTTGCGCAAGAGACAGTTGGTTGTCCGCTCCGCGCGATTGTGGATCGAGCAACCAGTCCTTGCCTGCAATCTTCTCCGCAGCCTGATAGATGAGGCAGGAATATTCATCCATAGCGGAGAAAGGATCGAAGGCGACTGCCTTCAAGAGAGATGTCTGCGGCACAGACGTTTGCCGCGGGATCGATTGTACCGGCACTCCCGCCGGATGCAGCAAGATGCACGCAGCGATTTGTAGACAGCAAACCAACACAAAACAACTCCTGAAGCGATGCAAAATTTTTTTAACGGATATAACTTCATCGCTATCCGCGAAGGATGGAAGTCCCTCTACAGGATTGCGCAGTCTTGCGCAATGAAAATGGCATTCGCGCGCACGCGAAATTGACTGGTCAATTCAGCGTAGAACAATGCTGTAGCTATCATACCCCGGTTGGGTACATTGCTCAAGTCCAATTGCACGTCCAGGGCTGCTCAATTGTTCTGCGATGAATTCGGATTGTTCGGGTGCGGCTCCAGATACCAGGGCATGCTTGCGACCATGATGTGTGGAGTTCCACGCAGGTAGAGCAACGTTTTCAACGCGGCCCCACGCTGGTTATGCAGAAGATAGTAGTACCAGCGGCTTTCTACCAGTTCTGGCAGCAAGACCATAAGTTGTCGCTCGGGATGATCGCGTTCCAACTGTTCGATCTGGTCGAGTATAGGCCCAATGACCCGCCGTGTCGGCGACTCAATCTGAATAAACTTTGGTTCCGGCAGGCCAGCCTTTTGCAGGGGATCGCCGACGCTGGATTTCCATTGTGCTTCCAGAGATTCGTCGTCTTCCTCATTTTTTACATGGATGCAATACACTTCGGTCGACAGCGATAGAGCAAAGCGCAGTGCCTTGGCAGTGACTCGGTTCCATTCGGGAATGGGCAGCACGACGATCGGCGGGATCAGCTTGCTGGTGTCCAGCGTGTCCGTCGCAGCGACCTGCCTGCTGACCCAGCGGTAGTGGTGCTGGATCGCCAGCATCATCAGGATGATGCTGGGAATCAGAATGGCTGTAATCCATGCGCCAGAGGTGAATTTCGTCACCAGCACCACGCATACGGTGATGCCGGTTGCCACAGCTCCAACGCCGTTCAGCGCAAGACTGAATTGCCATCCTTTGCCACGCGTGCGACGCCAGTGCTGCACCATACCGGCCTGCGATAGTGTGAAGGCGAGAAATGCGCCGATGGCAAACAGTGGGATGAGACGGTCCGTAATTCCCTGGAAAACGATCAGCAGCAGTGCTGCAAAAAAAGTCAGGGCATACACTCCGCCGGAGTAGACCAGTCGGCGTCCGCGCAGTGTGAAGGCAAAAGGCAGGTAGCGGTCCCGCGCAATGTTGTGGCAGAGCCGGGGAAAGTCGGCGAAGCCTGTATTGGCTGAAAGCGCCAGCACAAGCAAAATGGACGCGATGCTGACGTAGTAGAAAACACCGCGTCCGCTGACCGCGGCGAGAAGTTGCGACAGCACGCTTTGATAGCCAGGGCCGGATGGGTCGGTCGCAGCGATATGGTAGATCGGGGCCAGAAACGCGATACCCAGCAGCATGATAGCCAGCAAAATGATGATGACGGTCAGCGTGAGCTGCGCGGATTTCTGGTGTGGCTCCTTGAACGCGCCGACGCCGTTGCTGACGGCTTCCACCCCAGTCATTGCCGTGCAGCCGCTGGAGAAGGCTTTCAGCAGCAGCCAGAGGCTGAGGACTTCCGTTGCGTGACCGAGTTGAGGCGGCGCGATGACAGCATGTGGATGTCCTCCAGACAGGATGACCTTGACGACGCCCCAGCCAATGACTCCCACCATGCAAACGATAAACAAGTAGGTAGGAGCCATAAAGGCCGCACCGGCAGCGCGCGCGCCACGAAGATTCATTAGAGTCAGAATGGCCAGGATAGCCAGGCATAGAGAAAGAGTGTGCGGCTGCAATTTCGGAAGCGCGGAAACCAGCGCGCCCACCCCGGCGGAGATTCCCACGGCAACTTCCAGAATGTAGTCCACCATCAGCGCCGCGCCAGCCAGCAGACCCGGCACCGCGCCCAGGTTCTCACTTGCCACCGTGTAGGAGCCACCACCGTTCGGGTAGGCCGCAATGGTCTGTCGATACGAAAAATAGAGAATGGCCAGCAGCGCCAGAATGGCTGCCGTAATCGGCATCACGTAATGCACGCCAGCCATACCCAGAGGAATCAGCAGCGTGAGTGCAGCTTCCGGGCCATACGCTGCGGAACTCAGCGCGTCCAGCCCAAAGATGGAAATGCCTTTTGCGGGGCCTATTCTTTCCGCCCGTTCTTCATCGGAGGCGAGAGGACGGCCAAACAGGATGTCTACGATTTGCATAGCGGTCATCCTATGGTAAATGGGCCGTCGCGAATTTCTTGTTTCTTTGGCGTCCAAAGCTGCAATTAAAAGTGGCGGACCACATCCTCTTCTTTCGTGGTCTTAAGATTTTCTCGTTCCAACGATCTGCTGACGAGGTCCCTGGAACCCAGCCCTACCGCCAGAGCCAGCGCCAGCACGATGCCGCCGAACAGGATGCCGAATCCGAGATCGACAATGCCGCGCGCGATGCCAAGATGGTCCAGCACCATGGCTGAGGTGAACACGAGCACAAGCCATTTAACGCCAAGGCTGAGCAGTCGCGCGTGTTGCAGGTTCATATTGACGCCGTTGATGAGGACGCTTCTCGAAAGAAAGCGCGCAATCACGATGCCGGCGAACAGTACCACGATGGCGGCCACAATCTTCGAAAGATAGCCCACTATGTAGGCGGAAACTCCATATGCGGACGATGCATCGAAGGCGGCGATGCCAACAAAAAGGCCGACCATGAAAGTCGCCCAGAAGACAATTCGCGTTACAAGAAACGTAGGGCTGTTTGCCGGAGACCATTCGGAAAGGTTTGCGATCCCCCACTTCTCCATTCGTGCATCGAAGTGCATGGCCAGCAGAATCTTTCGCAAGATCAGCGCGAGCAGCCACCCGATCGCGGCAAAAATCAAGAGCGCGAGCACTAAAGCAAGCACTCCGGGGAGAAGCGTGGCGATCTTGAATAGGACCCGTTGGATCGATTGCTGTAGCGCCTGATGTACTTGTTCCCACATTGCGTGCTCCTGTTCTACAAGCAGTGAAAGATGGAAGTCTTACAATTCGTCAAGGGTGGAAGCGATCTGGCCAGCGCCAACGAGACAGCAGATAAGGTTTCTCCGCTTCGTAGGCGCGTGCCAGTTGTTCCACACGTTCTTCGGCCATCGCAATGCCCGCGGCATTCACTTCCACAGCGTAGGATGCGACCCATCCCAGATAGAGTGGCGTGAGTGCGCCGAAGAGGTGGGCACGATGAATATTTCGTAAACGATGTGCCAGGGCAAAATCATAAATAATTCGCGCCCATAGCGCATCCGGCATGTGAAACGTATCTGGCGTCAGCCGAGAAAGTTTTTTCACTTCCATCAGCGTTACCGGCGGCAGGACCAGCGACCAGATCTCCCGCAGATTGCGCACGCCCAGTTCAAATGCCTCAATCATGCGGCGCACATCGACCGTATCGGTCGCCCCGCTGGCCACTTCCGCATTTCCAAAGGTTGGCACATCGTGAGAGCCTCGAACGCGTTGCCAGAAGGCCGCATTGTCCTCCATGTCGGTAAACAGCGGACCGGCCAATTGCGCCAGGGCGTCGCTCAGCTCGATGCCTTCGTGGCCCTGCGGTCGCCTCGCTCCAAGTTGCACCTGACAGATTTTAAGGTTTTGGTTGACTGCCGTCGTGGCAAGCCAGAGAAGGCGTCCTTGTTGACGCACAGAATCTTTCTCGAAGTTTGCCGGAAATTTTTGCATCAGTTTTGAGGAAGCTTGCAATTCATTTGCCAGCGGATAGCGGACCCGATGTCCGTAAAGAGCGCGTGTCAGAGGGTACAAAATGCTCTTATTCAACAGATCGTCGAAAGCCTGCATGGAGTAGAGCGGCATCACCAGATCGAAGTTTCCTTCCACGCCGGGTCCCATGAATAGTGAAAGTTTTTCCGGCGTGAGGAGATCGCGGTTAAATCCGACATCTGTGCCCAGGACAGTACACGAGCGTATCCCAATTTTGTTGGCGAGCGAAAAGATGCTGCGTTGAGTCGCGGTGTTCGCCAGCCAGGGAGTAGCGGCAGCGTCGGTCGCTGGCTGCGTATAGGTCACATAGCGAAGAGGAAGATTGGTGTGGCTGGCAGCCTCCATCTCCACGGGCTCTTCCAGCGCCTCCTCGCCCGGGACAGCCAGGAGCAGCGGGCAGGATAAAGAGAGCCGCGAGGCAGCCTGGGAGAGTTTCTCAATCGTAGACGAGAGAACTTCGCTCCCCAAAGGGGCAGGGACGGCGACCAGGAGATATTCCTGACCTGCGCCGATAGTTTTCTGTTTGGGTTCCGGTTGTGTTTCCAGTTCCGCCATAGTTTTCGTTCGTCCTGTACGGGCCGAAAAATCTTTTTATTGAATACCTTCTTGCAACAGAGAAGCAATTCCGGTCAACGGGATTTTCACCCAGTCCGGTCGACTATTCAGTTCATAGACAAGTTCGTAGAGCGCTTTCTCCAGCAAATATAGATTGAGAAGATCGCGCAATACGGTTGGGTCCGAAGGTATCAATCCGCTCCCGGCCACAGTAGCGCAATAGGCATGAAGAAACTCCGCTGAGATGGACTGGTCCCATAGCCGCGCCCATGGATGCAGGCGCGAATGATCGTCGGGCCTGCGCGAGGAATATTTCATCAGCGCGGCCCACGCCGCGTAGTTGAAGGAGCGCACCATTCCGGCGACATCTTTCAACGGAGAATGTTTGGCGCGACGGGCCTGCAGAGGACGCGCAGGTTCTCCTTCAAAGTCGAGAATCACAAAGTCCGTCTTGACACGCAGCACCTGGCCCAGATGATAGTCCCCATGAATGCGCGTCCGTAGCCCATCGATCCTTTGCTCATTGATTCTTTGCCCTTTGATTCGTTGCTCGCCCGTGCTGCTTAGTACAGACACGCCCAGGACGTCATGCACTCGCGTACGACGGCTTAGCAGAAACGCCGCAATCTCGATCGTGTCATCCGCGAGCACGGACATGGTATTTTTGAGCAACTCGTAAGCCTGCATTGCCTGGGTGTTGATGGCTGTCTGCAATGCTTCCAGATAACTGGCGGAAAGTGGTTCGGGAGAGAATGCCTCGTTCGTTTTTGAAGATGCAAGAGCAAGATGCATCTCGGCCGTCCGGCGACCCAGCACTGCGGCTGCATCGAGTGCGACCCCGAGATGGTCGCGGGCAAAGGACGAGGCGCGGGCAATGCCGATATTTCCCACTCCGCTCGCGGAATGCGCCAATTCCTCCGGCGCGATTGTCGCATTCACATAATTTTCGTAATAACGTTCGAGATCTTCGAGCATCCACTTCCAGCCGTCGCCCTGATTGCCCACCAGGCCCTGGAGCATGGCCAGCGTTGTCGTTTCCTCTGCTTCCCTGGAATACTCGATCGATCCGCCGAACGGTGGAATGTTCGAGAAGTGCGATTCCTCTGTCAAAAATCGTCCGATTTCGCAGTCAGGGTTCAATCCCGGTTCGGGATGGCGAAAGAGTTTCATAATAAGGCGGTCGCCATACAAGATGGACGTGTTGCTTTGCTCCGCCAGACTGCGCCGCGCGGCAAAAGGATCTTTCGCGCCCTTCGGCGTTCTGGCGACAAGTCTGGGAAGCGCGCTGCTGGCAGTGCCCTTCAGCGAGCCGCGTTGCGTAGTCATCTCAGCGGACGTGGAAATTACCTTCAGCAATGCCTGACAGGACGGCCCGTCGTATGTCGCGTCGTAGAGGACACCTTCTCCATTCGGCGCTTGCAGTGTCGATACAATTGACCCCGCCGCGGTATCGCGCAGTGTTTGCGCAGCGGCCCCGAAGGCGATAGCAAGCGGCAGCAAATAGCGATCTGTTTTGCCGGTGTCGTATTCCATCCGCACCAGGCACAACATCGTGCTTGTGCCATCCAACTTGCCCCAGTCATCCAGGTGGATGCTCGCGATGGAAGAAGATTTATTGCCAAACCAGCGTTGCCTGGGAATGTAGGCAGGCAGAATGGTTTCTTCCAGCTTCCGCAGGTTTGCACCTTCGAACAAGCTCTTCCAGTCTGAAACGTCGGCGACGAACAACGCTCCATCGTCCTGCTGGAATCCTGCTGTGTCAGCGGCGGGATGCAACTCCAGCCACAAAAATCCATAGGGGGCCAACGTGACCGCGTAGGGTTGTTTGCCGATCGAAGGAAACTCGACATAGCCCAGCATCTCGACGGGAACCATGCCGTCATACTCGCTGAGGTCGAGTTGCGCGGGTTGTGCAAACCGCGACAAATTGGCCACGCATAAGACGATTTCATCGCCATCCTCGCGCAGATATGCGAGCACCTTGCGATTGGATGGATGCAGAAATTTCAGCGCGCCGCGACCGAACACACGAAACAATTTGCGCAGGGCGATCAGATTGCGCATCCAGTTCAGCAGCGACGATGAATCGATCTGTTGCGCTTCCACATTGATCGCTTCATAGCCCCAGATTGGGTCCATCACCACGGGGCTGTAAAGCTTCGCTGGCACTGCGCGAGAGAACCCGGCGTTGCGATCGCCCGTCCACTGCATCGGCGTGCGCACACCGTTTCGGTCGCCGAGATAGATGTTGTCGCCCATGCCGATCTCATCCCCGTAATACAGGATGGGCGTTCCTGGAAAGGAAAATAACAGGCTATTCAACAATTCAATCCGGCGGCGGTTGTTATCGAGCAGCGGCGCCAGCCGTCGCCGAATGCCAATGTTGATGCGCATTCGCGGGTCAGCGCTATAGGCGAGGTACATGTAATCGCGCTCTTCCTCACTGACCATTTCCAAAGTCAGCTCGTCGTGGTTGCGCAGGAACAAGCCCCACTGGCAGTTGTCTGGAATCGCGGGGGTCTGCGCCATGATTTCCGTGATGGGCATCCGGTCTTCCTGACGCAGCGCCATGTACATGCGCGGCATCAGGGGAAAGTGGAATGCCATGTGGCATTCATCGCCGTCGCCGAAATACGGGCGCACATCCGCGGGCCATTGGTTGGCTTCGGCGAGGATCACGCGGCCCTCATAATGCGCGTCGATCTCGGCGCGAATCTTCTTCATGACCGCGTGCGTTTCCGGCAGGTTCTCGCAGCTAGTCCCATCGCGCTCCACCAGATAGGGAATCGCGTCGATGCGCAGCGCATCCACCCCCATATCGAGCCAGAAGCGCATGATGTCCAGCACTTCCTGCATGACGAGCGGATTGTCGTAGTTCAGGTCTGGCTGATGAGAAAAGAAACGATGCCAGTAGTAGGCCTTCGCGACAGGGTCCCACGTCCAGTTGGACTTTTCTGTATCGGTAAAAATGATGCGCGCATCTTTATATTTTTCGTCCGTGTCGCTCCACACGTAATAGTCGCGCTCTGGCGAACCGGCGGGCGCCAGTCGCGCTCGCTGAAACCAGGCGTGCTGGTCCGACGTATGGTTCACTACGAGCTCGATCATCACCTGCAGGCCACGTTCATGCGCTGCTTGCAGAAATATCTTGAAATCCTCCAGGGTGCCGTAGCTGGGATGGACCGTCAGATAGTCGGCAATATCGTAGCCGTCATCGCGCAAAGGCGAGGAAAAAAAAGGCAGCAGCCAGATACATGTGACGCCAAGCTCCTGCAAGTAATCGAGCTTGCCCATGAGACCCTGAAAGTCTCCAATTCCGTCGTTATTGGCATCGGCAAACGCCTTGACGTGGAGTTCGTAAATGATGGCGTCTTTGAACCAAAGAGGGTCCGGAGCGCTACCAGCTTGCTTCAAAGTTCAACTCCTGCAGTCGTTTCATGGCTAGTGGTCCTGGCGTAGATGGAAAATATGCGATCTGCCAGGTTCCAGTTGAATAAAGTTTCTCGTGCCTTTCCAAGTGTAATGACTATCGGTCAGCAAATCATGCACGTCAAACGGCTGGTCAGCGGACACACCGAGTGCCTGCAGGTCCAGCTCCACCCAGCCGGTCTGCGTATATTCCGGGTGAAGATTGACCGCCATCAGCACCACATCTTTTTTCTCCGCGTCGGTCTTGCTATAGCAGAGCAGGAACGGCTGGTCCGTCGGATGAAACACGAGCTGGCGATTGCTGTGCAATGCAGGATGCAGGCGGCGAATTTGATTGACTCGTGCAATCAGCGTCTGTAGGTTCTGCGGTTCTTCAATGTTCCAGTGGCGCAGTTGATACTTCTCCGAATTGAGATACTCTTCACTCCCAGGTTTTACGGGAGTGTTGTCGCACAGTTCAAAAGCAGGGCCGTAGATTCCATAATTGGCCGTCAGTGTTGCCGCCAACACGAAGCGGCTTAGGAATGCCGGGCGTCCCCCTTTCTGCAAAGACTCGTGCAGAATGTCCGGCGTGTTCGGCCAGAAATTCGGACGGAAAAATTCCGCCACTTCCGTTTGCGTCAACTCTTCCAGATACTCCGTCAACTCTTCCTTCGACGTGCGCCAGGTGAAGTAGGTATAAGACTGCGTGAAGCCGACCTTTGCCAGCCTGTACATCACTTTGGGTCGCGTGAATGCTTCCGCCAGAAAGATGACCTCTGGATGCGCAGCCTTTGTCTCGGCAATCGCCCACTTCCAGAAAGCGAACGCCTTGGTATGCGGATTATCGACGCGGAAGATGAGCACGCCCTGTGCAATCCAGTAGTCGATGACGCTTTTCAGTTCCGTCCAAAGGTCGCGCCAGTCTTCTGTTTCAAAGTCGAGCGGATAGATGTCCTGATACTTCTTCGGAGGGTTCTCCGCATACTGAATGGTCCCATCCGCGCGCTTGCGAAAGAAACTGGGATGTTCCTGCACGTAAGGATGATCGGGCGAGCATTGATAGGCCAGGTCCAGCGCAATCTCCAGCCCATGTTCTTTCGCCTTTGCCATCAAAGATTGAAAATCCTCCAGCGTGCCGAGTTGCGGATGGATCGCCTTATGACCACCCTCCTTCGAGCCAATGGCCCACGGGCTGCCAACGTCGTCCGGCTCAGCCTTCTCGCTGTTATTTTTGCCTTTGCGAAATGCCTGGCCGATGGGATGGATCGGCGGCAGATACAGCACGTCGAAGTTCATCGAGGCGATGTACGGCACCCATGCTTCGCAGTCCTTGAATGTTCCATGATGCCCCGGCTTAGGTGAGCAGGAACGCGGGAAAATTTCGTACCAGGCGGAAAACCCGGCGAGTTCGCGACCCACGCTGACGGCCAATTCTTTGGGATACCGCATCGCATATGCGTGCTCGGAGTATTTCCGCATCAACGCGTCAAGCTTGGGGTCGAGCGCAGCGGCAGAGGCCGCTTCCGCATCCGTTGGACTGTTCAGTTTGCTGGCAAAATCATTCAGGAGTTTCGCATCGCCACCTTTGGCGCGCTTGGCTGCGGCGGTCACGAGGTTCGCGCCATGCATCCGTTCCACATGCGTTTCCTGCCCGGCTTCGAGGCGTTTCTTCATCGCATTGCGCCAGGTGGTGAAGGGGTCGATCCAGCCTTCGACCGTATACCGATATTCTCCCAGGGTTGCAACAGGAAACTCCCCGCGCCAACGGTCATTCTCGATTGCCACCATCGGGACCGCGCGCCAACTGCGTTCCTTTGGGCCGCGATAGAGCAACTGGGCCGCCATCGCGTCATGGCCATCGGCAAAAATGTCCGCCTCGACTGTGACTGTTTCTCCCACTACGCGCTGGATCGGGTACTCGCCATGGTCGATCTCCGGCTGCACTCCTTCAATGACGACGCGGACTCTGCCTTCCAGTTTTGCTGCGATCTTTACTGCGGTCTGTTCCTTGAGGCCCAGCTTGCTCTCAGTTTTCATCCGGAGATATCACCTTTGTCTTGAAATATTTTGCTACTTAAGAGAGATGCAATTTTCTGCGTTACTGTTTTAATTTAAGAAGAAATGCTCCGAAACGGTGCAGGGACGTGCCTATTTGCTTATGGTATGCCTTCTCGCGCTCATAATATGCATGTCGTAGCTGGGCCGCCAGCGCCATTCTCCAATGATATGTGGGTGGTCAATCTTCAGCCACGATGCTGTACTACGCCCACCCCCATTTGCGAAAGCAAGCTGCGCTGATAGACTGGAGTGTCTTCTCTACAACGCAAAATCCAACACTGAAGGGTGGTCCGACCAAGCATGGCGACTCACGAGACCAGCGAGAAAAGCTCCGCTGGAGTAGCAAAAATAGGGCCCGCGAAGGGTAAATTAGGCATCATGATGCCGGGCATGGGTGCGGTTGCGACCACATTCATGGCTGGCGTAGAAGCAGTCCGCAAGGGACTTGCGAAACCGATCGGATCTGTCACTCAGATGGGGACGGTTCGCCTGGGGAAACGTACCGACGGGCGCACGCCGCTGATGAAGGACTTTGTTCCGCTGGCCGACCTGAACGATATTGTCTTTACCGGCTGGGACATTTTTCCCGGCAACATGTATGAGGCCGCCAGCACCGCGAAGGTCCTCGATAAGGACCTGCTTAAATCAATTCAGCCGTTTCTGGAATCCATCACTCCGATGCCTGCGGTCTTCGATCAGTATTACGTGAAGCGCCTGCAGGGAACCAATGTAAAAAAGGGCAAGAACAAGCGCGATCTGGCGGACCAACTCCGCGCGGACATTCGCGAGTTTAAGAAAAAGACCGAACGCCAGGTGATGATCTGGTGCGGCTCGACGGAAATCTTTCTGGAGCCGTCGGCGGTGCATCAATCGCTCGCGGCCTTCGAAAAAGGGCTGGAAGCGAACGATCCCGGCATCGCGCCTTCGCAGATTTATGCCTACGCGGCGCTGTCGGAAGGCGTGCCGTTCGCCAATGGAGCGCCGAACCTTACCGTCGATTTGCCCGTGATGCAGGAGTTGTCCAGGAAGAACAACGCGCCCATCTGCGGCAAGGACTTTAAGACCGGCCAGACCCTCATCAAGACGGTGCTGGCTCCGGCATTCAAGGCGCGCATGCTGGGCGTCAGCGGGTGGTACTCGACCAACATTCTGGGCAACCGGGATGGCGAAGTGCTCGACGATCCTGAATCATTCAAGACCAAGGAAGAATCGAAACTTGGGGTGCTCGACTACATTCTGCAACCGGATCTCTACCCAGACCTGTACGGCAATATTTATCACAAGGTAAGGATTAACTATTATCCACCTCGTGGTGATAATAAAGAAGGTTGGGACAATATAGATATCTTTGGCTGGCTCGGATACCCGATGCAGATCAAGGTCGATTTTCTCTGTCGCGATTCGATTCTGGCCGCGCCGATTGTACTCGACTTGGTGCTGCTGCTCGACCTGGCCAAGCGCACGGAAGAGCTGCGGGGCATCGGAATTCAGGAGTGGCTGAGCTTCTTCTTCAAGTCGCCGATGACACCCGAAGGTCTGTATCCGGAGCACGATTTGTTCATCCAGTCGATGAAGCTGAAGAACACGCTGCGCCATATTCAGGGCGAAGATTTGATCACACACCTCGGATTGGAATACTACGACTGAGCCGAGCAGCATCTTCAACAACACAAAGGCCATTGGATTCTTCCAATGGCCTTTGTGTTGTTGACCACTGAGTTGGTCGATTGGAGGAAGAAGCCGAATGGCGCATACTAACTAAGAGGTCCGGAGGTGTTGGAAGCCTTCCACTCTCAGGGAATCTTTTCAGTGACACTGCCCCGTCCACGCACATTTGCATTGGCCGCTCAATGGCCCGTTTTGATTGCAGCCGCAGTTTTATCCATCGCCGCAGTGCGAAACGTTTGCGCACAAACAACTTCCAGCAGCCAGTGTCCGTCTACGAATTCCAACAAATCGTCTTCGGCCTGCAACGACGCCGCGCAGTCTTCC
>JAKAYS010000100.1 GCA_021826695.1 Acidobacteriota bacterium | reverse complement strand
ATCTCAAAAAGCCACCATCACCTCCTCGCAAAAGGACATTGCGGCAGACATCGCGGCAGAAAAGGCCGCGGAAGCCAAAATACAGACGGAACAAGCAGACCTGGAGCAAAAGAAGTTCGACTACCTGCGCGCTCAGCAACTTTATAAAGATCAGTTGATTGCGAAGCAGGACTTCGACTCGAAGAAAGCCGCCTACGATACGGATGTGGCCACGCTCGCCCAAGACCAGGCTGCGCTGGTCCAGGCGCAGGCCCAGACTGCTTCCGCGCGTTCCAAGTTCGCATCCAATGTGGCCACGCTGCGCGGGGACGCAGACCAATTGGACCGCACGATCAGCATCGCGCCATTCGACGGCATCGTGACGAATGAACCTGTTCGCGAAGGCGAGACCGTTGTTCCTGGCATTCAGAACACGGAAGGCAGCACGTTAATGACGCTTGCAGACATGTCGGTCATCACTGCGGAAGTCAAAGTGGATGAGACTGACATATCCGGGGTCAAGGTGGGCCAGCCCGCAGACGTGACCGTCGATGCGCTGCCCGACAAAGTCTTCAAGGGCCACGTAACGGAAGTAGGCGACCAGGCGCTGCTGCGTTCGACAGGTGTGTCGACCAGCACGAGCACCTCCGGCACCGAGGAAGCGAAGGATTTCAAGGTCGTTGTGACCCTGGACAACCCCGCGCCGGAACTTCGGCCCGGCTTGTCGGCAACGGCCAAAATCACCACCGCGCACAAGGACAATGTAGTTGCCATTCCTCTTCAGGCGCTCACGATGAACGTTCCAGGCTCTGGAAAAAAGAAGAATGTACATAAAGTAAATGTCAGCCTGCCCAACGACCCCAAGCCCCAGCCCGTACAGGGCGTGTTTGTTATGCGAAAGGAAGGCCGTAAACTCCGCGCCGTCTTTGTTGCGGTCCAGACCGGCATCACCGGAACTTCCGACATTGAGGTGACCGGCGGACTGCAACCCGGCGATGAAATCATCACTGGACCATATCGCGTGCTGCGTATTCTGAAAGATAATGCTGTCGTAAAACGCGATACTTCGCCCACAACTGAAACTTCAACTTCCTAAATCGTGAGTTGTATTCGATAGCATCGATACCGTTGAAAGGCGAGCGCGAAAGTACAGCAAGCTGCTACCCTCATGGATGAAGGCAACGGCAGGAGATTCGCATGGCACCGGAAGCACTGGCACAAACGACAATGACAAATCCGACGGCGGCCCAAGGGCCAGGTCCGGACGATGTCATTGTGGTCGAAAACCTCTGGCGGACCTACGACATGGGTTCGGAGCAGCAGGTCCAGGCGCTGCGCGGCGTCAATCTACGCATTCGCCACAATGAATACGTCGCCATCATGGGACCATCCGGCTCCGGCAAATCCACGTTGATGAACCTGATCGGCTGCCTGGACACGCCCTCGCAGGGCCAGTACTGGCTGAACGGGCATAAGGTCAGCGAGCTGAACGATGACGAACTGGCGCGCATTCGAAATAAAGAAATCGGCTTCGTGTTTCAGACCTTCAACCTGCTGGCTCGCGCCACCGCCCTGCACAATGTCGAACTTCCGCTCATCTACAACGGGACCGGCGCTGAGGAACGACTCGAACGCGCAAAGGCCGTCTTGGCCACGGTAAGCCTGGAAGAGCGTATGTACCATAAGCCGAATGAGCTTTCCGGCGGTCAGCGCCAGCGTGTCGCCATTGCCCGCGCCCTCGTCAATCACCCTTCCATCATTTTGGCCGATGAGCCGACCGGAAACCTCGACTCAAAAACCGGCGTGGAAATCATGGCGCTATTCAATGAGCTACACGCCAAGGGCAACACCATCATCGTCGTCACGCACGAGCCGGACATCGCCGAATACGCCCACCGCGTCGTCCACATCCGCGACGGCGAAATCGCCTCCGATGAGCCTTCGCGGCGTGTTCGCCAATAAATCTGGGTGCTCTACGTCTCGCTTCTGAGACGTGAGTTTATGCTGGGTGTCCCCGGTACGCAACGCAGCACCCTTCGACCACACCGCGCCCTTGTTACACTAAGGCTTGACCTATGTTTGAAAACCTGTCGGAAAAACTTCAGCGCACATTCAAAAATTTGCGCGGCCAAGGCACCGTCACCGAGGAAAACATCGGCGAGGCGCTCAAGGAAATTCGCATCGCTCTGCTGGAAGCCGATGTCAACCTGAACGTCGTCAAGGATCTGATCGAGCACATCCGCGCCAAGGCGCTTGGGCAGGAAGTGCTGACTGCGCTCTCGCCCACCGAGCAGGTCATCAAGATCGTGCGCGATGAGTTGATTGCCATGCTGGGCACCGACACTGCCCGCTTCAAATTTGCCTCGCAGCCGCCGACTGTAATCCTGATGGCCGGACTGCAAGGCTCCGGCAAGACGACCACTTCCGGCAAGCTGGCGGCATGGTTGAAGAAGGGCGGTCATCGTCCCCTGCTCGTTTCCGTTGACGTGTATCGTCCCGCCGCGCGCGAGCAGTTGAAGGTCGTCGCAAAGACAATTGGCGCCAATCTCTATGAAGGCGACCTGAAAGGCGAGACCGCGGGTTCTGCCCTTGTTGAGCGGCTGGCCAAAGAAGCGCGCCGCGAAGCCGTCATCTCCGGCTGCGATGTGATGATTGTCGATACGGCAGGCCGTCTGCACATCGATGAAGGACTGATGGATGAAATGGCGCGGTTGAAATCTCTCCTGAATCCGCAGGAGATTCTCTTCATCGCCGACGCCATGACCGGGCAGGACGCCGTCCGCTCCGCAAAAGAATTTCACGATCGTCTCGCTCTCACCGGCATCGTGCTCACAAAGATGGATGGCGATGCGCGCGGTGGCGCGGCGCTTTCCATTCGACAGGTGACGGGTCAGCCAATCAAGTTCATCGGCATGGGCGAAAAACCGGACGCCTTCGAGCCGTTCCATCCGGACCGGATCGTAAGTCGCATTCTCGGCATGGGCGACATCATGACGCTCATCGAGAAGGCGGAAGAGACGATCGACAAGAAAAAATCGGAAGAGTTCGCAAAAAAAGCGCTGATGGGCGACGGCTTTTCGCTGGAAGATTTTCGCGACCAACTCCGCCAGATCAAAAAGATGGGTTCGCTGCAAAGCATCATGAAGATGCTTCCCTCGGTCGGCCCGTTTCAAGGCTTGCAACAGGCCGCTGGCAATGTCGATGAGAAGCAGTTCAGCCGCGTGGAGGCCATCATCAACTCCATGACCAAGGCCGAGCGCGCCAACCATGAACTTATCTCCGGCAGCCGCCGCAAGCGCATCGCGCGTGGCTCCGGCACCAGCGTGCAGGAAGTGAACCAACTGCTCCGCCAATATGTGCAGATGCGCAAAATGTTCAAGTCCATGGGCAAAGGCGGCGGCGCGCAGCGTCGTCTGATGGGGTCGCTCGCCAACATGCGGATGGGCCGCTAGCCAGCGATGGCCTGGTTGCAGGACCAACTCGACCAGATCAGCGAGAAGACCCGCCAATTGGTCCAGCCAGAACGTCTACAACCCAGTGAGCGCGCGGTCTCGGAACTGTTCGCGAGCGGTATCGAACAGCAGATTCTTCCTGTCGGCAGCCTCGCGCCGGAGTTTATTCTTCCCGATGCGAATGGCCGCAAGGTCCGCTCTTCCGATCTGTTGGCACTCGGCCCGCTGATCGTCAACTTTTTTCGCGGACGCTGGTGCCCCTATTGCATGACCGAGTTGAACGCCTGGCGCGATCTGTATCCGCAGGTTCGGATGAAAGGCGCGCTGCTGGTTGCCATCTCTCCGCAGACACAGCACCAAAACAATTTACTGCTGCAACAGTATGACGCGCAGCAGACGCTCCCATTTCCCGTTCTCAGCGACCCAGGCTCCGCCGTGGCAGAAAGCTTCCGCCTCGCATACACGGTGCCGCTCTATCACCAGAAACATTACCGTCGCATCCTGGTGAATGTACCCTTCATGAACGGGGATGCGACGTGGCGACTGCCTTTGCCAGCGACCTATGTCATTCGACCCGATGGTGCAATTGCCTTTGCGCAGGCCCATGCCGATTTTCGCGTCCGCCCGGAACCGGAAGACGTGCTAGCCGCGCTATAGCTCAGTTCCGAAACTTCAATTCAATATGTGGCTTCGATTCCGTTCCGGTAATTCGAATTGGAATTTCTGTGCTCACTCCATGTCGGGCAAAGAGTGGATCGACGGGCCTCAACAGCGCGCCCTTCCATCCGCCCACCATGCTGGAAACAGATGCATCCATGCGCGCGTTACCTGCAAAGTCGAACTGTCTGCCATCGAGAGTATACGTCCCCGCCAAATCAATCTCCGTACCCGGCACGTTGCAGACCAGTTGCGGTAGCGTCAGCTTCCGATCGGCCAGCGAAAATTTTCCATGAATACTCGCTGGAATTTTTGGCAATGGATCCTGTTGCGAAACTTCCTCCAGCGACAACCGCCGAGCTTCCTCTACCCTGCCCTGGCTGCGCAGGCTGAGTTCATCCACTCTTTTTTGAATATGCAGGTTGGTAAACGATACGTCATGCGCTGTGTATGTTCCTGTCAGACGCAGCTTTCTGCTGACAGACTCTTTTCCCGCGGGCAGATCGAACCTGGTCTGTAGTTGCACCGCGCCGCTCATCACCGGCGGCGTGGTTTTCACTCCCATCAGCAGAAGGTCCTCCACACGGCCACGATCGATCGCCACATTGAGATGAATATTGTGGCCTTTTTGGGTTTGAGCACGCTCCACGTAACCGGTCGCCGTCAAATCGGTGTGCAGAAAATGCGCATGGACCGGCTGTAGATAGGTGTTGCCATTTGTGCCATTCACGATGGCATGAAATTGTGTACGCAGATCCACCTTGTGCCCGCTCGCGTCGATGCTGAAGTTTGGAGTATCTGTCGCGCCATCGACCGCAATAGTATCCAGCTTGCCGTAAAATTTTCCCTGCGAAGAAAGTGTGCCCGCAATTCCTTTCGTCGTGCTCAGGTCAGCATTGGTAAAGGAATAATTGCCATCTACAGGCGTATTTCCTGGCTGTTCCGTATGCCACGGGCCAAAATTTCCCACTGCCGCAATATTTCCAACAGGCCGTGGATTCACCAGGCTTGCAGTGAAATGCATGGGCTGGTCCGAACCAACGCGCTTGAGTGTCAATGCGTGAATCAAGAAATGCATCGGAAGCTTTTTGGGATCGTCCGTCAGGAGGACCAGCAAGGCATCGTCGCAAAAGATCCGGTCGATGACAATCTTCAACTTGCCATGACCTTTTTTCGACTTTGGCATCGCTGCGCGTTCCGACTTGGATGGAACTTTCACGACGAGTCCATGCACCTCAACAGACCCAACATGCATCGGAGATCGGAAGAGATCGACCAGCTCCGTATGAAAACTGAATGAGGCTACGGAAATCTGCGGCGGCAGGCTGGGATCCAGATTGGAACGCAAGCTCAGGTCTTTGCCCGCCACATCCAGACCGCGGTAAACGGAAGCATGAAATTCACCGAGTTTTACCTGGCTATTGAATCGAGTGGCCAGCGTCTGGACCACACGCGCCCGCAGAATTGGCTCCACATGGCGAATTGCGTATTCAGTGGCAACCACTACAGCTATGGCGATACAGGTCAGCAGTGCCAGAACAATTTTCCAGCGGTGAGGATTATGTTTTTTGGCCGGAAAGACGATTTGATCTTCCTTCACGCTACATCGGATGCGGAAATGCAGCAGAAAGGTCCTCCTATCGAAACATTATCGTAGAGCACTTTCATCGTGATGCACAGCATCAACTGAATAGAAAATGGCACGCTGTTCGCGCGCCATTTTCTTGTCCCACACAACCACTGTGTCGATTACACCGGGGAAAGCGCTTTGGCAGGAGTGTCTACCAATGCAATGCCGATGTCCGCGGCAATCTTCTCCGCGGTAAACGCTTCGATGACATCTCCTACCTTGATGTCGTTGAAGTTCGCGATGCTGATGCCGCACTCCATGCCATTGCGGACCTCGCTGGCGTCATCCTTGAAACGCTTGAGCGAAGCCAGCTTGCCCTTGTAGACCGGCACATCGTCGCGCAGCACACGCACTTCGGAGTCGCGCTTGAACATGCCGTCGGTCACGCGGCAACCGGCCACCGCGCCCACCTTGGGAATTTTGAAGACGTTGGCGACTTCGGCGCGGCCAAGATAGTTTTCCTTGATCGTCGCCTCCAACAGCCCCAGCATGGCCTTGCGCATCTCGTCCTGCAACTCGTAAATGATCGAATGCAGGCGAATTTCCACGCCTTCCTGGGCGGCGAGCTCGGCGGCTTTCCGCTCTGGTCGCACATTGAAGCCGATGACGATGGCGTTCGAAGCCGAGGCGAGCAGAATGTCGCTTTCCGTGATGGCGCCAACGCCCGTATGGATGACCTTGACGCGTACTTTTTCCGTCGAAAGTCGCGGCATGGACTCGCCCAGCACTTCTACCGAACCCTGCACGTCGCCCTTCAGGATGATTGGCAGTTCCTTCACGCCCGCCTGCTTGATCTGTTCCGCCAGACCTTCCAGCGAGACACGCGAGGACTTCGCCAACTGCGATTCGCGCTCCTTCATCTTGCGGTACTGCGCGACGTTCTTCGCCTTGTCGCGGTCCGCAACCACGGTGAAAATATCTCCCGCGTCGGGAATGCTTTCCAGGCCAAGAATTTCTACTGGAGTCGAGGGACCCGCTTCGACAATGGCCCGGCCACGATCATCAAACATAGCACGAATTTTGCCGAACGTGTTGCCAACCACAAACGTATCGCCAAGTCGCAGCGTGCCGTTCTGGATCAACACAGTCGATACAGCACCGCGACCGCGATCCAGCTTCGATTCGATCACCGTACCCAGGGCTGGACGGTCCGGCGATGCACGCAGTGTCCCGACATCCGCAACCAGACAAATCATCTCAAGCAACAGGTCGAGATTGAGACGTTTTTTTGCAGACACATCCACGAATACCGTGCTGCCGCCCCACGACTCAGGCACCAGGCCACGGTCGCCCAACTGCTGCTTCACGCGGTCCGGCTGCGCCTCCGGCTTATCGATTTTGTTGACTGCAACGATGATCGGTACATTCGCGGCCTTGGCGTGATCGATGGCTTCCAGCGTCTGCGGCATCACTCCGTCATCCGCAGCAACTACAACGACGACAATATCCGTCACCTTGGCGCCACGGGCGCGCATGCGCGTAAACGCTTCGTGACCCGGCGTATCGAGGAAGACGATCTCGCGCCCAAAGGCAGGTGAATCTTCCTTGTTGATGCGGACCTTGTAGGCGCCGATATGCTGGGTGATCCCGCCCGCTTCGCCAGCCGCAACTTCTGTTTCGCGAATGGCGTCGAGCAGCGAAGTCTTGCCATGATCGACGTGGCCCATGATGGTGACGACAGGCGGACGTGCAACTTCCAGGTCGTTGGTCGTCTCCTGCGTCAGCAGGTTTTCCAGCGCCTCGTTGGCCATCTCATCTTCAAAGCTAATGACGGTTGCTTCCGCGCCGAACTGGCGGGAAACTTCCTTAATCAACTCCGTATCGAGCGACTGATTTACGGTCACAAACACGCCGCGTTGCAATAGCGTGGCAATCAGGTCCTTGGCGCGCAGATCCAATTTCTCCGCCAGGTCTTTTACGCTGACGCCGTCAGTCACGGTAATGTTGCGTGTGATCGGAACCGGCCCGGTGGGAATCTGCGCTGCGCCAAGGCGGGGCGCAACCATCCCTTTCATCGGACCTTCTTTGGATTTTTCGTAACGGTTGTTTCCACCACGACGCTGTTGATGGCCGCGCGATGGACGGTCCGCCGTCCCTGCCGGTGGCGGCGGAGCCAGACCAGGCGCTCCTCCGACTCCGGGACGCGCTCCACCGAAACCAGGTCGCCCGCCCATTCCAGGCCGCGCTCCAGGCGCACCCGTTGGATGCTGGCGCGTCGGATGCATGGGACGTCGAACACCACCAGGTCCTGTGGCGGGACGCGAGCCGGGCGCGCCTCCAGGCCCACCGTTACCGCCCGGGCCTTGCGGTCTGGGACGTTCAAATATTGGCTTGCCACGCTGCATCCCACCCAGTGTCTGCGCCGCTCCTACTGGAGCGGTATACACTGGCCGCGGTCCCGTCTGGGGCATGATGATGCGCTTGGCAGGGGGGGCAGAAAGAAGCGTGGACAAAGGGCTGTCTGCCTCCACCGTCGAGGGTTCGGCAGGCATTCCCACCACTGAACTGTCGGAGACATGGGCAGCCGCGGTGGTCGACGCATCTTCAATCGATGACGAACGTTCCGCTGACACCGCTGTTTCTTGCTGCGATGTCTCTACATGTGGTGCCGCCACCGCGTGGGAGCTGGCCTTTCCTGCTGCATGTGCCGCTCCACCATGGGAGGAGCCAGGAGTCTTCCCTTCGGTCGAAATCAATTTAGATGGGGGAACTGCCACCACATGCGCACTGGCCGCCGAGCTCGACACTGGCGGTTTCACGATCACTGGCCCAGATGGCGGTCGCGCTGCAATTGCTGGCGCGGGCGGTGGAGAGGTAACAATTTGCGGCGCTTGTCGCGGCAAAGGAACGATTTTGCGTGGGCCAGTCGTCGCGGCGGGCGTACTGGCTGCGGGCGTACGAGCACTCGATCCTGCTGCTTTCGGGGTGGCGGAAACTGTCTCCACAGGAGAAGCGGGCTTGGGTGCGGGCGCGGAGGCCGACAGCGAAGAAGCCACCCGGGGCCGCTGCGATGTCGGCGGTGTCCCGCGATGCGCTGCTTCCCGCTGTTCTTTCTGCTGCTGGATGGCCCGCAGGACATCACCGGGCTTGGAAATGTTCGACAGGTCGATCTTCGGCTTCTGGTCGCTCTCTGTAGGCTTGGTCGAGGAAGCGGTCGTGGATTTCCCGCCACGCCGCAAAGCGGCGCGCACACGGACTGCCTCGTCTTCCTCCACCGAACTGGAGTGCGTTTTCTTTTCCGTAACGCCCACTTCAGGGAGAATGTCGAGAATGACCTTGCTCTTGACTTCTAGCTCACGCGCTAGATCGTTGATTCGAACTTTACTCATCCGCCTCTTTCGCCTTTTCCCAAACTTTTAGCTGCTCATTGGTTGCCTCATAGCCTGCGGTCAGGTGCGCATCTACTTTCATTATCCGCCGAAAGTGGCGGAAGTAATGCGAATTTTGATGCTGCGCACCCAGCCCTGACATCCCTTGTCAGGGTTTTTCCTTCTCTTCCCACTCATCGAGGCTTGGCTGATGGGCCTCCGGGGCGTCCACAGATACTGGTTGGTCATCGTTGTCAGTCGCGGTTGCATTTTCCAGAAAATTTGCCATCAGACTTTGCGATGCTCCGTGTCCCTCGCT
The DNA here is from genome assembly GCA_021826695.1 of Acidobacteriota bacterium. GTDB lineage: Bacteria > Acidobacteriota > Terriglobia > Terriglobales > Acidobacteriaceae > JAKAAZ01. The sequence goes on along the minus strand of JAKAYS010000100.1, from coordinate 3,829 downwards.
GCCCATAACTTCAACAACCTCGTCAACTTCCACGGGGCCAGTCTCTTCGGCCTGGTCCAGAATTGGCGCCGCTCCGGCCTCAGCGTCTAAATCCACTTCTCCCGTGACATCCGCTACTGTGCTGGCCTGCTCCTCATCGTTGAGTATGATTTCGTCCGCCGCTTCGCCACCTTCGATTTCCTTGGCCGTCGCCGAACTCGCTTCACTGGCAACCCGGGCCGCATTCGCTTCGTCGATCTGGACGAAGTAATGCCGCACGGCGGCCCCAATCTTTTCCAGCGTCTTCTCGCCGATGCCCGGCACTTCTTCCAGTTCTTCCGGGGTCATGTCGGCCAGACCCTCCACCGTGGTAATGCCAGCGGCGATCAACTTCTGGATCGTGGCCTCGCCCAACTCAGTGACTTGCTCGATTGGGGTCGTCACCGGGCCTGACATGGCCTGCATCTGCTGCTCGACCTCCTGGCGCTTTTCTTCCTCGCTCTTGATGTCGATCTTCCATCCCAGCAGCTTTGCGGCCAGGCGAACGTTCTGCCCTTTTTTGCCGATGGCAAGCGACAGTTGCGTGTCATCGACGATCACTTCAATCTGTTTGTCGCCCAAATCCACAATGCTGACGCGGCTGACTTTTGCCGGCTGTAGCGCTTTCTCCGCAAAGGTCGTAATCTCCTCGCTGAACTCGATGATGTCGATCTTTTCGCCGCGCAGCTCGCGAATGATCGACTGCACGCGCATGCCCTTCATGCCGACGCAGGCGCCGACCGGGTCCACATCTTTGTCGCGCGAAACAACGGCAATCTTGGTGCGCTCGCCAGCTTCCCGAGCGATGGCCCTAATCTCCACCGTGTTGTCGTAAATCTCCGGCACTTCACTTTGGAAAAGGTTCTGCACCAGTTCCTTGGCGGCGCGCGAGACAATCACCTGCGGCCCGCGCGCATTGCGATCCACGCGCAACAGGACCACGCGCACACGCTCGCCAACAGCGAACTGCTCCAGCCGCGACTGCTCGCGCTTGGGCATCCGCGCTTCCGCCTTGCCAATGTCGAACACCACATCCTGGCCTTCGATGCGCTTGACCGTTGCGTTCAACACTTCGCCCACGCGATGCGCATACTCGTTGAACACAGTGTCGCGCTCGGCCTCGCGCACCTTCTGGAAGATGATCTGCTTGGCCATCTGCGCGGCAATGCGTCCCAGCACGTCGGTCGGCTTGTAGTAGCGCAACTCGCCGCCCACCTCAACCTCCGGCGCGATGGCCCGCGCATCCTCAAGGTTGATCTGGTTCAGCGGGTCCTCGAGGGCCTCTGGCGACTCGACCACCGTTTTGTAGGCATAGGCCCGAATCTCGCCCGACTCGCGGTCGAGTTCGCCACGCATGTTTTCCAGCGTCTTATAGTATTTGCGGGTCGCCAAAGCAATGGCGTCTTCCACCGCAGTCACAACAATCTGCGGATCGATGCCCTTGTCCCGGCTTAAAGCTTCAATCGTTTCGTAGAGTGCGCTTGCCATAGTTCGTCTTAGCCCTGTCTCAGCATTTATCTGGCTATATGAAATTGTTCAAATAAACTAAATTTCGGGAACCAGATTCGCCTTCAAAATATTGGAAAATGCGATGCTTACTTTTGTTTCTGCCGTTTTCTCGACCTTATTTTTTCGCTTGCTCACCGTACTTAAATCAAGCTCCAAAGCTTCGCTGCCAACATCGGTAATGCGTCCCTGCCAGTGCGAATTCCCATGGATCGGCTCGACGGTCCGCAGCTTCACCAAACTCCCCGCAAACCGCTTGTAGTCCTCATAACCATGCAGTTTGCGATCCAGACCCGGCGAGGAAACCTCCAACGTATATTCCTGCCCCGGAACCAGGTCCTCAACATCCAAAACAGTTCCGAAATCCTCGCTGAATACCTGGCAATCCTCGACCTTGATCCCCGCCAACTGGTCCACCGAAACATGCTTCGGAAGCTTCAATTCATCCGAACCCTCCGGTTTTGCCAGCTTCGCCCGGGTCGCCGCGTCCTTCTCTATAAAGATGCGCAGTGCCCGATGCTTAGGGCTGCCAATATACTCAACCTCCACGACCGACAGCCCATGCGAAGCCGCTACACGATCCGCAAGCGCGCGAATTTTGTCTAAATCGAGTGCCATCGCCAGTGCATCTGTGCTGCATTTTGGTTCGCTTGAGCGAAGATTCCAGAGCAAATAAAGAGCAAATAAAAAGTGGGCTCGCGCCCACTCATTTCTCCCGCCCCGGCCCGTACTGCCATAGGCTGCCCAGGACAAACTCAGGACAAACTCATCTGCTTTCCTAGGATACGCCCGTTCCAGCCGGATTTCAAACTTGACTACCGGGTTGATGCGCCGCATGGGGAATTCTTGCGATTGGCTTGGACTTGGGTTGGCATCGAGTTCAGACAGCCAGCCTAGTTGCATAAACCGAACCGCTGACCGCCACTTGCAACTACGCTTGGGACATGCTCAAACCCACGGTCAATCACAAGACTTTTGATTGGGTCCGCAAGGAGAATTTTCCACCAACGCGCTCTTGGGATGAACGGGCAGGACCAGCGGCGGCAGAGGGGACTGGGAAAAATCAAAATCCTTCATGAGATTTCCGAGCATCGGACTGTTTTCCCGAACGTCTGGCCTGGAGTCCGGACGGCCGTCCGTCTTGGGGTTGAGTCGCTGGCCATGGAGAAAAACGTCCTCGATAAATTTCAGGTAGGCATCGAAGCTCAGCGTTTGATGGTCTATGTACCCGCGTTTCGCATAAGGACTGATCACAAGGGCTGGAACACGGATGCCGTAGCCCATCGAGTCAACGCGGGGCGGCGGAACGTGGTCGTAAAATCCTCCCCAATCGTCCCAGGTGATGAAGATCGCGGTGCTCTTCCAGTCGGGACTTTGCATCGCTGCATCCACAATTTTCGTCACGTAGGATTGCCCAACGCTCACTTTGGCGGGAGGGTGCTCGCTATCTTCGCCATTGGGAGAAATCCAAGAAACGGAAGGCAGGGTTCCGGCTTTAGCCTCGACATAAAAACGGCTGAGATCTTCGATCCTGTCCAGTTGATTATCCTCATGGACATCCGTAAAACCCGGAAGCACGTTCCAGATGACGGGAACACCACTGGTGCTCGTATTGCCGGTGGGCATTCGGAAATTTCCGGCAGTCCGCCGATTCCCAGAAGGTGCCGGCAGTGCGCCGTGGTCCAGATAGTAAACCCAGCTCACATGCGCTTTGTGCAACAGGTAGGTAATATCTGTCCACGCGAACGGCGTCGGATTTTTAAGCGTCCGATCCTTGGGCATGAGAGCGGTCACGCAGCTCATGGGGTCGGCGGATTGGCCACAAGTGGCCGACCATGCGGAGACAAGATACAAATGCGACGGAAAACTCCAGGAATGCAACGTCTCAAACATGTGATCCTGAAGCACAAAGTGTTTTGCGTAAGCCCAGTAATTGGGAATGTCGCCTCCGTTGTGGTATCCCATGACTGGATCGGACTCTTTGGGGTCGGTGGGTTGCTTACAGTAGTCGCGAGCCCATACAAGCGGATATAAACCGAATCCTCCCTCTGCCTGGACTTCTCTGATGAACCCATCCATCTTTCCGTTGTCAACAACCGCCAAAGACTGTTCCGCGGCATGCGGGCCGCCGCAGTTCACATCGTTGTGGTCGAGATAAGGCTTGACACATTTTCCCGTCGTGGAATCGGGATTACACACCGTGGGCACCCCGTTGCGCATGGGAATGCCGTCCGCACCAGGGAAAGTGCCGAAGTAGGAATCGAAGGAACGATTTTCCTGAAATATGATGATGATGATGATGCAG
>JAKAYS010000099.1 GCA_021826695.1 Acidobacteriota bacterium | reverse complement strand
GGCACGGCCTGAATCACCTTCTGCTCTGGTCTGACTGGCGAAGACATCACCAATTCCTGGCACGCTTCTTCCACTTTCGAAAACAACAGTTCCTGCTTCTTGCCCATTAGTTACAACTGTAGTACTAGGGTCCGTCGTCAGATGACCTCAAGTCCGGGCCTTCCAACACGAGAGCAATTGTGGCAGTAAAAATCAGACCCGTTGTATTTCCGTTACACGAGAATGGCCGTTTTGCTCACTTACCGACCCAGTGTGGCCTCCGAGGTCCTTCGGCGAGACGCGAAGCCGCTGGGCAATGTGCTGGCTTCTTATGCAAAGTCCCTGCAGCAGATGGCTTCCCGACGTGCGCAATCCTGTAAACTAGGCGCTTGTATCGGCTTATATGGGACCCAACGGTCCCGATGACGTGGCCAGAAAGCTCGACGCCACTCCGCTGCAGGTGGCGTTGGCGTGGCTGATGCGGTGCCCTCCAGGGATACTGCCGATTCTCGGAACCTGCTCCGTCGCCCAGGTGGAAGAAAACATTGCCACCTCCGGATTCAAGCTGCCCGATGAGGACTTCAAGCGGCTCTCCGAAGTCAGCCCGCCACCTGCGTTTTTCCGGGACTGAAGAATTCTCTGGTGAAATGCGCTTATTCCAAGCAAGTATGCTCGTCTGTCGCAAAGCATTCAGTCAACCACTGGGACCCCCGCACCCTACTTGATTCTGTAGAATGGCTTCAATGAATGTCGTCGCCATATTGCGGGAAACTCGAAAAGACCTGCAATCCACCGCGATGCACAGTTCCGATCCTGCGGAGCGGTCCGCTGCTCGGCATCGCCGGGCGATTGTCACAGGAGTCACCTCCGGAATCTCACGCGCTGTGCGCATCGGCGTCTCGCTGATTACAGTTCCGCTGACGCTGCACTACCTTGGCAATGAGCGTTTCGGGCTATGGATGACGATCAGCTCCGTGCTGGCGATGGCAGGCTTTGCCGACTTCGGAATTGGCAATGGGGTCTTAAACACCGTCTCCACCGCATTTGGCAAAGATGACTGGGATGGAATCAGACGCGCAATCTCCAGTGGATTTGCCGTCTTGACCCTCATAGGAGCGCTGATACTGGCGCTGTTTCTTTCAATCTATAAATTTGTCGATTGGGGAAATCTGTTCCGCGCAACCACCGTTGCTGCCCGCGCCGAGGCTGGACCTGCGATGCTTGTCTTTGCGGTCTGCTTCGCCCTGAATGTTCCTCTGGATGTTGTGCAACGCGCGCAACTCGGACTACAGCAGGGGTTCCTGACAAATTTATGGCAGATTTTGTCCAGCATTATGATCCTGGTCGGAATCCTCGCTGTCATTCATTTTCACTTCAGCCTGACTGTGCTGGTGGTCGCATTCGCTGGCGCGCCGGTTCTCGGCACCGCGATGAACGTTGCGTACTTCTTTGGAGTAAGCCGCCGGGACCTGCTGCCACGATGGAATCTCGTCTCACGCGCAACAATCGAACAAATTACCAGACTTGGTGGGCTGTTCTTTGTTCTGCAATTGGTGGTGGCGGTTTCCTACTCAGCCGATAATTTTATCATTGCGCGCATATTGGGTGTGGCGGACGTAACGGTCTTCTCCATTCCTCAACGCATGTTTTCCACGATTTCTTTGGTCGTCGCCATGCTCATGATGCCGCTTTGGCCCGCTTATGGAGAAGCAATCTCTCGCGGGGACATGCTCTGGGTCCGACAAACCCTCACTCGCACTCTGCTTGGTGTTTTCGTGCTGACAACTTTGGTTTCCGCAGCCCTGCTATTGTTCTCCAACAGGCTGATCCTTTGGTGGGTTGGCCCCAACATCCATCCATCTTTCCTGTTGATGCTGGGTCTGGCCGTCTGGACTGTATTGAGTAACTGCGGCAGCACACTGGCAATGTTTTTGAATGGGGCCGGCATCGTGAAGTTCCAGGTGATTACCGCTTCTATTTTTGGAATTGGATGCTTGGCGGTGAAAATACTGCTAACTCAACAGTATGGAATCGCTGGTGTTCCGTGGGCTACTATCATCACATACGGCTTACTTACTGCATTTCCCTATGTATTGTATGTTCCACGTTTGCTCAGACAGATGGAAGAGAAGGCTGATGCTATGTCCATGGATGCGGTTGCAGCCAGTATGATAGAGAACTAATTAACTGTAGGAACTCTCAAATATATTTTTCTACAATTATGCCCGCATTCAAGCGACTTTGCCGTTAAGGGCATTACGGAGTACTCGACAATCAATGAAGCTCGACATACCTGACGCAGGAAAAACAAGAATTTGCTACGATTATCAGATCTTTGCGACGCAGAAATACGGCGGCATCTCTCGCTACTTTGTGGAGCTTGCATCGCGTATACATCAATTTCCTGGCACTACTGTGCGTATTGTTGCGCCATTTTACAGAAGCAAGTTTTTATCCGCCAAATCAGGTGCAGTCCCGGTGCTAGGTTTCTATTCTGACATGTGGGGCACAAGAAGGATTGGGCGTAAGTTGGATATTGCATTGTCTCGTCCAATCTCAGCTATATACGCGCCAGACATCGTACATGAGACCTACTACTCGCTTAATAGAACATCTAGCGCCACTGCAAAGACAGTTGTCACTGTTCATGACATGATTGAGGAATTATTTCCAGAATACTTTCCTATGAGTAAGAGGACAATTGAGATACGGAAGGCCGTCTTCCAACGCGTTGACCATGTGATCTGCATCTCCGAAAGTACCCGCGCCGATTTAATCAGACTGTATGAGATAGATCCGCAAAAAATAAGCGTCGTTAATCATGGGTCCTCACTCGTTATCTCGATAGGGCCGCCTATTGCCATCGGAGCGCCGTTCTTCCTTTATGTCGGGGACCGTGGCGGCTATAAAAACTTTATCGGTTTGCTCGCAGCATTCGCTGAATCTCAGTTATTCAAGACACATAAATTAGTGTGTTTTGGGGGGGGCCTGTTAACAGCACCGGAGCAGGAGCGAATAAACGAGCTAAGAATTCCAAATGGCCGGGTTCTATTCGTCGGTGGTGATGACGCACTGTTGGCCCGCTACTATGCAGCAGCGGAGGCATTTGTTTATCCATCGCTGTATGAAGGCTTTGGCATCCCTTTGCTGGAGGCGATGCAGTGCGGTTGCCCCGTTATTTGCAGTAACAACAGTTCGATACCGGAAGTCGCTGGCGACGCAGCAATATATTTCGATGCCAGGGACACGCAGGACATCTCCCATGCGATTCTAAAGGTGGTGCAATCGCCCGAGGAAAGACCCAAGCTGGTCTTAAAAGGCAATGCACGCGTCAAGCAGTTTTCATGGGACATATGCGCGCAGCAAACATACGCCGTTTACGAGAGGCTTCTATCTAAACAATGAAACACTTTGAACCCGGTGCCGATCAACGTGAGAACGCCCAGCAGAGAATCTTTGCCGCTGCCATCTGGAGTTCCTGTAATCTGTCAACTATGATCTGTGCAATTTGCCAGACTCCGGCGGAGCATTTTGAGGAAGCCCTTGTCCTGGACAAGTACCAGGTTCAATATTTTCGCTGCCCGAAGTGCGGTGATTTTGAAAGACTCAGTGGAACCTCATTGAACGGCGGTAAATAACGTACCGTTGTCAATTTATCCCACCCTGTACGCTGAAGCGCCTGGTCGAGGAGTCAAAATCCATGGCTGCTGTGACGTGCGAGTCGGTTCCCGTATCAGTACAATCCGTGTATGGGTCTGGAAATGCATCAGGATACGGTCCAGCGTCTTGAGGGTGGCCGAAGGACTCGCGGAGACGTTCGCCCGAAGCAACCGTTGGTCTCGGTGATTACCGCTGTGTTCAACGGTGATCGTTACGTTGCTGGCTGCCTGGAAAGTGTTTTGCAGCAGAACTATCCGAACATTGAACACATCGTCCTGGATGGTGGATCGACCGATCGTACCGTGGAAATACTGCGACAGTATGACGACAAAATCGAGTATTGGGCCAGCGAACCTTAAGATACAGAGAAGCACATGAAAATTGGGATTGTGATTGGCTTGCGCTGATGCTCCCGCCTTGAGTGGAACGGTACAATCCCCGTAGGAGTCTTGGCATGCAACAGGGTCCAACCCAACGCATTGAAGGTGGACGGCGTACCCGGGGAGAGCATCGTACAGAGCAACCTCTCGTTAGCATCATCATTGTTGTACGCAATGGTGCAAATGACCTACCGAAAGCTCTGGCGAGCGTCTTTGCACAGTACAGAACAATGTATGAGTTGATCATCGTCGATGGAATCTCCACTGACGGAACCCTCGATATCATCGAGCGATACAGCCATGACATCGATTATTGGATCAGTGAAGCTGACAACGGCATTTATGACGCAATGAACAAGGCCGTTAAGCTCGTTACAGGGAAATATGTTTATTTTTTGGGCTGCGATGACAAATTGGCTATAGACCTAAATGTACTTGGCTCTACACTGGTCGATCCCAATACAATCTACTATGGTAATGTTCGCATACCGGCCAGAACTAAGCCATGGGACGGTCCCTACAACGCATGGAAACTAGCTCGGCGTACGATTTGTCAGCAGGCGATATTTTACCCAATTAAGGTATTTCAGTCGGAGTGTTTTTGTACAGATTATAAGCTGGCAGCAGATTACGCATTTAACTTACGTTGTTTTGGCGATAAGCTTCTTCGCTTTCAATACATACCACATGTAATTGCCGATTACTCGAATACGGGAGTCAGTGCGCTAGTTCCCGATGTCACATTTGAGCGTGATCGCATTCGTCTGATCCGTAAGCATCTTCCTGTGCATGTATATCTGCTCTACAATTTAAAACAGAAAGTTAAGACACTAATATGGAGCAAAACATTAAGGCTGAAAGTTAAGACATTAATGGGGGACAAAAACATTTAGCATGCATAACAGCGACCTACGACGAACGTCTCATGCCCCACTAAAAGCTACAGAAGATGAAAAGCTCTTTGTCAAATCGGTGCATATTTTTATCAATGTACGGGACCGTCTGGAATGTCTGACGCAATTGCTTAACTGGTTCGAGCGCGCAGGGCATGAAAATATCACACTGATTGACAACGCATCAACATACCCGCCGTTGCTCAAGTTTATGGAATCTTGTCCATATCGCGTCGTTCGCCTGAAACGAAACATGCGACATACTGCGCTGTGGAGGATTCCGGAATTTAGAGGGGTCTTAGATGAGGAATGGTTTGTCTATACCGATCCAGATGTAGTTCCAACTGAAGCGTGTCCGCTCGATGCTGTTGCTTACCTGTATCATCTTTTGCAGCAATTTCCTAATTACATGAAGGCTGGCCTGGGTCTGTGTCTTGACGATATCCCCGACAGTTACCACCTTAAGCGGGAAGTAATTCTGTGGGAGACCGGACTGTATGGACGAGAGATCGCGCCAGGAGCATTTCAAGCCGATGTCGACACGACCTTTGCACTATATCGTCCACAAACACCTTATATTACAGGCCCGGCAATGCGGACACGTGGAATATATGAGGCACGTCATCTGCCTTGGTATGTCGATAGTATAAATCCGAACGAGGAAGAACGTTATTATCGCACCCACTCTTTGCCAGGCGTGACGACATGGAATATATATGGTGATGCTGGCGCCAGAACTCAGATCTCTAAAGTAGCTGGTGGAATTGCGGCGCAAATTGAAGATGATTCTCAAGCCATGTTGGCTGGTATATTAAACTCAAAAATCGGAAGAATGATGTCTATATGCCAGATGGTTCGCCGTCTGGTTAGCAAGCCAACAAAGCTCTGGCGTGTCTATGACTACACAACCCCAGCGCAGGCGGAACAAGCGATTCGTGAAATCATGACATCTGATGACTGGAGGACGGCTTGGAGCATTATTGAGCCGTTGAGAGATCTGAAATCGAAATTACGACGATGAGTATAATTACGCCAAATATAAAAGGATAACTGCGACGAAATTCTATATGATCGCTGCTGTCATCGTTCTATATAATCCGGATATGCTGTTGCTGGACCGCCTGATGCGAAGCGTCATTGGTCAGGTGGAGAAGAGTTTTGTAATCGACAATACACCTGAATCGACTGCGAACTTTTCTTCATTCTTCGATCAATATCAGGCCAACATTTCGTATATCTCGCTAGGAGAGAACAAAGGCATCGCGACAGCACAGAATATTGGGATTCGCAAAAGTATCGAAGCCGGTTATTCGCATGTGCTTCTACTGGATCAAGACAGCACTCTGTCAGACGACATGGTTAAAAAGCTGCTGGAGGCTGAGGGTGAATTAATACATGCTGGAGAAAAGGTTGCGGCTGTTGGTCCGCTGTTTGTCGAACAAAAGACAGGAAAACCTTCTCACGCTATCCGGCATAAATTGTTATGGGTTAAGAGAATTAAAATCAACCTATCATCTAATCAGCAACATGAATCAGATTACATTATATCGTCTGGCGCATTGATCCGCACATCTGTTTTTACTCAAATAGGCGCTATGCTTGACGAGTTGTTCATCGACTGGGTAGATATCGAATGGGGATTACGCGCCCAGAGGCTTGGCTATAAATGCTTTATTATTCCAAGGGCTGTTTTGAAGCATAGTCTTGGCGATACAGTGGTAAGAATTCCCGGTCGGGATGTGAACTTACATAATGACACGCGTCATTACTATATGGTACGAAATGCAACGTACTTGCTTAGATTGAAGACGATGGGATTATCGTGGAGGATTGTAACGGCCCTAAAAGTGCCGCAGTACGTCGTCTTCTATTCATGGCACTCCCAGCGTAAGACGACGAGTGTTAGGCTGCTACTTGGTGCATTTTGGGATGGCATTTGCGGTAAACTCGGACGGGTAGACTAGGTGTATTGGTACTATTTCATATATGGCCTCGTATTAAGCGGTGTAACTTTCTCACTCGTGAACGATGGAAAGGTGCGTCGCTATATTCTAAGGTTATATTTTCCGTTCGTGCTATTTTTGCTTGCGATATTTGCCGGTCTTCGTTCGTCCGCAATAGATCGCGACTACACGAATTATTTGTCCTGGTTTAACTCGATAACCTCAGGAAACTTATTCGCACAGGATTGGCGCAAAGACCCTGCATTCGTATTAGTCAGTTATATCGTTTCGCTATTCGGTTGGGGCTATGTTGTCGTCGCGCTTATTTTCGCAGGCTTAGCATTAACGTTCAAGCTCTATTATTCACAAATGGTTTTCTGGAATAGATGGTTGCCGCTCTTCTTCTATTTGATAGTTTGCCATACATTCTTGAGCGGAGAAATGACAGAGATAAGAGCGGCTGTCGCAATTCCTATAATGTCAATTAGTATTATTTTAGCCAATCGAAATGAAAAGCGATTAGCGATGCTACTATTCATACTGGCTTGCGCCTTTCATCTTTCTGCACTAATGGGCCTCCCCATTCTGTTCTTAGTCTTAATTGGAGCTAAATTTCATTCTAGGATCTGGATTATATCTCTCATTCCCATATCATTTATAGTCGTGATCGCACTTGGCGGATTACTATCAGCGATTGCCGAGTACGGCCGCATTTCCCAGTATTTAAATGGGGAGATTGATACTGGGGGCATACATTATCTGTCGATTTTCCTATGGGCGCACATTGCCGTTCTTAGCGCTGTCCTTTTTTATTTTTGGAAGTATATGTCTGGGGAAGAGCACTTAGTGGCATACTGCTCGGCGCTGGGACTGTTCTTCCTACTAGTTTTGCATGCAAATGACAACCTGGCATTAAGAGCGTCAGATGTTTTTGAATTGTTTGATCTATTTTTATTTATGATCCCATTGAAATATTTGAAGGGAGATCTTCGCCTTGTTTATGCCGCAATGCTAATCATTCTTGGCTCAGCCCTCTTTGAGTCGTCAATGCAAGTAGTCCAACCGTACCAATGGATTTCTGCTTGAATGCGGACACCAATAACGGGTCAATAAGCGAATGTAGTACGCCGATGCATGAAAGGTTTTCCTGAAGAACAACCAATGCCCAACATCACGGTCAGCATCGTCCTCCACAAATGCAGTGTTGCTGACATCGCGCCTCTGTTGGAAGGCCTGCAACAGGACCAGCATGTCCTGCGCTGGGTGGTGGTGGATAACGGAAGTTCCGATGAGATTCGCGATGCTGTGCAGGCGATGGGCGGGGTCTATGTTAGCGCTGGCAAAAATCTCGGGTTTGGCAGAGGGCACAATCTGGCGCTGAAGCAGCTTGCTGGCGTGGATGCGCCTTATCACCTGATCCTCAACCCGGACATTACGTTCGATGCGGATGCTCTCGGCAGATTGGCAAGCGTGATGGACTCCCACCCGGAGGTGGGGCTGGTGATGCCGAAAGTCCTTTACCCGGATGGCAGCATTCAATATTTATGCAAGTTATTGCCTGCGCCGATTGACTTGGTACTGCGGCGGTTTCTGCCGGGACCATTGAAGCGCATCACTCAGAAGCGCATTGCATCGTTTGATCTGCGGGATTTGGATTACGATGTCCCGGCTTATGTCCCGTCGCTTTCCGGATGTTTTATGTTCGCGCGGCGTTCGGTCCTGGACGCCGTCGGTGGGTTCGATGAGCGGTTTTTCCTGTACATGGAAGATGTCGATCTTTGTCGGCGGATGTTGGCCGTATCCAGGTTGCTGTACTGGCCCGGAGTGACCGTCGAGCATGTTCACCAGATGGGATCGTATCGAAACAGGAAACTGTTACTCTGGCACATCCATTCCGCCATTAAATATTTCAACAAATGGGGATGGATTTGGGACAGCAAGCGCACAGAGATCAATCGAGCAACTCTCGCCTCCCGCGGACAGTTGCCCCAGATTTGACGACAAGTCCTCAAATAACCGCGCAGATTTTGTGCCCGGACACAAAACGCTTCAGTTCTTTCAATGCCGCATCTTCAAAAATGCGACGCGGGTTGGTCTTCGATTCCGTGAGTACAGCGAGTGGAAGGTTGCGGTATTCCGTAGCTGTGATGGATGTAGACATGATACGTTTCTCCTATGGTTGAACGTGCGTGGATGGAGAGAGCGGACAGCCAACAGCCGTCCGCCCGTTGGTTTGCGGACTAGCTGGCAACTGCCATTGCATCTTGCGGCTGCTCCTGGACTTCCGGCTTCGCCTCCAGTGCCGCCAGAATCACGGCAGATGCTTTCTGGATGACTTCCAGACTTTCCGCCAGCAGCGATGCATTGCCGTGGTAAAGCTGGATGTAATCGGCGGATGCGGTTCCCGTCTGAAGACCAACAGCCTTGCCGACTACAAAGGCGATGGCCTCGGCCTCGGTTTCGCGGACGGTTTTTGTAGTGGTGGTGCGGCGGTCGGCTTTGTGTAACATCTCGTGCGCCAGTTCATGCACGAGAGTGGAAAATTCCTCGGCCTTCGGTTGCCCCGGCAGCAGAACGATTTTCCCGCCATAACTCACGCCCATTGCCGGCGCGATGCGTTCGTTGAACTCAAGCTCAATGCCCTGAGAGGCGATGAACTCAATCAGGCGGTCGCGGTTCTCTCCAGCATCGCCCTGGACGCTGGCGTGTTCGGGAAGCTCTGCGCCTTCGGTCTGCGAAACATCGAAGACATAGGCGGCTCGGAAGCCTACCAGTACGGGAACATTCTGGCGGGTGAGGTCTTTTTCAGCCTCTTCCTGCGGCTTGCGCTTGACGCCGATGATGGGAGCAAGAATGCGGATGCCCTTCTCGCCTTTCTTCACGCGGCGGCCAAGCTGGTTCCATGTGTAGAGTCCGGCAACGCGGGTTGCATCGGGCTTCTGCCGTGCGATCTCCAGAATGTTGCCAAACGAGTAGTTGTGAAAGCGGCTCATGGCGGTGAGGTAGGCGGTGAGCGCCTCGCTCTTTCCGGCCTCAAGTTGCTCGATGAGGGCTTGGACGTTGGCGGCGATTACTTCTTTCGCCGTCTGCCGTTGTGGTTGCTGTTGGTTTTGCTCCTTGAATTGCATTTGTTTTTCCTCCTGGCTGCCCGGTCGGGCGTTTTTGTTTCTCACAGCGCAGCGAGACAAAAACGACTGAACGGCAGACAGGAAAGAACGACGACCGGGACCGGACGTAGCCACGAGCGGCAGGCGCGGCCAGTGACAAACCTGCACTGTGGGTTTGGCGCGCAGACGGCGCCCGCGAAGGGCGGCCCGGAGCGCTTTCTGCGGAGGGAACGGCGGGGACCGGCGGAAGTGGAGAAAAGGCGCGCGCAGCGCTTACCGCCTGGATTTAAGGATTGACGTTTGGATCGAGGTTGAGGAAGGAAGTACTTATTTATTGAGGGATCGATACACAGACACCTCAACCGTCATGCCGTTGCCCAGCCTGACGACAACACCTCTGCGTGTGCCAGAACCGTTAGGGTGGCCTTCTCTTGCTTGTCGGGCGGATAGCCGCATTTCCGAAGGATGCGTTTCACCAGCACTCTGAGATGCGCCCGGACGCTTTCACGAACCGTTCCGTCGATGGTCGTGTCCGACACACAGTTTCGGCAAGTTCCCGGCCAACGATTTCCAACCGCACGATGAATTATCTTGCGGTAAACCGTATTTGAGATCGTAACATTTTGCCAAAGAATATATGGCATACTGTAGACGGGAGATGCGGACATGAATGCAGCCAATGTACAGATCGGAGACTGGCTCGGCCTGCGACCTCCGGCGACGGAGACGGAAATTCTTCGCATTGTCGAAGGACGCTTGGCGCCATCCGCCATCAAGCGGCTGGTTGCACTCGGTCTACAGCAGGCGGAGATTGACGCGGTCATCATTCCCCGGCGAACGCTCCAACATCGCCGCTCCCGCCGTGAAAAGTTGACGGTAGAGGAATCCGACCGCGTGCTGCGTGCCATCCGTGTGCTGTCGTTGGCGGAATCCATTTATGGTAACCGCGAACGCGCCCTGGCCTGGCTGCGCAAGCCTCATGTTCGGCTGGATGGACGCGCTCCGCTCTCGCTGCTGAATACAGACACGGGCAGCCGGATCGTGGACGAACTGCTGATTCAGATTGACGATGGCATGTTCGTCTAAATGTTTCTGTGGAGAATCAGCCGTCACCGCGACCTGAGCGGAGCGGGCGGCCTGAAAGCGCCAGGACGCTGGCACTACGCGGGCCAGCCTGTTGTGTATCTGGCCGCGACACCGGCCGCGGCGCTGCTGGAAGTCTGTGTCCATACCAGTGCGAATGATGTGCCGCCGGCGTTTACTCTGCTCCGAATCGAAGGGCCGGATGTAAAGATTGCCGTCATCAAGTCGAACGATCTCCCGCAGGATTGGCGTACAAACCAAACAGTGACCCGCGATTTAGGAACTGCCTGGTTACGAAACAACAAGTTTGTCCTGCTCCAAGTACCCAGCGCCATTGTGCCAGAGACGACAAATTTTCTTTTCAATCCGTCCCATTCCGACGCCACGAGATTTAACATAACCGAAAGTTTTTTGTATCCGTTCGATGTGCGTCTCAAAAAGTAAAGGTCGGCCCGTTTCTATTTTGTAAATGCACATGAGAAGCCCAGGATGAAGGCAGAGCGCCACGCGAAGCTGTCCTCGTCGCTGGCGGCAAGAAAGCTGTCCGGGAAGCCGCCGCGATTCCATAGCTGGTCCGCCGTACCGACTCCAGAAGCGGCAACTTCCGCCACGGAGAACGGAGTCAGTTCTTCATAGGCAATGCGTCCGGCCAGGGTCTCTGCGGACTGCTGCAAGAGGTCAACGGACGCGGAGCCGAGCAGGAGAAATTGGCTGTTGCGTCGGCCTTTGCGCCGCCGCTGGTCGATCAGGCTGCGCAGAGTTGCGAAGATGCCGGGCAGCCGATGAATTTCATCGAAGATGACCAACCGTTCTTCGTGCTGTGCGAGGTAGAGTTCCGGCTCGGTCATCTTCGCTCGGTCGGATGGCAACTCCGGATCGAGGTAGAGCGCCTGCTCTCTGAGCTCTTCTGCCAGAGCAAGCGCGAGCGTGGTTTTGCCCACCCGCCGTGGGCCAAGCAGGGCCACGGCAGGAAACTGCTGCAGGAGCTTTCGCAACTTCGGCTGAACAACCCTGGCAATCATACCTTGCAATTATGCTATATAAGTACATGATTGTGACATAAAGTTCTTGGGAAGGCAGAGATCTCATCGTGCAGCAGCTTCTCCGTTCACGGGTGAGACAGTCGATGTGGCAGCAGCATTCCTAGGCTCGACCTTTATCTCCATAGAGATGGTCGGCCTCCGCATTTTGTATGCGTTCTGTACGATCAACTCCAAGCTGGCCGATCTCGCTCCCTGGGCAGCCGCGCGGCGCATCACTTCAGCCACCACGGAAGGATTCTTCTTTGCGTGGTCGAGTTTCGTGTAGCCCAACTCGTTCGCTACACTCAGCATCAAGCGCGCATATCGGTCATCACCCAACTCCTGTTCCAGCGTTTTTTCAAGACAGTGTGGGAAACGGATGCGTGGGCACGGATCTGCAGCGAGAAAATAACGCTTGGGTCGATGAAAGCGAGATCAGGCATGGCTGCTCGGTAGACCACGCTGTTCCAGGATTTGCCGGGAGCGATCAAGTTCCTCAGCAATGAGTTTTTCGTCCGGTAGGACGGTTTGGTACTCGGCAGCGAGTATTTTGTTCGGCAGATTGTCGAGCGCGTAGTGAGCTTCTGCAGCTCCTTTCTCGGCGCAGAGGATCAAGCCGACAGGCGGATTCTCGCCGGACTTGACCCAGTGCTCGCGGGCGTAGTTGAGGTAGAGGTGCATTTGGCCAGCGTCGGCATAGCTAAACTTGCCGATCTTCAGGTCGGCCAGGAGTAGACACCGCAAGCGGCGGTGAAAGAAGATGAGGTCAACGCGAAACCAGTTGTCGTCGATGCGAAGCCGCCGCTGGCGCCCAAGGAACGAGAAGTCATCGCCCAGTTCAAGCAGAAAATCGGTGAGGTGCTGGATGAGCGCTTGTTCCAAGTCGGACTCGGAGTATTCGTCCTTGAGGTCAAGGAATTCGAGGACGAACGGGTCTTTGATGGCCTCTTCCGGCGTGATTGTATCGCCCGGCTCGGCGGTATCAGCCTTCTGAAGCATCGCGGCCTTGTTGCGGGAAAGTGCAATGCGTTCGTAGAACTGGCTGCCGATTTGCCGATCGAGCTGACGAACGGACCAGCCTGAACGCAGGGCCTCCGTCTCGTAGAATGCCCGCGCTTCGGAATTCTTGACGGAAAGCAGCCGGACATAAGCCGACCAGGGCAGAGGGAAATACGTGGCGAGGCTGGGTATTGTTGAAGAAGTGTGTGCAGATCGG
>JAKAYS010000098.1 GCA_021826695.1 Acidobacteriota bacterium | reverse complement strand
ATTGACATAGGGCAGAATCCATTTGTCAAAACCATCCGGGTGCGGGCTGTACTCCCACGCAATGGCGATCATGTCCTTAGGCAAGGTCTTGACCAGTTCTGGATTGTTCATGGCGATGTCGCCCCAGAACAAAAGTTTTTTATGCAGGGGCGCGAGTTCCGCATAAATCTGTTTCAGGAAATCGATATAGACAGCGCCCAATCCTTCCTGGTCCACGCGGGCCTTGGTCTGTCCTTTCCCCAGGTCGAGCGTTTCATCGGCACCTATATGGACGAAGGGGCCGGGAAACATCGACGCAATTTCTGTGAACCACTGCTGGATCAGTTGCAGCGACCCCGGCTGTCCGGGCGCGAGAACATAGCCGTGTGGCGTCTCTGCAAGTTCGGAATACGTATCGAACATCAGCGTGTGATGGAGGTGTCCAAAGGCCTCCTGCTCAGGGACGATAGTGACGTGATACCGATTGGCGTAGCTCACCAGCTCCTTGACGTCGGAACGCGTCATTGCTCCCCCCGGCGGTGCGGCAAGAGGATTGTTCGCGTAAGCCAGGTTGTTTTCAAAGTATGGGGAGTAGATGTTGATCTTGTACTCCGACAACACGCGGACCTGATGTTTCTGGAACGCCAGTGTGGGCACCGGGCCGCGCGATAAATCGTCATCGAGTCCGCGATATTTCATGGCCGGCCAGTCGCGAATTGTCACGCCGTGCAATGTGGCCTTCGATGCAGGCTTGCCGTTGACATTGCTGATGACCACCAGTTGCTTTATGGTCTGTGCGCCGTAATAGAGGCCTGCGCTGGTTGCGGCGATGTCATAGGTGGTGTTTCCGTCCGTCACCAGAACGTAGCCTTCGTCGTGCATGGCCGGGTCAAAGCTTACATGCGCGCGCGCCAGAATATCGGCTGCCTTTTTTGTGTCCTGGCGCAGCAGGACCACCTTGACTTTGCCTTTGTTGCCTTCTCGCGCATCGACGCCACGTGTCTTCCATGTGCTGACCAGATCGGCAACCGCAAATTTGTCTTCGGCATCGTGGCTGGGTGTGGTCACAGCGATGCCATGGGCGAGCGAAAGGGTAGCGCCCTCGTGGACCTCCCGTGGCATCGGCACCAATGCGAGATCACTGGCTGTTGTGGAAGCTGATGCGGGCGTCTGCGGGAAGGCATAATTCGGCGGCAGGAAGGAACAGGCGCTGATGAGAAAATATGGCAGAACACGGTAAGTCAAACGTTTGCGAGCATAAATTCCAGGCATTTTTTTCACATCCAAAAGCATACAGTGGTCTAGCGCCGTCGCAAAGAGTTAATTGATGGCGATATGCAGGCAAAATCCATCAGCCCCGCGTATCCTAATAATGTCAGAAAGGGTTTCCAAAGATTGCGGCAAGCGGTTTCTTATCTCTTGTGTTCCTGAATGGAAAAAACGTGCGTATCGTACTTACAGCAGCCAGGCTGCTCACTCCCCACTCAGAAATCGATCAGCCAGTTGTCGTCATTGAAGATGGCAGGATCACCGGCATTGCCTCGCGGGGCGCATTGGAAGAGCCGCAAAATGCCGCGCGCCTGGACTTTCCTGAAGCCACTCTCGTGCCTTCCTACTTGGACGTCCACATCCACGGAGCGATGGGACATGACGTGATGGAGGGAACTTCCGGTGCGCTGGATTCGGTGGGAAGGTTCCTTGCCAGGCACGGAGTTGGCGCATTTCTACCCACGACGGTGACTGCGCCGGTGGATGCGACTTTGCGCGCGCTGGAAGGTATAGCGCAGCAGATTGAAGCAGCGGACCGGGCGGAGATTTCTCTCGATAGCGATTGCGGCGCGCGACCGCTGGGCATCCATCTGGAGGGCCCATTTCTGTCGCACAGCAAGCGCGGTGTCCATCCCCCGGAACATTTGCAGAAGCCTTCCTTGGAATTGTTGCAGCGTTTTTGGCAGGCATCCAGAGGCCACATCGTTCTGATGACGGTCGC
This sequence comes from Acidobacteriota bacterium, assembly GCA_021826695.1. GTDB lineage: Bacteria > Acidobacteriota > Terriglobia > Terriglobales > Acidobacteriaceae > JAKAAZ01. The sequence goes on along the minus strand of JAKAYS010000098.1, from coordinate 11,341 downwards.
GCCGGAGCTGCATGGCGCCAGCGAATTGATTCAGGAAGCGACGCGCCTGGGCATACGCATCAGCCTCGGTCACAGCAACGCCAATACGAAGGAAGCCAAAGATGGGATCGCCGCGGGTGCCGTCAGCGCAACGCATACCTTCAACGCCATGCGCGCGCTCGATCATCGCGAGCCGGGCTTGCTTGCAGTTGTACTGGATGACGCCGATCTCTTCGCGGAGTTGATCTGCGACGGAGTGCATGTCGATCCCTTGCTCGTCCGCCTGTTTCACAAGGCCAAGGGTCTGGATCGCAGCATCCTGATTACCGATGCGACGAGCGCCACAGGCATGCCGGAGGGAGTGTACAAGCTGGGCGGATTTGAAGTGACTGTGGCGGACGGGAAATGCACGCTCAATGGAAACCTGGCGGGCAGCGTGTTGACGCTCGACCAGGCGATTCGCAATTTCGTCGAGTTCACGCAGGCTACCTACGGTGTGGCCGTGCAATACGCCTCCACAAATCCGGCACAGATGGCAGGATTTGCCGATACCTATGGAGAACTGACCGCTGGCCGCCCGGCCAACATCACGGTATTGTCTCCACGGGGCGAAGTGCGTAGCATCCTTCTGAAGGGCCGAGTGTTCACGGCTTGACGCCGTTCTTTCCGGTATATTCGGCGAATGTATTCTGCTGACGCGCGCGCCATAAGGCGCCTTGCACAGGATCGACCGCTTCCGTCTGAATGGTTACGCCGGGAAGTTCATGTCGAATGGTAGCGCACATCGATTCCCGCACGGGAGCAACGTATCGCAGGACGCTTCCGGTAAACGCGATCTCCGGGGACGCAATGTTGGCACGCTCGATGGCCCGCACTCGCTGGAAGGCCAGCACGGCGTACCTGCCAAGGTCTTTACCCGCCAATTGCAGGACGCGTTTGGCGTAGGGGTCTTCTTGCTCCGCACAGCGGGCCACAACCGGCGTAAGCTTTGAGAAATCCGGGCCCGGCGACTGATTGGCGCGGTCAATCAAACTGCCCACGTCGGGCAGGTCCCATGCGGACAAGACAGCTTGCAGCAACAACGTCGTCTCATCGCGGTCGAGCGCATCGAAAATGGCGCGAACGGTCTGTTTGCCAATCCAGTTGCCGGAACCTTCGTCGGCCACCGCTGGCCCCCAGCCGCCAACATGGATCAGCGTCCCTTCGCTCGAACGGGCAACGATGTTGGAGCCTGTCCCTGCCATGACCAGAACGCCCGCCCCGCCAGAGAAGGCCGCATCGAGGGCAATCACCTCATCGCCGGAGAGCAGGACATCTCCACTGACGCGCGCATGCAGGGACTGACGGACCCAGTCGGCAATGCGCGGTACAGAGATGCCAGCCAGTCCGACGCATGTGCAGGCGATGGAGTCGAGCATGATCCCGCTTTGTGAGGAGACAGCTTGCAGGAGTGAGTTGAGATTGCCTTCCGCTTCTTCGGTAGAGGCCCGCATCACTTTGATGGTCCCGGCAGTTGCTCGGGCAAGAATCGTGCTGTCGCGCGCGAGAGCACACTCTGTTTTGGTTCCACCCGCGTCCAGCCCCAGATAGTACGCCATAGTTGTCAGGTTAAATGCAGCAGGCGTCTAACGGTGCGTTTTAATGGTGTCTCCAACTGCCCCAGTTGAAGTAGTGTCCGAGGATGCCTTTCACGATCAAATGGTCCGTGGAGGCGGTCGCACCCCAGCCAGCGCCGATATTGATCTCCCACTTGGGTGATACGAACAGATTGATGACCGGAAAGAACTGCTGTTGCTGGTTGTGCAGAGAAACGAAATGGCCGAATTCGCCGTAGTAGCCGTAATATTCAATGCCGAAGTTGTAATATTTGTTCGGCTGATAAGTGACAGTTGCAGCTGGGCCGAAGGTCACACCATGCGGCGAGACGTCGCGGTAGTAGTAATGGATTTGCTGCGGGGTTGAACCGGGTGGCAGGGAGGTGGGATGAATGCCCCAGTTCATGGTCCCGTTGACCGACCAGTACCATTTTCCCAGCGTCTGATCGACAATCGGCATGATCTGCCACGACCAGGTTGGATTGGCATACGCCGCGCGCGCATAGCCAATCTCGTTGGAAAGACTTAAACCGACAGGCAGATGCCAGCTTTCAGGGGCGCGCACGCGCGGACGGATGTGGTCGCCGACCCATTGCACGCCAGTGCCATTTTCTTCCTCAGTGAAAATATAGAAACCAAGCTCAGACCACTTCGTAAGACCTTCCGTCAGTTCGATCGTCTCATGTTCCTGGCCTTGGGTTGGCAGCATCCCATACTGGGTCGTAGTGCTGCCTTCCACGGTATAGTTGCTGTGCAGTTCCGTAAGGAGCGTTTTGGGAGCAATGGTTTCCGACGGATAGACCTGAATTTCGTAGTTGTTCTGAGCGTGCAGCGCCAGGGGGCAGGCAAAAACAAGGACCATACCGAAGAGCGCCAGGCCAATCGACCCCATAAATTTCAAAGACGGCAGACGATCTGTTTCCTCAGGCATAAAAAGTCTCTCCGAAGTTTGCGTGATGACGTGAGATCGAACTCTTTATTATCTCGGCAAACACCATCAAAGAAGAAGTTTCTGGCACAAAAAAAAGTCCGCGGATGCGGACCTTTTTTGTTGAATATTTGGAACTGATCGTACGGGAGCAAGTTACGGAACAATGTTCTGGACGGGGTGTGTTCCGTTGGCCGCGGCAGCAATGCAGTCGGGCAAGCCGCTGGCCGGGTATGGGCTGTTCAGATCTAGCGTCAACACGCCGGTCGCTGGATTCAATTCGAAACCAGTGACCGAGTTATCGAGGAAGTTTGCCGTGTAGACAAAGCGTCCATATGCCGGTTCAATCGTGATGCATGTAGGGCCAGTTCCAGTGCCATACGTGCCTCCCGCTGTTCCGACTGGGTTGCCGGTTGAGGGATCGATATTGTAGGCGCGTACATCATTCGCGTTGAAGTTCGTCACATAGAGGAATTTTCCACGCGGATCGACTGCCATGCCAAACGGGAATAGGTCCGTGGTAAACGGCCCGTTCACCATGGACTGTAGAGCTCCACCGGTGAGTATGTCGTAGCCCAACAGTTGATTGGCATATTGATCTGTCACGTAGACAAATCTTCCGGATGGATCGCTGATGATTGCGCTGGGCTTCACGCCTGCCTGAAAATTGTTGGTCGAAAGAGGGGTCAGCACCCCGGTCGAGTCGTTGATGGAATAGGCGTACACCGTATGTGTGCCTTGATCGGCAACGTAGACGTAATTCACAAATGCAGTAGAGGTAATTCCAATGGGCTGGGAACCAAGAACGGGACCGCTGCCTATTGGGAAGCAGCTTTGGCCGCCGTCTTTTACAGGAGAGCCCAGGCTGCCGTCCGAATGGTTAATGGGATACACGACAACGCACCCCTGGGTTGCGGTCGTGTTCGCGCAGCTTTGACTGGCGCCAGTCGAGCCGATGCTGCCTGGGGCCGTGCCTGTGCCACCACCGCAAATCGGATTGACGTTCGGAGGCTCTACTCCGTTGAATCCGGGGGCGTATGTATCCACGACAAAAAGATACGTACTCGATGCGTCGATCGTCATTGCAATCGGATACGTGCCGGGAGTGTTGTATGTATGGGCCTTGTACAGTTTTCCATCGATTCCGATGTTGAACTGGACCACGGAGTTGTCGATCTCGTTTGCGACATACAGCCACTTGCTGCGGTTATCGACGGCATCGGCAACCGGGTATTGACCGCCCGATGAAAAGGGCGAGTCTGCCGTTTGCGTAAGAGCGCCCGAGACGCTGTCGATCGTGTACGCGTTGATCTGACCATTGATGCCATGGACAGCGCCATTCGGTTTAGTATTGAGCGCGTAGACGAAACCCAGCGTGAAACTTGGATTGCAGGCAGTAATGCTGAGTCCAAGGGCCAGGGATGCAACCATGGCCAAGGTGATCCGGCCGTATTGACTCCACTTCATGCGATTCCTTTATACCCCGGCTTTACCTTCAGCAACGGGGTCGCTGCTTTGCTTTAGCTTTTAGGGATTGTTCCCAAATGTATTGTAAAAGCGCGGACAGACTTTCTGCTAGCGCTCTCACCCGAAAACACATCTGTATGCAAAACTCTTCCGTTCGCTATCGGACTAGGGAACTCGAAACTGGCTGTTTGCAAACCTTGATAACAGAAGGGACTTCCGTAGTTTGAGGAGGCCCCTAGAAAACATTTGCGACGTGCCTAGTACACCCTTCCGGAAACTGCCATAAAGGTAGGCTGGCCGACGGTTGGAAACGTAGTGCCCTTGAACATGGTGGACAACTGCCCCGTGCTGGAGTTGATGACGTATCCCGTCACCGTGTTGTCGTAGAAATTTGCGCTGTAAATATATTGGTTGGTCGACTCTTCCACCAACCAGATTGGGCCTGCACCCGTGGGGTAGAGACCTTGTGGGATTGGTTGTAGCTGTCCGTTCGAGGGGTCAATCGTCAGACCGTAGATATTGCTGCTCTGCGTGTTGACCGACGCAGGCCCAAAGTTGGCAACGTATAGAAAGTTGGCGTTGGAACTGGCCAGGATCGCGTCAGGATTGACGGAAGTGGCATTGTTCGGCACCGGACCCCCGACCAGCGTCTGTAACACCCCGCCGCTACCGATTGTGAATGGCAGAATATAGCTGGGGGGTGGGGTCTGGTTGGAAGTAGGCGGCCCACCAGTATCGGCGATGTACAGGTATTTTCCGCCAGCTGCGATCGACATGGTGCTGAGCGAGCCTGGGAGCGAGCCAGTGGTCAACGGCTGGTTCTGCGTAAGGACCAACTGGCCTGTGCTCTCGTTGATTTGGTAAAGGAACACATCCGGGGTGCGGCATGCCTGTACGTTCGAAGCAGTCAGACATGCTGCTGGAATACCGGAGTTCGCTGCGGCACCGCCAGAAACCACGTTATATGCCTGGTCCAGGACATACACGTAGCCGCCTGCAACCACGATCTGCACAGGTTTGTAATTTACCGAGAAATACGGCAGTTGCGTGCCATTGGTGTTGAATGTGTTTTCGTTGGTGACGAGCGTCAATTTGCCCGTGTTGCTATCGACCTGGAAAACTGTCAGATCGCCGCGTCCGGCATTCTGATCTATTCCGTTCACGAAATTCGCAGGAGCAGTCTGATCGGCGATATACATGTACCTGCCGCTGGCATCCATTGCGATCGAAACAGGATTGGTGCCCGAAGTACTGTAGTTGGCCTGGAAATAAAGCACGCCAGAGCCGCCGATGGTATACATCGAAACGCTGCTCGAGCCTTTATTGACGACTGCCAGAAAGCGTCCGCCTGGGAGGACCATTTCCTGCACCGGATCGTTCCCATTTGCGGGGAAAGGAGATCCAGTGATCGGCGTTAGATAGCCAAAATCGTGGTCGATTTTGTAGCCAGCGATCTGGTTGTACTCGGCCCCGGTTACGTACATATAACCGGATGTGTAGATGCCGCAGCAAGTGATGCTCAGACCCAAAAAAATTGAACCGATCAAGGCCAGAGCTACACGGCCATATTTCCAAAACTTCATGTGTATCCTTCAACCTCCTGGTCCGGGGGACACGCAGAGGACTGCCCAAGCAGAATTTGATGTCTGGATTGCTTCCGCTTTAATTGTAAAAGCCCCAGCGTGTTTGTGCCAGCCGAGTGGAGTTGTTTCCGCGTCCTTATGAAAAGAAGCTCAAACTGCGGAAGGGCGGGAAAGTGAATTCTCCCGCCCTTCCGCAGATAAGAACGATAACAGAAACTGTAGCGTGCTGGTTGTTTACCAGACGCGGCAGGCATCCGTCGGCATCATGGGGTGCCCTTTGGTGCAGTCAAAGGCCTTGCCGAAGGCGTCCGAGTAAAGGCGCACATCGACCAATAGCATGGAGCAATTGCAATATGCAGTCGCTCAACCAGCAGACGTAACAAGCCTGTTAAAAGACTCGCAGGCGTATAGAAAGGTATTTTTTGGGATTTTGCCGGATTGCCTCCAGGAGATTGTGCATTTCCGCCACCGTCCGATCGCTGCTGTTATAGAGCGATGGGTCGCGCAGAAGTTTGCCGACTGTTCCGCGGCCTTCATCGGCGCGGCGCAAAATCGCCTGCAGGTTTGTCACCGTGTCGTTCAGCTTTTTACGGAAAGCCGGGTCCTTCGCCAGCATCCCCAGCGTGCCTTTGCCTTCGTCGATCTCAGTCAGCAAGTTGTTCACCTTCACAGAGCTCTGATTCAGATTGTTGTACAACGACGGGTCTTGGATCAGCTTGCCTGCCGTACCCTTTCCTTCATCCAACTCGTCCGCCATGTGTTGCAGTCGAGATGCTGTCTCTCTGGTGCTGTTGTAAAGGGAATCGTCCGTCATCAACTTCCCGAGAGTTCCACGGCCCTGGTTGACCTGGTTGAACAAATCCTGGAGTTGAGTCAGGGTCCCCACCGCGCGATTGTAGAAGGCGGGATCGTTGATCATCTGGCCTAACGATCCCTTGCTGGTGCCCAGCGCATCTGCCAGCGTGTTCACCTTGGCTAGAATCACGTTGACCTGCTCGATCGTGCTCTGGCTGGATTTAATGACGTCGGCGAGGTTCGGTGTTTCTGTGGTGGGCACTTCATCTCCATTGGCAAGCGGCGGCCCGGTGGCGTGAGAACTGTCGATGTCGATCATCGTGTCCCCCAGAACGCCAGCCGTATTTAGAGATGCCCGCGAATCCTTATGCAGCGCGGCGCTGTAGCGTAGCCCGATGCGCATCACCACTTCCACCGGAGTCAGCTTGCGTTGAGGGACGATACGGATTATTTTCACTACACCAATGCTGACGCCCTGAAGGGTCACTGGAGCGCCCGGGCGGAGTCCGGAAGCATTTTCAAAATAGGAATGGACTGTAATGCGGCGAGTGAACAGTCCACCGGAACTTCCAGACATCAGAGAAATCAGCACAGTAAGGACAACGATGGCTATAATGACGACCACGCCAACCTTCAACTGCGACCAACGAACCTCACGCCGATTTGGCACAATTTCCCTGCCTGTTATGGGTCTCTCTCCGGTCGCCGACGCCGTCTGGCACGCAACCGAATATGTCGAGGATAGCAGAGGATTCCCGCCCTCCTAATGAATAAGATGAATAGATCGACCCGCTTGTATTGTCTGCTGGAACCAGGGATGCCGATTTTGCTTACATGCTGCGATCACTGTGACTTTATGCCCAAGTCCATCGTCGTGCGGCACACAATAGCCTATGCGTCCGCTATTGGCTACGCGTATCTTCCAGCAGGACTTGCGCCAGGGCCTGCGTTCGGGTGTGTGTCAGGGAAACCACAGCGTGGTTGGCGCCCAGTTGCCGCGCCAGAACTGCTGCTCGACCGTGGAACAGCAGCGAAGGCTTTCCACTTGACGCCCGGATGACCTCAATGTCCTGCCAGCCGACTCCGGATTGAATGCCGGTACCAAGGGCCTTGGCAGCGGCCTCCTTGGCGGCAAAGCGGGCGGCAAAGCTTTCCGCGCTGTTGCGCTTGCTGCGGCAATAAAGAATTTCCTGCGGCGAATACACGCGTTGGCAGAAGCGGTCCCCGTAACGAGAGATCGTCTCCGCGATACGCGCAATTTCGATCATGTCCACGCCAGAGCCAACAATCATTTCCTGCACAGTACCACAGGAGGAATGAACATGTTGTCCTTGCGTTCCCAAATCCGGTCTACCGGAGTGGAAAAGGTCGCCTTCTGTGTGAGATTTTGGTTCAAGTCCCGGATATTTCGACCGATAGAGACAGTGCAGGAGGCTGGACGCAATGACTCGCAGGGACTTGCCTACAGAAAATAATAAAAAATGTTAAAAATTGCTATTCGCGGATACAGTGCAGTCGAGCAGGAGGAACTACAGGCCCGAATGGTAGAGATTGTGGTCAACCGCCGGGGTTGGATCCTTGAAGAAAAGCCGCTTTTGTTGGATGCGTATCACGTTCGGTTTGAAGTCGGACTTGCCAACATAATCGAACTCTATGGAGCCCTTCAGCAAGTGGGTATCCAGTTCACTCCCGCCGCGCATCGCGCACTGACGGAAATGTGTCTTTGCCAGAAGCATCTGACAGAAGACCGCGAGGTGAACATCGTCACCGTCGATATGCACGTCGACATTCGGGAAGGGGAACAGGTCGGTATTCTGAGTCTGGTGCGGTTGGACCCAGTGCATTGACAGGTTTGGCTTGTTGCAGGACGGCTCAGCCAGCTTCCACCAGACCATAGTGTCGCTGCCAGTGGGCACGCAGGTGCGCCCATACAATCTCGACAGAAGCGCGGGATAGTTCTTTTTCTCCACTTTCGACGAAGCGGGTTGCCTCCATGCGGGCCAACTCCAGCATTTTGCGGTCCCGCAGCAAATTGGCGACACGAAAATCCGGCAGACCAGCCTGCCGGGTGCCAAAAAATTCTCCTGGCCCGCGCAAGGTCAAATCCAGTTCCGCCAACTCGAAACCATTCTGCGTGCGTACCATCGCGTCCAGGCGTTCCTCCGCCTGTGGGGATACCCTCAGCGGCGGGCCGCCGGTCATCAGAATGCAATAGGACCTGGCCTTGCCGCGCCCAACACGCCCACGCAATTGATGCAATTGCGCCAGCCCAAAGCGTTCCGCGTGCTCGATGACCATCACGGTCGCGTTCGGCACATCCACGCCGACTTCAATCACCGTCGTCGCTACCAGCACATCGAGTTCTCCCCGCTGAAAACGGCGCATGACGATTTCCTTTTCCTCTGCGCGAAGTCGACCATGCAGCAGTCCCAGGCGCAGCCCGGCAAGATGCGTGGCGCGGAGTTCTTCATACATCGCAACTGCGGATTTCAATGCAGGCTTTTCGTTGAAAAGAGCGCCGGTCTTTGCCTTGGATTTTCTTGCTACAGTTTTTTCTTTCGCGTTGCCAGGACTAACTTCATCGGGTTCCGGATCGTGCGCAAAGTCGAGTTCAGGCTGGTCGTCCTTGCTGCCTTCAATTACCGGATACACGATGTAGCCCTGATGGCCCGCAGCCACTTGCTTCCGCAGAAATCCCCACACTTCCTCCGCGCGTTCATCGACGATGCGGCGTGTGACGATGGGTGTGCGTCCCGGCGGCAATTCGTCGAGCACGCTGACATCGAGATCGCCGTACAAGGTAAGCGCCAGCGTGCGGGGAATCGGCGTGGCCGTCATGACCAGGACATGAGGCTCCGCAGTGTTGGGCTTTTTCATCAGCCGAAAGCGCTGCATCACGCCAAAGCGATGCTGCTCATCCACCACGACCAGTCCGAGGTTGGCGAACTCAACTTTTTCTTCAATCAGCGCGTGGGTGCCGATGACCAGGTCGGCCTCGCCGCGCGCAATGCGCCCACGATTGGCGCGTTTGCGGTCTTCGTCCAGCGAGCCAGTAAGCAGTACGACGTTGTAAGGCGGCTGGCGTTGTGAACGTTCGAGCAGTCTGCGCGCTGCCAGATAGTGCTGCGTGGCAAGGATCTCCGTGGGGGCCATCAGCGCAGCCTGATGGCCATTCTCGATCGCGATAAACGCCGCCTGCAACGCGACGATGGTTTTGCCGGAGCCGACATCGCCCTGTAGCAGGCGGCGCATGGGGGTGGGTTGCCGCAGGTCGTGGACAATCTCCGCCAGAACTTTTTTCTGCGCAGTTGTTGGGTGAAATGGCAGCACCCGTTTGAGCGCCTCGCGGACGCGCCCATCGGCGATGAGCGCGGGGCCAATCCGCTCCCTCATGCGGCGGCGTTTTAATTCCAGGCCAAGTTCCAGAAAAAAAAGCTCTTCAAAAATAAGCCGCTGGTGCGCTGGCGTGGCGGCGGCCTGTAACAGGCGCAGGCCCGTTCCGGCGGGAGGGAAATGGACCTGGCGCAAGGCCTCGATGCGGCTCGGCAACTGCATGCGCTTGCAGAGTTCTGCCGGGACCGTTTCCGGCAGCGTGCCGCCAAGGTCTTCCAGCAGGCGATAGATCACGCGTCGCAGCCAGCGGGAACTGAGCTGCGCGCCGCCCAGTGATTCGTACACGGGAACGATGCGGCCTACTTCCAGCAGCGTTTCTTCGGGGGCATCTGCTCCCGGCAAAATTTCGATCTGCGGCTGGATCATTTTGAAATTTCCGGCACGGCTTCGCGACGGCTCGACCTTGCCATAAAGCGCCAGCATCTGGCCCGGTTGGAATTTGTCTTTGAGATACGTCCCGTGGAACCACATGCATTTCATCGAGACCGGCCCCTGCCCGACGGTCATTTCAAAGATCGGCATGCGCTTGGTGCGCAGCAGTATCGTTCCGCGCACTTCGGCGATGACGCTGGCCATTTCTCCGGGGACCAGTTCGTTCAGTGAGCGGGGATTCAGCCGGTCTTCATAACGAAATGGAAGGTGGTACAGCAAATCCTCGACGACGAGGATGTTTTTCTCCTTCAATTTTTCGGCGACACGGGGGCCGACACCTTTGACGAACTGGATGGGAGTGTCGAGGGCAGTCACATTCTGGATGCTACCAGAGCATTTTCCCTGTTCATCGACGGCTCACTGGTTGGTTCTCGCGCAGCCGTTCCTTCCAGAACAACTTCCGGAATCCCTAGATTGCTGGCCGAAACCGCCCCCAACATTCCCCATCGTCGATTCATCCATCGAGACGTAGCATCTCGATATTGCGCTTTATATCCGGACATCGAAGCACGCGGCACTATGATTGGGTATATCGGCATTGCGCTTTGTATCAGGGCATGGCTTCAGCCATGCCGTACCGTCCGCAAAAGGAGCCGGGCTTCAGCCCCTGCGATGGCGAAACCTCTTCGCAATGCCAGTTCGACCCAAATCCTAAGCTCTTCGCGCACGTTTTTCGCCACCACAAGCACCAGCATGGGGCGTGCCTTGTTCCAGTCCGAGCGCAATGCCCTGTTGCTGATCGACGTGCTGCGCTCCTATGTTGCGACGGGGAAATTCCAACTGCACGATTTCGTCATCATGCCGGACCACCTGCATCTGCTGCTCACGGTCACAGGCGATACGACCATTGAAAGGGCCATGCAACTCATCAAGGGCGGGTTCTCCTACCGCCTGAAGAAAGAACTGGGGTATTTGGGAGAGGTCTGGCAACGCGGATTTTCCGAGCTGCGCGTCAATGACAGAGAGAGCGATTTGCGGCATCGGGAATATATTGCGCAGAATCCGGTAAAGGCTGGACTGGTGGACTCACCCGAGAAGTTTTCCTATTGCTTCATCTATCTGGCGAAGCAAAAAGCGGCAGGGCTAAAGCCCCGAATCTTTCGCAACAGTTGCGGCACGACTGAAGTCGTGCCCTGATACAAAGCTGTGATGCCTGCGGACCAGTTTCC
>JAKAYS010000097.1 GCA_021826695.1 Acidobacteriota bacterium | reverse complement strand
GAAGGAGCGACCGGTCCTTCCAAGAGGACTGCACGGCTCGCGATCCCTCGCTCCTTGATTTGTTGAGACAAGCGTTCTAGGTCCTCAGCCATAGCTTGGCCGAGTTCAGGTGCTGTAAATAATGCTTCCGCATCCGGAGAGGGAGCACTTACCGGGTTAACCACATGGGTCAGAATTATTTCCGAGCCATAGATCTGGGCCATCCCCTCTGCAACGTCGAGGGCCGTTTTGCAAATGGTGGAAAAATCGATACCGACCAGGATTGTCTGTAAGGAGAGATCAGAGTACTTCTGCTTTGTAGATATTTTAGGGTGTAGTTCAGATTGCGGTGCCACGTCCTCCTCCTTGTTGATGACCATCGGTTGATAACGCTCGTAGTGAGCGTCATTGTCTCTATCGACACTCCATGATATCCTAAATCTGTACAAAATTAGTAGACATTTGAAATGCGGTTGCATACTGTATGTTCAGACTCAACAAATTGACCGACTATGCCATCGTTGTCATGCAGTATGTCGCCAGCCGTCCCGAAGTTCCGCTGCACACGACACGGGAGCTGACTGTGGCAACGAAACTGCCTTCATCGACAGTCAGCAAGATATTGAAGGAACTGCAGGACCACGGACTGTTAACTTCTCAGCGGGGTATGAAGGGCGGTTATTCTCTGGCACGGCCTCCCTCGATGATTTCCGTGGCGGAAATTATCGAAGCGCTTGAGGGTTCCATGGGGTTCACTGAGTGTGCGACCGCGCCAGGATACTGCGAACTCGAAGGCAACTGCAGAGTCCAAAGCAACTCCTATGTAATTGGCCGAGCGCTACAGCAGACTCTGGGGAACATCACGCTAGCCGATCTCACAACTCCATTGCAGATAGGAAAGATGCGCACATCCAACCGGAGAAGCGCCCTTACATTCATAACCTCGGGCACAGGGAGAATCCGATGACTACGTCGAACACGATTCAGGACATTGCCAGCCAGGAATACAAGTGGGGATTCATTACCGAAGTAGATGAAGACCGGATTCCCAAGGGGCTCAACGAGGACACCATCCGCCTGATCTCAACGAAGAAGAATGAGCCGGGGTTCATGCTGGACTGGCGGCTAAAGGCATACCGCCATTGGGCATCGCTCGAGCGCGCGCATGCCGAGCCGACGTGGGCCCATATAAAGCATCCTCCGATCGATTACCAGGGCATTACCTATTACTCGGCGCCGAAGCAGAAGCCAAATCGGAAGAGCCTGGACGAAGTCGATCCTGAAGTCCTGGAGGCTTACAGCAAACTGGGGATTTCCCTGAATGAACAAAAGCGGCTGGCCGGCGTGGCCGTCGATGCAGTGTTCGACAGCGTTTCGGTGGCGACCACCTTCAAGGCGAAGCTGGCGGAGAAGGGCGTGATTTTCTGCTCGTTTTCCGAAGCCGTGCAAAAGCATCCCGATCTGGTCAAGAAATATCTGGGGTCGGTTGTCCCCTACAGCGATAACTTCTTCGCGGCGTTGAACGCCGCGGTGTTCAGCGACGGCTCGTTTGCTTACGTGCCCAAGGGCGTCCGCTGCCCCATGGAACTCTCGACATATTTCCGCATCAACGCGGCCGATACAGGCCAGTTTGAACGCACGCTGATCGTGGTGGAGGAAGGCGGTTACGCGAGTTACCTGGAAGGTTGCACGGCCCCGAAGCGCGATGAGAATCAGTTGCATGCAGCCGTCGTCGAGCTGATTGCGCTCGACAATGCGCAGATCAAATACTCGACGGTACAGAACTGGTATCCGGGGGATAAAGAAGGGAACGGTGGCATCTACAACTTCGTCACCAAGCGTGGTAAATGCCTGGGGAACAACTCGAAAATTTCATGGACGCAGGTGGAGACCGGTTCAGCGATTACATGGAAGTATCCGAGCGTCATTCTGATGGGCGATAACTCGGTCGGGGAATTTTACTCCGTCGCGCTGACCAATAATTACCAGCAAGCGGACACGGGAACGAAGATGATCCACATGGGCAAAAACACGAAGAGCACCATCATTGCCAAGGGCATCTCCGCCGGGCATGGGCAGAACACCTACCGCGGCCAGGTGAAAATCATGAAGGGTGCGACAGGTGCGCGGAATTACACGCAGTGCGATTCATTGTTGATTGGCGACCAGTGCGGAGCGCACACATTTCCCTACATTGAGGTACGGAACGGTAGCGCGCGCATGGAACACGAAGCGTCCACCTCAAAAATCGGTGAAGACCAGATTTTCTACCTGAGGCAGCGTGGCCTCTCGGCGGAGGAAGCTGTCTCGATGATTATCAACGGGTTCTGTAAGCAAGTCTTTCGCGAACTGCCGATGGAGTTTGCCGTGGAGGCGCAGAAACTATTGAGCGTCAGCCTGGAAGGGAGTGTTGGATAGTCATGAACATGCTGGAGATTCGCAATCTACACGCCAGGATCGACAACCAGGAGATCCTGAAAGGAATCGATCTCGCGATTCCTGCTGGCGAGGTGCATGCCATCATGGGACCGAATGGCTCCGGCAAGAGCACGCTGGCCCATGTACTGGCCCGGCGTGAGAGTTATGAAGTCGCAGAGGGCCAAGTGCTGTTCCAGGGAAAAGACCTGCTGGCGATGAAGCCGGAAGAGGCCGCTTGTGAGGGCTTGTTTATGGCATTCCAATATCCAGTTGAAGTCGCAGGCATCAGCAATGCGTACTTTTTGCGAGCTGCACTGAATGCACAACGCAAATACCGCGGCGAGGACCCGCTGGATGCGATCGATTTCCTGCCCATCCTGAAAGCGAAGATGGAACTGCTGGAAATGGACGAGCGCTTCCAAGGCCGGTCGGTCAACGAAGGGTTCTCAGGCGGGGAAAAAAAGCGCAACGAAATTGTACAGATGGCGGTGCTCGAACCGAGGCTGGCCGTCCTGGATGAGACAGACTCTGGCCTCGATATTGATGCACTCAAGATTGTTGCCAGGGGAGTCAACGCCATGCGCAGCCCGGACCGCTCCATCGTGCTCATCACTCACTATCAACGGTTGCTGGACTACATCGTTCCGGACTATGTGCATGTTTTGGCGAACGGCAGGATCATCCGGTCAGGCGGACCGGAGCTGGCCCTGGAACTCGAGAACAAGGGCTATGGCTGGATCGCTCCAGCCTTGGCCGGCGCGCAATAGGAGGCAAGCGCATGGGAGCAATCGCACAAGTCGCGGAACTGGGCAGCTATCTGGTGGCGTTCAATGAGCTTGAACCGCGCACCCGCACTCAGCCTGCGTGGATTCAATCGCTGCGCAGAGATGCTTTTGCACGTTTTTGCGACGTTGGCTTTCCGACCACCAAAGATGAGGACTGGCGATTTACCAGCACAGCCTCCATTTCCAGTGAGTCATTTAGCCGTCCAGAGAGTGGCCGTGTATCCCTGACATTGGAGGCCGTACAACCATTCGTGATTTCCGGCGCTGCCTGTCGACTGGTGTTCGTAGATGGCCGCTTCCGGGCTGAACTGTCTGCGACGAAGTTACTCCCCACGGGCGTTACAGCAGGCAGCCTGGCGGATGCAATTGCCAACAGTCCAGCAATGTTGGAGGCCCATCTGGGTCGCTATCTCAATATTCAGCGGGATGCATTCTGTAGTCTCAACACCGCACTCTTTGAGGACGGCGCATACGTCCGTGTTGCGCGCGGTACAGTGTTGGAAGCTCCCATCCACCTGCTCTTCGTGTCTACTGCTGCGGATGGGTTTCGGGGAATGGCGCATCCGCGAAATCTACTGGTGGCCGAGTCGGACACACGCGTCAATTTAGTCGAAGAACATGTCTCGCTGGGTAATGGGGTCTTTTTCTCCAATGTCGTTACCGAGTTGCTTGCGGCAGAAAATGCGGTGGTTTCTCACCACATGATCGAGCGGCAGGGCCGGAATGCGTTCCATATTTCCACTCTGCGCGTGCAACAGGATCGAAACGCCAATGTAAGCTCGCATTCCGTGTTGATCGGCGGCGCGCTGGTCCGTAATAACGTTCATCCGGTGCTCGCCGGCGAGGGAGGGGAATGCCTGATCAACGGCCTGTTTCTTGGCGACGATCGACAGCACATGGACAATTACATGCTGGTGGAACACGTTAGCCCGCACTGCAACAGTCGGCAGTTTTATAACGGAATTCTGGATGGACATGCGCACGGTGTTTTTCACGGCCGCATCGTTGTTCATCAGGATGCACAGAAAACGAATGCCAAGCAGACCAATCGCAACCTGCTGCTGTCCGATTCCGCACAGATCGATACGAAACCACAATTGGAGATTTACGCCGATGACGTCAAGTGCACGCATGGCGCGACGATCGGGCAAATTGATGAGGACGCCCTCTTTTACTTGCGCTCCCGTGGCCTCGATGAACAGGCGGCGCGCGGACTCTTGCTATTTGCATTTGCGGGGGAGTGCCTCGGGCGCATAAAGTCCGACCCCATACGCAAGCACATCGAGCGGATAGTCTACCAATCCTTGCCGACAGGAATAAGGCTAATCACAGGTGACGGGCTGGGACTGGGAAGCCATTGGGAGGGAATTGGATGAACTCCATCGCAGGCAACGCTCTCAGCATTCGTAATGATGGCAACACGCCCGGCGGTTACGATGTCGACAAGGTTCGGGCAGACTTTCCTATCCTGGACCGCCAAGTCCACGGTCATCCGCTGGTGTATTTGGACAATGCTGCCACCACGCAAAAGCCCCAAGTGGTCCTCGATGCTATCTCGCGTTATTACACGTGGAGCAATGCCAACGTCCATCGCGGCGTCCATCTGCTTTCCGAATCTGCAACCGAAGCTTATGAGGGCGCGCGTAATACAGTGCAGGGTTTTCTGAACGCCGCTGATCCAAGCGAGATTGTTTTTGTTCGTGGCACAACCGAGGCCATCAATCTTGTCGTCCAGACCTATGGCCGCAGGCATGTCGGGGCCGGAGATGAAATTGTCATTTCCGAGATGGAGCACCACTCCAACATCGTGCCCTGGCAGATGCTCTGCGAAGAAAAAGGAGCGCGCCTGCGAATCGCACCCATCAACGACGATGGCGAGTTGTTGCTGGAGGAGTTCGAGCGGCTGCTGAACGCGAAAACAAAGTTCGTCTCTGTTGCCAATATCTCCAATGTTCTCGGAACAGTCAATCCAATCCGACAACTTGTGCAGATGGCCCATCACTGGAACGTGCCGGTGCTGGTCGATGGCGCTCAAGCCGTTCTTCACGGCAAAGTGGATGTGCGCGCGCTCGACTGCGATTTCTACGTTTTCTCCGGCCACAAAATTTATGGCCCAACCGGCATCGGAATACTGTACGGCAAGCACGCGTTGCTCGATGCCATGCCTCCTTACCAAGGCGGCGGGGACATGATCCAGTCCGTTACGTTCGAGCAGACCCTTTACAATCGGCTTCCGTACAAATTTGAGGCAGGTACGCCGCATGTAGCTGGGGCCGTTGGTCTTGGAGCTGCGATCGACTATGTCAATGGAATCGGCCTCAATGCCATTGCCGCTCACGAACATGCACTGCTGATTTATGCTACGGAAGCTCTGCGTTCGGTGCCGGAGCTCCGTCTGATCGGAACTGCAAAAGAGAAGGTCAGCGTGCTCTCGTTCGTGCTGGAAGGCATCCATCCGCACGACATCGGCACCATCCTGGATCGGCAGGGGATTGCTATTCGTAGCGGACACCACTGCGCCCAGCCGCTCATGCAGCGCTTCGGCATCGCAGCCACGGCCCGCGCTTCTCTTGCCGCATATAACACCACGGAAGAGATGGATGCATTGGTAGCGGGCATTCACAAGGTCATGGAGGTCTTTGCCTGATGTCGGAGCTACAAGATCTCTATCAGGACGTCATTCTGGAGCACAGCAGGCACCCGCGAAATTTTCGTCCAATGGAGACGGCGAACCGTAAGGCCGAAGGCTACAACCCTTTATGCGGCGACCACTACACCATCTTCCTGAACCTCGATGACAACACGATTCTCGACATCTCGTTCCAGGGTTCTGGATGCGCGATTTCAAAGGCTTCGGCATCCATGATGAGCCAGGCACTCAAAAGAAAAACCACGGTGCAGGCAGAAGAATTATTCAACAAGTTTCGTCGTCTGGTGACTGGGCACGATGCCGACAGTGCTGCCAGTCTCGGCAAGCTGGCGGTGTTCGCGGGCGTTGCAGAGTTTCCAACCCGCATTAAGTGTGCCACGCTGGCCTGGCACACGCTGCTCGCAGCCCTGCAGGAAAAGCAAGTGGCCTCGACGGAATAGATCCCGCGGCGAATCCGATGCCGCCGATAAGGAGAGAACATGCCAACCGAGATTATTGAGCTCACACGCGACTGCAAAGCGACGGAGATTCCCGCCGGAACTCTTCATATTTTGTCTGGAGGTACACCGGTGTTCCTCCAGCAAAGCCTGGGCGGCAGCTACACGATCTCCACCGGGTATCAACTTATGCGCATCGACGCTAAGGATGCGGATGCGCTGGGCTTCGAGGTGCCTGCGGGCCTCGCTGAGGCATCGAATGAGTTCAGCGAGAAACTGGTGTGGGACCAGCTAAGAACGGTGTACGATCCGGAGATTCCGGTCAACATTGTCGATCTCGGTCTTGTCTACACCTGCGTCATCACGCCGGTAGAAGGCGGCCAGAAGATCGACATCACCATGTCGATGACCGCTCCTGGCTGCGGCATGGGCGACGTGTTGAAGTCCGATATTGAGGGGAAGCTCACCGGATTGCTGGAAGTGAAAGAAGTCAACGTGACGATTGTTTTCGATCCGCCCTGGCATCCCGGGCTTATGTCGGAGGCAACCAGACTGCAACTAGGATTGGATTAGAGGAGAAGATTCCGATGCAATCGAGGATGGAATACGCAAAAGCCGCTCCAGGGGCCATAACTGCCATGATAGGCCTGGAAACCTATATTCGTCACTGCGGATTGGAGCAGCCCTTGCTTGAGCTCGTGAAGCTAAGGGCCTCGCAGATCAATGGGTGTGCTTATTGTGTCGATATGCACACCAAGGACGCGCGCGCGGGAGGGGAAACCGAACAAAGGCTCTATGCGGTGACCGTCTGGGAAGAGACCCCTTTTTTCAGTGAGCGCGAACGTGCCGCACTTGCCTGGACGGAAGCGATCACGCTGGTGGGCAAGGACCATGTGCCAGACGAGGTATACCAGCAAGCCCGCCGCAGCTTCAGCGAGAAAGAGCTGGTTGATCTGACCCTGGCAATCGTCGCTATCAACGGATGGAACCGATTGGCAATCAGTTTTCGCGCTGTGCCTGGCACCTACCAACCCGCTTCACAGAAGCATGTCAAGGCCGACCCAGGCGTCTCCGTCTCATGAAAGCGAGGTATACGCAGTCTAGGAGACAGACGCTATGCGGATCAGTCAACTGTGAAAGACTTCATCTCTTGGCGACCTCCACAGCATTTTGGGCATCATGATAGAGTTCAGTGATAACTGTCACGGTTGTTATGTAAATGCAGTGATACCGTTTGGTTGAACATTTTTTACGTTTGGATTATGAGAACAAGGTGATCGCTCCGACCATTTGACCTGGACAACACCCGAACGTAAAGCCTTAACCGCTCGCTGCAATCATCCGTCCCATGCATGCACAGCCACGACTAGGCGACATTCTCGCCAACGCCATCACCCATGGAGTTGGTGCCGCATTCGCCCTCGCAGGCGCGGTATACCTCATCTACGCTTCTACCCACGGAAACAGTTGGCTGATCGTTAGCTGCTCCATCTACGGCAGCACTTTGGTTCTTGTCTATATCTGCTCCACGCTCTACCACTCGCTGGTACGCACCCGGGCCCGTCGTATCTTCCACATCCTTGATTACTCGGCAATCTACCTGTTGATCGCTGGCACCAATACACCTTTCGGCCTGGTCTCGTTACGTGGTCCTTTGGGTTGGTTCCTGTTCGGCACCGTATGGTCGCTCGCCATCGCCGGCGTGATCTTCAAGAGTCTCGCGATCGGGCGGTTCGCTGTAGCGTCCGCCACAATTTATCTCTGTATGGGTTGGCTCGCCATCTTTGCCATGCGTCCGCTACTTCACGCGATTTCCTGGCACGGGCTGATATGGCTCGGTGCAGGCGGGTTCGCCTACACGGCTGGCATTCTCTTCTTCGCTTTCGATCGCCTGTGCTACTTCCATGCGCTGTGGCACTTGTGTGTGTGCTTGCGGGAAGCGTTACGCACTACTTCGCAATCCTGTGCTATGTTGTACCATCCCGTTTTTGAGCGAATGGGCCGCTCCAATTGCTCGGAAGTTTACGAGGTGCTTGCGCGCAGTAGAGACGAATCGCTATCCGAATGGGCTTAATCCTGCAATGGATGATTGAGTGCAAGATCGATCAGCGTCTTTTGTTCCATCTCGTGCGCCTTGCCGGACCCAGTTGCCGGACTGGCGGCAGCAGACCGTTTCACGCTACGCACCTGCCGTTCACGGGCAAGTCCTCGCAGACGTGGAATGACAAACGATAGAGCTCCCATGTTCTCCGGCTCTTCCTGCACCCAAACCAAATCGTTCGCATCGGGATGAGCGTCAATCGCGGCGCGCAGTTCCTCCTCTGGCCATGGGTAAAGTTGCTCGATAAAAAGTATGCCCGCAGTGGAATCCTGTCGCTTCTTGCGCTCGACCCGCAGCTCGTGGCCAATCTTGCCGGTGCAGATCAGCAGACGCTTCACTCCCTGCAACTCGGTCTCTGGCAGGACATTCATAAAGCGCGGCTGCGTAAAGTCCTGGAGTGGCGATACCGCGTCGGGGTGGCGCAACATGCTTTTCGGAGTGAAAACAACCAGCGGCTTGCGCCAGGAACGCAATGCCTGCCGCCGCAGCAAATGAAAATATTGCGCTGCGGTGGATGGCTGGCAGACTTGAATATTGTCGTGCGCCGTCATCTGGAGATAGCGCTCCATGCGCGCGCTGGAATGTTCCGGCCCTTGCCCTTCATATCCGTGCGGCAACAGCATCACGAGTCCACTCAGCAGCCCCCACTTGTCTTCCCCGGAGGAGAGAAACTGGTCGATGACGATCTGCGCGCCATTGGCGAAGTCGCCAAACTGCGCTTCCCACATCACCAGAGCTTCAGGGTAATCGCGGCTATAGCCGTATTCAAAGCCCAGCACGCCTGCCTCTGACAGCATCGAATTGTAAACGTCAAATCGGGCTTGTCCGGGGGCCAGATGGTTGAGCGGCACAAATTTATTTTCATTTTGGACATCGATCAACACACTATGGCGCTGGTTGAAGGTGCCACGCTGGCTGTCCTGGCCGCTCAGTCGCACTGGCGTTCCGTGGATCAGCAACGACCCGAACGCAACCGCCTCCGCCATGCCGTAGTCGAAGGGACGTTCGCCGCGACCCATTTCGGCGCGCTGTTCCAGCAGCTTCTTGATCTTGGCGTGAACGTGAAAGTCCGGTGGATACGAGGTCAGACCATGTGCGATCTTCCCAATCTCCGCAGAGGAAAGGCCCGTCTCTACTTCATATTTTGCGCGGTGCGGGCCACCTTTGTACGCCGACCAATACTCCGGCAGATTCGACAACACGGCCTTTTTCTTCATCTGCTGGGCCTGTTTCAGCGCCACGTCCAATTCCAACTGCAACTCCCGCACCCGCGCTGCCGGGTCGAGTCCGGCCTGCTGTGCAAAGATTTTATGCAGTGGTGGATGGTCCTTGATCTTTGCATAACGCAGCGGCTGCGTTATGGTCGGGTCATCGATCTCGCTGTGACCGTGACGACGATATCCGACCATGTCAATCACAACGTCCGTGTGGAATCGGTAACGGTAATCTACGGCAAGCGCGGCGATGCGAACTACCGCGTCCACATCCTCCGCGTTGACATGAAAAATTGGCACCGGCAGACGCCGCGCAATGTCGGAGGAAAAACGGGAAGAGTTATATTCCTCCGGCTCCGCCGTAAACCCAATCAGATTGTTGACGATGATCTGGATGCCACCGCCCACGGAATAGCCGTCAATCGAACCCAGGTTCATGGCCTCAGCCCAGATGCCCTGTCCTGCAAACGCTGCGTCTCCGTGGATGATGATGGGCAGTACGCGGTCACGCCCCTCCGCATCGTAGCGCATCTGCTTGGCATACGCGCGCCCGATGGCGACAGGATCCACCGCCTCCAGATGGCTGGGATTTGAGACCAAATGCAAACTCAGTTCCCTGCCATTCCTGGTTCTGAAATTGCCCGTGGCGCCAACATGATACTTTACATCGCCACCGCCGAGGCTGCTGCGGGGATCTACATCCTCAAACTTGGAAAAAATGTCCGCAGCGGACTTCCCCAAGGTGTTCACCATTACGTTGAGCCGACCCCGATGACTCATCGCCATGACGACCTTCTCTGCACCCAGTTCGCTGGCGTGGTTCAGCACCTCATCGAGAAACGGGATGAGCGCGGTGACGCCTTCGAGAGAAAAGCGTTTCGTTCCTAAGTAGCGCGTCTGAATGACATGCTCGAAAATGTCGGCCTGAATCAACAGATCGAGGATTCGTTGAGAGTCAGCGGCGGACGCAGGAGACTCCAACTGCTCGGCAATCCAGCGTCTGCGTTCGGGGTCTGCGATGTGCATAAATTCTGCGCCAACCGTCCCGCAGTAGATGGCGCGCGCTTCCTCGGCAAACTCTCCCGTGATCGCCAGGTCCGAGAGCGGTTCCGGCGGAAGATATTGCTGAAGAGGGTCGAGGTGTGCCTGCACGTAGCCCCAACGTCGAAAGGTATCGAACACCTGCTCGCGAGATTGGGAATCGGATGGGGCCTGGGGGACGGCGGTTGCTAGTCTGGTTGCACTCATAAACAATTAATCTCAAAATTTTGTACGACTGCATAAACAGCCGTTTACAGGATAAATCGTGTAAGCGTAGCTCTTGGAAACTGTCGTCCCTTCAATCATCGCAGGTTCGTGAGCCTGGATCCGTCATTGGGTCTTGGGGTTGATGCCATGGCGGTGAGCCAGCGTCCTCAGGCTCTTGACTACGCTGTATCGCTCGACGGATCGTCTCTGTCGTAGTGGCGCCCGGGTGTAAAACCTGGTCCATAGTACCTCGTCAGGGCGCCATCATTGCGGATCACGCAATTTCACGCCATAGACACTCTCCGCTTACCTGCCATTGCTGTGCCGACTTGAAGCACACGTCTTGAAATGGGTGCGGCAAATCGCCAGAGTGGTACTCAGCGCTGAGATATCTTGTTCCCACGCGCTGAATCATGAAGTGGTGTCCAAAAACCTGGCGGTCGCCAGCCATCTTGGTGTCCATATTGTTTGCAAATCTGTACTGAACAGTTAACTGTGTTGAATGAGTTGAAAGGATTGAAAAACAGGAAAGTTTCTTGTATTCAATGGATAGCGGTATCTCGCTGAGTCGAAAAGGCGTGCCCAAGCTCGAGGGTTCGAGTCCCTTCTTCGCCTCCCAGCGAAAGCTCGCCGCCCCCAGCAAAGACTGCAATGACGACGCAGACCAGAGCAAAGGGAATATTCACAAGCACAATCCCCAGATTGCGCCAGTTCTTCAGACCACGGAAAGTAGCGGAGCGATTACTCCCTAGCCGCAGCCGTACCTGTAAATTGCGCATAGTCTCCAAGCGCGACATGCACTCTGGAGGCAATCTGCACCTGTGTATTGCGAACGAATAGGTCAGCGTTGTTTCCAGCGACGTTCAGTGTGATTGTCTGAACCCATCATGCACCCAGGACCCACGCATCTTATCAATAATTGCTATATCGACTATATCCAGTAGTTGGTTTGGCGGGATGAGATATGGGGATGAACAATCCCCTGAAGTATTTCGCCGAGTTACGCGACCCGCGGGTGGAGCGGACGCGGGAGCATTTACTGCGGACGGCGGGCGAGGTGGTGGCCATCGACGACAAGGCCATGTGCGGAACGCGGGAGAGTGGAACATGCCGTTGAAGAAGCCGCCTACATCATCAAAGCTGAAAGCTGGGAGATAGAGTTGGTTTCAAGTGGCGTACAAATGGGGCCAGAAACACCCCAAAGCATCTCTAAATACCCTTCAACAACCTTTATCGCGCAATAGCTTATGCAGGGTGGGGCCGTTTCGGAATCGTCACCTCGATGATGTGCAACTGGCTCGGAATGCCGCTAAGCCTGTCGGGCATGCTTCACTGTCGCCAAATTTGACCGAAAATGCGAATGGCGGCAAGCTAGCGATATTCGTCGATGTTCCGACGTGAGAATCGCAATCAGGGAAAGGAGGTGAGCGGCGGTACCGGGGGAAGGAAGGGGCAATGGACGGCAGCAGGAAATCTGCGCTACACCGATGCATGGCGGCAGATGAATTCTAGCTGCCGTTAAGCTGCCAATAAGCGGCGAATGAGTGCGAAAAATAGCTGTTTTGGGGTACATCATCCGACGGAAGTACCCTGTATTATCAACAGTTTACGCAAGGGTCAAAAAACTGCAAAACCTTTATGCGTCGGTTCGATCCCGACCCGCGCCTCCAAATCTTTTCAAGGGCTTAGCCAGATATTCCCACAGGCAATAAAAGCCACTGTAGCGGAAACTGTAGCGGGTGCCCGTCTTTTTCGTCATTATCGCTGTCACCATCATCGTAGCTTCTAAGCTACAATTGCCTCGTGATTGAAATTCGGCAAACGGAGACGTTCTCTGCTTGGTTGCAAGCGCTCCGGGACAGTACAGCCAAAGCAAAAATTGCAGCCAGGGTTCAAAGGCTGGCGTTCGGCAATCCTGGCGATGTGCGGCCAGTTGGCGGCGGAGTAAGCGAACTGCGCATCCATCACGGCCCCGGCTATCGGGTCTATTACGTGCAGCGCGGAACGTGCTGCTCTGTGGTGGCGACAAGGCGACTCAGGACAAAGACATTGAAACTGCCAAGAGACTGGCGAAGGATGCGCAATGAACATTTTGAAGACGAAGCCGTTTGATCCGGCTGAATATCTGGACAATGACGAGGCCGTCGCCAGCTACATGACGGACGCCCTGGAAACTGGCGATCCGTCGTTTGTGGCCGATGCGCTCGGTGTCGTAGCACGGGCACGCGGCATGAGCGAAGTGGCGCGGCAGGCTGGCGTTTCACGCGAAAGCCTCTATCGCGCACTCAGCGCGGAAGGAAACCCGGAGCTTGGCACGGTGATGCGAGTCATGCAGGCGCTTGGGCTGCAACTCTCCGTCACTCCGGCAAAGCATGGAAACGCAGCGTAACTGCCGAAGACTTTCTTTCCATTGACCGCTTACTTAATGGTGCGTGAATTCGCCGGGGAAGCCTCTGCCCCGCTGCCTCAATCTGTTTCT
>JAKAYS010000096.1 GCA_021826695.1 Acidobacteriota bacterium | reverse complement strand
CCATCGGCGTCCCCACACGCAACGATCATCACAGATGCTTCTTCCACCTTGGCCTGATTGAAACTTGCGCCTCGCAGGCGTTTTTTCTGTTCGGGATTGCGAACCACGATAAAACGCCAGGGCTGCATGTTGTAGCCGCTGGGAGCGCTGAGTCCCGCCTCGAGAATCTTCTTCAAATCTTCACCTGGAATTGCAACACCATCGAAACTAGGCGTCGCGCGACGCTGGCGGATGATTTGAGAGAGCGGTTTTTCGTGAGAACTCATTCGTATGCTTTCCTTCAACTTACCCGGTACAAAGTACGGAAGCAGTCCGAACTACGAGTACTGCGCCATCCGTGACCATATCACGCAGGGTAACTTCCATGGGAACGCTCTATGGAATCTGATTCATCGGCAACTCGATTCCAAATGGATCCTGCCCTGGCGCAACAGCATATACCCAAAGGCCATGAAAGGCCTGCCGCAGTTCCGGATGGGCTTGCAACATGAGATGCATGACTGCGATATTATGCTGGCGGGTTGCCACCAGATCCTGCAAGCTTTTCGCCTGGTAGTGAATGACCAGATCCAATCCACCCTGAAAACTATTCGTGTGGAGATCAGTAACAGCAAAACTTTGCGTTCCGTTTGCAAGGAGCATGGGCTGCGCTCCCGGCAGACCCGTCGGCATTGCCGCATTCTGCTCCCGCACCAGTTTGTTCAAATTGCTGCTGGAAAGAAAATCGACCGGCGAGACCAAATTTCGCGCAGTCTGGTAGTAAAAGTACGCATTCCAATTCTGTTTCTGCTGCGCGTAGGCGCGCGCTCGTTTCCAATACCATACGCCGTCATGGCCTGCCATGGTCAGTGGTTTGTAAGCAAATCCAGCCAGCTTCCATGCATCTTGCTGGGGGGCGGTTTTCGATTGCGCGCTCTGCGGTGAAACACTGGGGGCCTGCGCAAAAATCATCGTCATCTGTTGCGGATGCGGAACATTCATGGCATGGACCATGGCAACTGCATACCTTGCCTGCGGCAATTGTCCCAAAGTAAAGATCACATGCGGAGGTTGATTCATCGACCCACAGAAAAACTGTGTGGAGGGCACGTTGGCCGGGCTGTCTGTCGCATCCAGCACATATAAATTCTGAACAATGAAGCTTGCTCCCTTGACCAGTGGAGCGGCGCTGGAAATGCTGTTCAGGATTCCGGCTGACTCAGCCGCCACCTGGGGCGCAATACTGGACTGGAGCGCGGATGCGCCCGCCAACTGCCCTTGCGCAGCGATACGCTGCGCCATCGTTATGGCCGTGCTTTCCAGGCTGTCGCGGGTCGCGGAATCCATGTCCGCCTGTGTCGTACAGGTCTGCGCGCTGGCTGGCCACGCGAAAAAGAGGAACACCAGGACCATGGCAAATATAGGGGACCACGAAAGCTGGCGGGACAGATTATTGCGCCACAAACCGGGAACCTCCATGCCGACTCCGGCAAACATTGCTAGTCTAGTACAGGAATGGCTTTTGAACCTCATCGCGAAACGAGAACATTACAACTGCTGGCCCCAGGGCGGAATCACGTGTGCCGGATACAGGATGGCTTCGAGTCAGGCCGCAGCATTTCCCACAGCAAGACTTGTGTGCAAAAGCATTCTCAAATTTCGCGTTGGCTGCTGCTTCTCAGCGGGTCAATCCTGTTGCCGCTGATGTTCGCAGCACTGGGACAGACTTCTCAAAGTTCCGGCAAAGCTGCAACCACGTCAACCAAACAGTCCTCGGTGGCTGGCAGCAAGCCGCTGCACAAACCTGCGCATCGCCGCAAGGCCCACGCGCGCGTAAAAAAATCCACGAAACCTGCGGATCCCCCCGCGCCGCCAAGACCCGTGCCGCCAGCCGAACAGCAAGCCCAGCCCGCAAAAGTCATTTTTGCACAAGGTCGCTTGAGCATCGATGCAAATAACGCCAGCCTGATGCAGATCCTCAATCAGGTTTCCCAGCAGACCGGCATGGCCGTTCAGGGTCTCGACCATGATGAACGCATCTACGGACAGTATGGTCCCGATGCTGTGACCGACACCCTGGCGGCCCTGCTCGACGGTACTGGGTACAACTATGTGATTATCGGCGGAGGCGCAGATCACGCGCCAGCCACTCTCCAGCTAACTCCAGGCAATGGTGCTGGTGGCAGTCCCGCTGCTCCCGCGACTTCGGATGGCGTACCTGCGCCGCCGGTCGCCAGCGCAGGCGGAGCCAGCATGAGCGATCCGCAAACAGCAGGGCCCTCGAGTGGGGCTGACCCAGCACGTGTGAAAACGCCGCAGGAAATTTTCGATGAGTTACGGAAGGCACATCCGCAGTGAGGGGAGTTCAGCAGCCGACCTGCTAACTCGTGGGATGGGCCTGGATGCGCAGCGACGCGGGTTTCTGCGCTCGCGCATGGATTCGAAACAGCGCGAACAGCATGGAGCAAAGCGCATAGGCGATCGTGACACCCATGGCGAGCGAGGCGAGAGCGGTCGATATCATCAGCAACATCATGTGTCTATTCCTCTTGCGGAGCTAATCAACACATCGACACATCAAGAAGATCGGCAGATTCATCCGCAGGATGAGTATTTTTAGCCCTGATCATCGCAAATCAAGGACTTCCTATTCATTCAACTGGAATCTAACGCGATAAACTAGTGCTTTGTCCGCGATTCTATTGTCGGAAAAGGTTCCTCCTAGAGACCAGGTTTCCACTTGCGAACAGTTGCGCAACCCGCGGCGGAAAGACCGCGCGAAAAATTCTGAACTGAAACGATGTCGATCCCATGGCTTATCGTGCGCGGAGCGCGCCAGCATAACCTGAAGAATGTGACGGTGGAGATTCCGCGCAATTCTCTCACGGTCATCACAGGACTTTCCGGCTCCGGCAAATCGTCGCTGGCCTTCGACACCATCTATGCCGAAGGACAGCGGCGGTACGTCGAGACACTCTCCGCCTACGCCCGCCAGTTTCTCGACCAGATGGAGCGGCCCGACGTGGACTCCATCGAGGGGCTGAGCCCGGCCATCTCCATCGAGCAGAAGACCACCAGTCGCAGTCCTCGCTCCACCGTCGGCACTATCACGGAAATCTACGATTACCTGCGCCTGCTCTATGCCTCCATCGGGGTGCCGCACTGCCCCAACTGCGGACGTCCCATCTCGCGACAATCCGCGGACCAGATCGTAGACCGCGTGATGGGTCTGGCTCCCGGAGAACGCGTCGTCATCTACGCGCCGATTGTGCGCGGACGCAAAGGCGAGTTTCGCGACGAGATGGAAAAACTGGAGCAGCAGGGCTTTCGCGCCCGCATCGACGGCGAGGTGCGCGATCTGGCCGAAGACATCGTTCTGGAAAAAAGAAAAAATCACACGATTGAGGCCATCGTAGACCGCATCGCAGTGAAGCCCGGCGTGGAAAAACGGTTGGAAGCCGCCGCCACCAAAGCGCTGCTGATGGCGAACGGGTTGGTGTTGGTTGCGCTCCCGGCCGCGCAGACTGGCAAGACGGAAGAGCAACTGTTTTCTTCTTCGATGGCCTGCCCGGACTGCGGCATCAACGTTCCCAAACTGGAACCGCGCAGCTTTTCTTTCAACAGTTCCTATGGGGCCTGCCCGCATTGCAACGGCCTGGGCAGCATTTACGATTTCGATCCGGCAAAAATCATCGTCGACTGGTCGAAGCCGCTGTTGGAAGGCGGCCTGGGCCCGGGCGGCAGCTCGCAGTATTTGTCCAGGCTGATTCATCTGGCCGCGGACCGTTACAAGATCGACCTGCGCCGCCCCTTCGAGCAACTTCCGGAGAACCATCAGAAATTATTGCTGTTTGGCCCCGAACGCGGCGAAGGCCCACGCACTGGCTTTCATGGCGTGTTACAGTGGCTGCGCCAATCGCTCGAAGAAGTGCGATCCGACAGCTATCGCGAATGGCTGATGGGCTATATGTCCGCGACCGTCTGTACTCAATGCCACGGAAAGCGCCTTCGTCCAGAGTCGCTGGCGGTCACTGCGAATGGCCTGTCCATCGCGGACTTCACCGCGCTGTCGTTGACGAATGCGCTCGCAACCGTCCGCGGGTTCCGTTTCAGCCAGCGCGAGCAACTCATTACAGACCGGCTTCAACGCGAGATCGTCGAGCGGCTGGAATTTCTGAATGCCGTGGGCCTTGGCTACCTCTCGCTCGACCGCAGCGCGGCCACGCTGTCTGGAGGGGAAGGCCAACGTATTCGCCTCGCGACACAAATCGGTTCGCGCCTGCGCGGGGTCCTCTATGTGCTCGACGAACCTTCAATCGGCCTGCATCAACGCGACAACGAACGGCTCATTGAAGCATTGACTGCGCTGCGCGACCTCGGCAACACCGTCCTCGTCGTCGAGCATGACGAAGACACCATTCGCCGCGCCGATTATGTCGTCGATCTTGGCCCGGGTGCTGGACGATTGGGAGGCTTTCTCGTTGCGCAAGGAACGCCACAGCAGATCATGGACACTCCAGACTCGCTGACCGGCCAGTATCTCAATGGAACGCTGGAAACCGTTTCGCGCAGCGAACCCCGTCCATCCGGCGAACACTGGCTCACCGTCGAAGGCGCGCGCGGACACAATCTCAAAGACCTGACAACGCGCTTCCCGCTCGGCCTGCTTACCGTGGTCACTGGCGTCTCCGGCTCCGGCAAGAGCACGCTGATCAACGACATTCTCTATCGGGCGCTGGCACAGAACCTCTATGGCTCCCGCGAAGAGCCTGCCGAGCACGACCGCCTGCTTGGCGCGGAGTCAATCGACAAAGTCATCCAGATCGACCAGTCGCCCATTGGGCGCACGCCGCGTTCCAATCCTGCGACCTACACTGGCGTCTTCACCGCGATCCGCGACTTATTTGCCATGCTGCCGGACGCGCGCGAGCGTGGCTACAAGGCGGGCCGTTTCTCCTTCAACGTGCCAGGTGGCCGCTGCGAAACGTGTCAGGGAGACGGACAGCGCCGCATCGAGATGAATTTTCTGCCCGACGTCTACGTCAACTGCGAAGTGTGCAATGGACGCCGCTACAACCAGGAAACATTGGCCGTCCGCTTCAAGGGCCATTCCATTGCCGACATTCTGGAACTGTCCATCGCCGATGCGCTGAACGTGCTGGAAGATATTCCCGTGGTGCGTCAGAAGCTGGCCACGCTGAACGATGTCGGCCTCGGTTATGTGCATCTTGGCCAATCGGCAACGACGCTTTCCGGTGGAGAAGCGCAGCGCATGAAACTGGCGCGTGAACTTTCCAAGCGGCAGACAGGGCGCACACTGTATCTCCTCGACGAACCCACCACTGGCCTGCATTTCGACGATGTTCGCAAGCTGATGGAAGTGCTGCATCGACTGACGCAACTCGGCAACACGATGATCATTATCGAGCACAATCTGGACGTGATCCGCAGCGCGGACTGGATCCTCGACCTGGGACCTGAAGGCGGCGTACACGGCGGCGAAATAGTCGCGGAAGGCACGCCAGCGCAGATCGCCGCGAATCCAGCCTCGCATACAGGCAAGTTTCTGGCACGATACTTCCCGGCTGGAGATTTGCCGCAACCGCAGGATAAAAGCGTTTCCCCTTCCGCGATAAAGAATGGTCGCGCTCCTGCGCGTAAAAAGATAAAAATAAATACGGCAAAGAAATAAGATAATCGAACACTACCTTCAGGACACTGCCGAATGAGTTGGAACGCATACTCAGCGCCACAAACGCTACCGCCCGCACCCGTCGAACCCTCCAGGGCACCGGAGCCTGCGGCAAAAGAGACGCCCACGCTGCTGGAAATGATGGCCTTCTTCACGCTGGCGGCCATTCTGGTGATGGCCATTCAGGGGATCGGCGCGGCTGTGGCGCTGCACTGGCATATTTTCGGCAGAATCAGCCTGAAAAAGCTGGCGTACGAGACGCGGTTCACCATCCCTATGATGGTCGTCTCCTATGGCGCGGTGCTTGTGGCCGCGGCCGCGCTCTTTCGCCGTGCCTGGTCGCGCAGTTTTCTGGAAGGCATCCATTGGAACTTCGACGCGGTGCGACACCACTGGATGTGGTTGCCCGCCGTAGGGATTGGCCTTGGATTTACCATTCAGCTTGCTTCGAACTATGTGCCCGTTCCGAAAGAAATGCCGGTGGATGCTTTTTTCCACAATGCCTTCGACGCGTGGATGGTAGCCCTGTTCGGTGTCTTCATCGCCCCCGTTGCGGAGGAGATCGCCTTTCGCGGATTTTTATATCCCGCGCTGCGACATTGGACTGGCCGCATTCTTGCCGCCATTCTGACCAGCCTGCCCTTCGCGTTCCTCCACGCCGAACAAGTGGCCCATGCCTGGGGACCCCTGGCGATGGTCTTCCTGGTCAGTCTGGCGCTGTGCGCGGTGCGCGATCGCACCGGCTCGGTTGCAGCATCGGCCCTGGTCCACGCCTGCTATAACCTGTCGATCTTCGCAGTAATCTTTTATGCCAGCGGCGGCTTTATGCATCTCGACCGCTTGAAGAATTGAATGAGCCGGGTGCCCCATCAATCCTTCAGTCGCCGCGGCGACCAAAGGGTGGGATAAAACGCCGCAACATTCCATACAATTTGGATAGACTTTATGACGACACAACCACAAGACTCCCGCTCTGCCCTGCTGCATCTCATCGCCACGTTGTCCTTCCGCCTGGGAGATTTCACCCTGTCTTCCGGCGCGCGTAGCGACTATTACATCGACTGCCGCACCACCACCCTGCACGCTGAAGGTGGCCGACTCGCCGGGCTGGTGCTCTACGATGCGATCCGCCAGCACAACATGCAGCCGCAGGCCGTCGGCGGACTCACCATGGGAGCCGACCCATTGGTCTCGAATATCGCCTCGGCCAGCGCGTGGTATCGCATTGAGCACCCGGACGCGCCACTCATCCATGGCTTTCTGGTCCGCAAAGCGGAGAAGACACACGGCACAGGTCGCCGCGTGGAAGGCTTCTGTGAACCCGGCGCGCGCGTCGTCATCGTCGATGATGTCTGCACCACGGGCGCTTCCACGATCCAGGCGATGCAAGCTGCGCGAGATGCGAAGATGCAGGTCGTCGGCGTGTTATGTCTGGTGGACCGGCAGGAGCAAAATGGTCGCGCCGCCGTCCAGTCCGCCGCGCAAGACGCACCCTTTTTGCCGCTATTCACTGCCGCGGATGTGCGCGCCGCGCATATTGCCGCGCAAGACAAACACCTGTAGCCTGCGTGTCATAAAATGACAGCAGTATGATTCCTACCCTTGAGTGGACTGATGCGGGCGTGCGCTTCCTGGACCAGACCAAGCTGCCGCTCGAAGAGACATACGTTTTAGCTGAAGACTACCGCGCAGTCGCCGAAGTGATCCGCACCATGATCGTGCGCGGCGCGCCGGCGATTGGCGTGAGCGCGGCCATGGGCGTGGCGCTCGGCGTGCTTCGCTCCCCGGCTACCGATGTTGAGCAGCTTCACCATGAACTGCACATCATCTGCGAAACTCTGGCCGCCACCCGGCCCACTGCCGTCAACCTATTCTGGGGAATCGAGCGCATACGGCATCTGGTCCGCAAGCTCTCCTGCGGGTCTGGCGTCACGGTGGCGCAGATTCAGCGAGAGGCCGTCGCCGAAGCCCGCCGCATGTACGACGAAGACATCGCGGCCTGCCGCACCATGGGAGCTATGGGGGCAAGCCTGTTGCCGCAGTTCGGCGGAGTGTTGACGCATTGCAACGCGGGAGCGCTGGCGACCTGCGGCTATGGGACGGCGCTGGGTGTCATTCGCGCGGCCGTGGAGCGCGGCCACACTTTGCATGTGTACGCGGATGAAACACGGCCGTTTCTGCAGGGTGCGCGGCTCACCGCGTGGGAACTGTTGCACGACAATATCCCCACGACCGTACTCTGCGACAACATGGCGGCCAGCCAGATGCGCGCTGGGAAAATCCAGGCCGTCATCGTGGGCGCGGACCGCATCGCCGCCAATGGCGATGTGGCCAATAAAATCGGCACCTACGGCGTCGCTGTCCTTGCCAAGGAACATGGCATTCCGTTTTATGTGGCTGCGCCCTGGTCCACCATCGACATGGCGACGGCAACCGGCGAGCAAATTCCGATTGAAGAACGCGCAGCCAAAGAGGTCACGCACTTCAATGGCAAACAGATCACGCCTTCGAACGCGGAGATTTGCAATCCCGCCTTCGATGTGACACCGGCAAAATACGTGACTGCCATCATTACAGAGCTTGGCGTTCTGCGCGCGCCCTATGCGGAGTCGCTACGTACAGCGGCGGAACAGGCAATGCATCCGGCTGCGGTGGGTTAGAGTACGAGCTGAATCATCACCCCCCGCTGACTTAGAGAGAATGAGAGCGTTGTCATTCTGAACGAAGCGCAGCGCAGTGAAGAATCCAGAGAATATTCGCCTGGTGTTGCAGCCATCACCCTCTGGATTCTTCGGTCGTCGCGGCGAGCGACCTCCATTCAGAATGACTCCATTCTCGTAATCGCAACTGGTGAGCCGAACTAACCAACAATCATCGTCTTCAAACTCGGACTCACGATCAGCTTCGCCTCGGTCGCGGCCCGCACATGCTCGACTGTCACGTCGGGCGCAATTTCTTCCAGCACCAACCCCTCCGCCGTGACACGAATGAAGGCCATCTCCGTCACGATGGTATCGACCACGCCCAGGCCGGTAATGGGCAGCGTGCATCGCTTCAGAATCTTTGGGCGACCATCTTTTGTGGTGTGCTCCATGGCGACGACCACGCGACGCGCGCTGGCGACCAGGTCCATCGCGCCACCCATTCCCTTCACCATTTTCCCGGGAATCATCCAGTTGGCGAGGTTGCCCTGCTCATCCACTTCCATCGCGCCGAGAACGCTCAGATCGACATGGCCACCACGAATCATGGCAAAGGATTCGGCGCTGGAAAAATATGCGGTCCCCGGTAGCTCGCTGACTGTCTCCTTGCCAGCGTTGATGAGGTCCGGATCTTCTTCGCCAGCGAGCGGATATGGCCCAACGCCGAGCATTCCGTTTTCCGACTGCAATACAACTTCCATGCCTGCGGGTACGTGGTTGGCCACCAGGGTCGGCATACCGATGCCCAGATTGACATAGAAGCCATCACGCAGTTCCTGCGCAACCCGCCGGGCAATGCTGGTGACAATGCGCTCGCGCTTGTCGATGCCACTCAATCCGGAGGTGGGATTGTTTTTTGAATCCAGCGCGTTCGTATTTGAGTTCGATAGAGTATTCATAGTGGGTATTTTTCAGTCGATCCGTTCCGTCTTCAATTTGCGTCTTCCGTCTCTGCTGCGAGGCAATATCCTGGTCCTTGGCAGCCTGGCGGCTTCATTTGCGATCGCGAAATTCCCTTCCAATAAAGCCACTCTGAGCATGCTTTTTCCGGTCCTCTTCGCCTTCGCGGGAACGGCGGAGACCTTTCGCTGCCTGCGCGCGCAATGGAGCTTTTATCATGGCGCCGTTATGATTAGCCTCTACATGGACATCATGGCAATGACGATGATCTGCTTCCTCGCGCTCTACCCACTGATCTCTTAGCCGCACTCACCCCTTGCGCACAGTCCTGCGCTCGATGCGTTTCTCATGCTTTTCTCCCACAACAATTCTCTGCACATATATGCCCGGCGTCATCACATGGTCCGGGTCGATCTCTCCAGGTTCCACCAATTGCTCGACCTCTGCAATCGTAATGCGCGCGGCCGTAGCCATCATTGGATTGAAGTTGCGCGCTGTCTTTCGATACAACAGGTTTCCCATGCGGTCGCCCTTCCAGGCTTTGATGAGCGCAAAGTCGGCCCGCAGCCAGCGTTCCAGTAGATACATTTTTCCGTCGAACTCACGAGACTCTTTTCCTTCCGCCACCAGCGTGCCGACGCCGGCTGGCGTATAAAACGCCGGGATACCAGCGCCGCCAGCGCGAATGCGCTCAGCCAGCGTGCCCTGCGGGACAAGGGTAAGATCCAGCTTGCCGGCCAGCACACTTTCTTCCAGCAGTTTGTTTTCCCCCACGTAGCTGCCAATGTGGGATGAGATCATCTCAGCCTCCAGCATTCGCCCCATGCCGAAGCCATCCACACCCATGTTGTTGCTGATGGTGTGCAGGTCTTTCATTTGCTCGCGCAGCCCCTTGCGCACCAGCGCGTCTATCAAATTCTCCGGTATTCCGCATAGCCCGAAGCCACCAAACATCAGCATCGCGCCATCTTCAATATCGCGAATCGCATCGTCGGCAGTTGAAAAAACTTTATTCATACTTCCTCGTTCATAGATGGATCGACGCAGAAGGAACCCTGGAGAATATCGCAGGCGGAGAACATAAGCCAATGTTTCGTTTTGGTAAGACGGAAGCATCTCTTACGGCTGCAATTATTCTGTTGCGCATTTCGCGATTCGTGGTGGTAGGATGTCCACAATTTATTTAAGGAGAATATTTTATGCTGAAGGGATTTCGCGATTTCGTATTGCGTGGCAATGTCGTCGATCTGGCCGTTGCCGTGGTGATCGGCGTAGCTTTCACTGCGGTCGTAAACTCCCTGGTGGCCGATGTCATCAACCCTCTGATCGCAGCCATTTTTCGCAAACCGGATTTTTCTTATCTGGTGGTCCACATCCATGGCGGCGTTGTGAAATATGGAAACTTTCTGAATGCCATCATCTCGTTCTTGATTATTGCGGCGGTCATCTATTTTTTCATCGTAATGCCTTTGAATAAGCTTTTGGCGCGTTTCCAGAAGCCGGTTCCCGTCGCGCCCCCGGCATTGAAAACCTGTCCGGAATGCCTGAGCGATATTCCCGCGGCGGCAAGACGCTGCTCACATTGCACCCAGGCTGTCGCATAAAGAGAATGTGCCATGCGCCGTTCCCATACTCGGCGCGGACGACGTCCTCAGTCTCATGAAGAATTTTCTCCACGGTACCAACAGTCGCACTCGCAGCGGCCGACGCAACAAATTAGAATAGGGAGAGTAATCGAACCAACGAGGTGAATGTGACAGAAACACGCGACAATTTTGAGCTGCGCAAACTGCCCATGATGCCGATCCGCGATATGGTCATCTTTCCATTCATGATGACGCCATTTGTGGTGGGCCGGGAATCGAGCGTCCGCGCGCTGGAAGAAGCGCTGACCGGGGACCGCAAAATCTTTCTCGCGACGCAACACGATGCGGGGCAGGATGAGCCGACCCCAAAGGACATTTATGTTACAGGCACTATCGGCAATATCGTCCAGAGCGTGAAGATGCCTGACGGCAACATTAAGGTCCTGGTGGAAGGCATCGAGCGCGCCAAGGCCACCGAGATCGTCGATACCGATGGGTTCTTCGTCGCCACCGTCCGCGTCAGCATGGCGGAAGCCGAAATGACGAAGACCATCGAACAGACCATGCAACGCGTTTCCGGCCTGTTCGAACAGTACGTCAAGCTACAGCAGGCGTTAAATCTGGAGACCGTCGCCGCGGCCGTGCGCATGGAGGAGCCGGGAAAACTGGCCGACACGATCGCGGCCAACTTACAGTTGCCTATCGAAGAAAAGCAACAACTGCTCGATATTTTCAACCCTGAAGCGCGTCTGAACCACTTGGTAGGCGTGCTGGAAATTGAAATTGAAAAACTGAACATGGACCGCAATGTCCAGTCGCGCGTGAAACGCCAGATGGAACGCGCCCAGAAAGAGTATTACCTCAACGAAAAAATCAAGGCCATTCAGAAGGAACTGGGTCGCGGCGAGAAGAGCGAATTCGACGAGCTGAAGAAAAAGATCGAGTTGGCGGGAATGCCGAAAGACGTCTTCGACAAGGCCATGCTGGAGTTGAAAAAGCTGGAAGCCATGCCGCCCATGTCCGCTGAGTCCACCGTGTCGCGCAATTATCTCGACTGGATGCTGGCCGTGCCGTGGAAGAAGAAGTCGAAGGAAATTCGTTCCATCGACCACGCGGAAAAAATCCTCAACACCGACCATTATGGCCTGGAAAAGATCAAGGAACGCATCCTCGAATTTCTCGCCGTGCGCCAGTTGGTCAAGAACCCGAAAGGCTCGATCCTCTGTTTCGTCGGGCCGCCGGGCGTCGGCAAAACGTCCCTGGGCATGTCCATCGCCAAAGCTACCGGACGCAAGTTCGTCCGCATGTCGCTGGGCGGTATGCGCGATGAGGCGGAAATTCGCGGCCATCGCCGCACCTATATCGGAGCTTTGCCCGGCCAGATACTTCAGTCCATGAAAAAGGCGGGTACAAAGAATCCTGTCTTCATGTTGGATGAAATCGACAAGATGGCGTCGGACTTCCGTGGCGACCCAGCCTCCGCGCTTTTAGAAGTGCTGGACCCCGAGCAAAACGCAACGTTCCAGGACCATTACCTCGACGTGGAATACGACCTGTCTCAGGTGCTGTTCGTCGCCACAGCGAATGTGTTGCACACTATCCCAGCCGCTTTGCAGGACCGCATGGAGATCCTGCGGCTGCACGGGTACACGGAAGACGAAAAACTCGAAATTGCCAAGCAATATCTACTGCGCAAGCAACGAGAACAGACCGGACTCAACGAAAAGAACCTGGTCTTTACCGACGAGGCCCTTCTCGAAACCATTCGTTCCTACACGCGTGAGGCCGGCGTCCGCAATCTGGAGCGCGAGATCGGCAACGTCTGTCGTAAGATGGCGCGCCGCATCGTCAAGAACGGGCCAAAGCACAAGGAAGAGATCCGAGCAGCGAACCTGCAAGAATTCCTCGGCCTGCCCAAAGTGCGCCATTCGCAGATGCATGAGCAGAATGAAGTTGGCCTGGTCACCGGACTTGCATGGACGGAAGCGGGCGGCAGCATCCTATCGACCGAAGTTCAGGTGCTCGACGGCAAGGGCAAGCTGACGCTCACTGGCCAGCTCGGGGAAGTGATGCAGGAGTCGGCGCAGGCCGCGCTCTCGTACATTCGGAGCCGGGCGCACCACTTGGGCCTTGGCCGCGATTTCTATCGCAGCCTCGACATCCATGTGCATGTGCCGGAGGGCGCGATTCCCAAGGATGGCCCCTCGGCTGGAATTACGCTTGCGACCGCACTGGCCAGCGCATTGACGCGCATCCCCGTTCGCCGCGATGTTGCAATGACTGGAGAAATCACGCTGCGCGGCAAGGTGCTTCCCATCGGCGGCCTTAAAGAGAAGCTGCTTGCGGCGCATCGAGCGGGAGTATTTGAAGTCGTTCTCCCGGCGGAAAATAAGAATGATCTTGCCGATGTGCCGGAAAACTTAAAGTCCAGCATGAAGATGCATTTTGTCGATCAGATGGACGAAGTGCTCAAAATCGCATTGGATGGCCCGCTGCCGGAAATTGCTCCAGACGTTCCAGAGATTGCTTCGGGCGGTCCGGGAATTCTGGCTGGCGTTGCGACCCAAACGAACCCTGCCGAAAACGTCTCACATCAATAGCAATTTGTATTTCCAGCACTCAACAGG
>JAKAYS010000095.1 GCA_021826695.1 Acidobacteriota bacterium | reverse complement strand
TTCGCTCGGCAATCGCAGCTATCGCCCTCTGGATTCTTCGGTCGCCGCGGCGACCGAAGAATGACGGGCATAATTTTAGTAACAGTAACTTTAGAAGATGTGCCAATTAGAGACGCATGACTATGCTTGCAGAACCATCCCAAAAAACGGAATGCCCCAAGGTCGAATGTTGGTCTTGCGGCAGTGAGAACGATGCGGACGTACAGTTCTGCGCCAAATGCGGCAAGCTGCAACCCGTAGCGCCAGCGGACTACTTCCATTTTTTCGGCCTCCCCTGCCGCTTGCAACTGGATCGCACTGCGCTGGAAAAGCAGTTCTATCAACTCAGCAGAAAACTGCATCCTGACTTGTTTGCCCGCGCCAGCGCACAGGAACAACAGTGGAGCCTGGAAAAAAGTTCTTTGCTCAATGACGCCTGGCGGACGCTCCGCGATCCGCTGTCGCGGACGGAATATGTTTTGGAGTTGCAAGGCATTCGGCTGGAAGAACAATCGCGCGATGCGACGGATGCGGCGGTAGCCAGCGGAGCAGCAAAGCAGCAGATCGTTCCGCCAGACCTGCTGGAAGAAGTGTTCGAGTTGAACATGCAGTTGGAAGAGATGCGCATGGCGCATGCCAGCGGTGAGGACGATCCTGGCCTGAAGGCCGATCTACAAGCCGCCGGTAAGAATTTTGAAGCACAACTGGAAGCTGCAATGCAGCAACTGCAATTGCTGTGGACGGAATGGGACCGAGCTGCGGATGCGGAGGACGCAGCCGCGCAGCAGGCGGTACAACAAAAGATTGTGGATCTGTTGAATAGACGCAGCTACATTCGCAACCTGGTGCGCGATGTGCAACAGGCACTTGGTAATTGACGAATTAGGAAGAAAGATAAGACGAGCATGGCAGAAGAACGCGTAGTAGGCATCGATCTCGGCACGACTAACTCGCTGGTCGCCTTCATGCAGGGCGAGCAGCCGGTCGTCATTCCCGGCGAAGACGGCTTGAATCTGGTGCCTTCCGTTGTCGCGCTCACTGCGGATGATCGCATCGTCGTGGGCAATGCTGCTCGCCCCCATTTGATTGAGGCTTCCGATCGCGCCGTATATTCCGCCAAGCGATTGATGGGCCGCGGCGTAGAAGATGTTCAGGACGAATTGAAATTCTTCCCGTTTCGACTGGCCCAGGACCTGGCTCCAGGTGAAGTGCTTCGCATCCAGCTCGGCACACGCGAATTTACCCCGCCCGAGATTTCCGCGTATGTCCTGCGGCAGCTAAAGCAGAATGCCGAGCGTTTTTTCGGGCCCGGCGTAGCGATTAAAAAAGCAGTCATCACAGTGCCCGCGTATTTCAACGACGCGCAGCGTCAGGCAACGAAAGATGCTGGGCGCATTGCGGGGCTGGAAGTTCTGCGTTTGGTGAATGAGCCAACCGCTGCCGCACTTGCGTACGGACTGGACAAAAAGAAAGATGGCATCGTCGCGGTGTATGACCTGGGCGGTGGAACCTTCGACATTTCCATCTTGAAATTGCACGATGGCATCTTCGAGGTGATTGCTACCAACGGCGACACGCACCTGGGCGGCGACGATATCGACAATCTCCTCATCACGATTGCGCTGGACGACATCAGCGGCGATCTTAAGCTAGACCTGCGTCGCAATGGCGAGGCTGTACAGTCGATCCGCAAGGCCGTGATTGAAGCCAAAATTGCTCTCTCGACCGATACTTCTACGACGCTTGACGTCAAGCTACCAGAGGGCCAACGCTATCAGCGCAAGATTACCCGCGAGCAATTCGAGCAGTTGATCC
This sequence comes from Acidobacteriota bacterium, assembly GCA_021826695.1. Classification (GTDB taxonomy): domain Bacteria; phylum Acidobacteriota; class Terriglobia; order Terriglobales; family Acidobacteriaceae; genus JAKAAZ01. The sequence continues at coordinate 11,727 of JAKAYS010000095.1, read as the reverse complement.
AGCCGGTCGTCGCGCGCACCATCGCGCCTTGCAAGCAGGCAATTCAGGATGCAGGAATCGAGGTCGAAGAGATCGGCGAAGTCGTTCTGGTCGGCGGCTCCACGCGTATCCCCAGCGTTCGCAAGCTGGTGGAAGATGTATTCGAGCTGGCGGCGCGCGGGAAAAAGCCCCATGCGGAAATGAACCCCGATGAAGTGGTCGCGCTGGGCGCAGCGGTGCAGGCCAACATTCTGGCGGGCGACTCGATTGCGACGAAAGACATGTTGCTACTCGATGTGACGCCGTTGTCGCTGGGCATTGAAGCGCTCGGCGGCGTAGTGGCGAAGATCATTCAGCGCAATTCCACCATTCCGGCCTCTGCCACGGAGCACTTCACCACCGGCATTGATGGGCAAACCAATGTCGCCATCCATGTGTTGCAAGGCGAGCGTGAACTGGCGAAAGATTGCCGCTCGCTGGCGCGGTTCGATCTGAAGGGAATCCCCCCAATGACGGCGGGAATGCCACGTATCGAAGTCAAATTTCTCATCGACGCCAATGGCATCCTGCACGTTTCCGCGCGCGAGCAACGCAGCGGCAAACAGGCGGAGATTGAAGTGAAGCCGACTTATGGCCTGACCGACGAACAGGTCGAGACGATGATTCTCGACTCCTTCGATAACGCGGAGGAAGATTTTCGCCAGCGGCAATTGATCGAAGCCAGGAATGAAGCGGAAAACATATTGATCGCGGTCGATAAAGCGCCGTTGAGTCCAGCATGGAAGCTGTTGAACCCGGTGGAAGTCTCCCGCATCCGGGAAACGCGCCACACACTGGAAGAGGCCCGGTGCGGAGATGATTATCACGCAATCCGCGATGCAATTGCAGCGTTGGACTACGCGACCAGAAATTTTGCCGAGTTGCAAATGGACGTCGCCGTCAGTTCGGTCATGAAGGGCAAAACGATGGACACTGCGGACGAGAACATGGGCAACTCTCCGACTGCGCCGCATGCAATTGCACCGGCAGAGATTGAAAATTAAGTAGAAGAGAATAGGACCATGGCACACACGACAAGTATCGATATCGAAAAACCTATTGATCTGACCAAGCCACCAGCAGCCGGCGTGGTGCGCGTCACGTTCCTGCCGGAGAACCGCACTGTCGAGTTTGACTACGGCACGCTGCCGTACGACCACCACGGCAAGCCGATGTCTTTTCTAGACGTGGCGGAAAATTTCGGCATCTTCCTCGACCACGCCTGCGGCGGATCCTGTGCCTGCACCACTTGTCATCTGTGGATTAAAGAAGGTGCCGCAGGGCTCAGTGAAGCGGACGACGAAGAACTCGACCGCATGGAGACAGCGGCCGACGTGCAGTTGAACTCGCGCCTTGGCTGTCAGGCCGTCATCACCGGCCCCGGAAGCTACGTCGTGGAAATCCCCAAGTGGAACCGCAACTACGTCTCCGAAGGCAAGCCCCTCACTTTGACGGAAGATAGTAAGTAACAAATTTTGTACTCTGGAGCTACCATGCCGACGTCGATTACATGGAGTGATGCCGAAGAAATCGGCATTCAACTACAGGAAAAATTTCCTGAGACAGACCCTCTGACCGTTCGCTTTACGGAGCTGCACAAATACGTTATGGAATTGGAAGGCTTTGCAGACGATCCGCAAAATTCGAATGAAGGCAAGTTGGAAGCTATCCAGATGGCCTGGTACGAAGAGTGGAAAGACGCGCAGTAATTTGCTTCGATGGCGGATAGGGCACAGTGAAACGAATCATTGACGGTGTACTGAAGTTCCAGCGGGATGTCTATCCCAGCCAGAAGGCGCTCTTTCAGCAATTGTCCGACGCGCAGCGTCCGCAGGCAATGTTTATCGGCTGCTCGGACTCTCGTGTTGTACCGGAGCTGCTTACCCAACAGGGTCCCGGGGACTTGTTCGTTGTGCGCAATGCGGGAAACATCGTTCCGCCATACGCTGTTGCACCGGGCGGAGTCTCCGCCAGCATCGAATATGCAGTGGCTGTTTTAGGCGTACCGGACATTGTGGTCTGCGGTCACTCGGGTTGTGGCGCGATGACGGCCATTCTGCGTGGCGGTGAACAACTGGAAGCGTTGCCAGAGGTGGCCCGCTGGCTGCACTTTGCGGATGCTGCGCGTCATGCTGTTGCAGAGCAACACGCAATGGCGGACGATGAGACAAAACTGAATGCACTCGTCCGCGAGAACGTTCTGGCGCAACTCGATAATTTATTGACCCACCCTGTTGTGGCGAATGCTATTCAGTCGAAAGAAGTACGGCTGCACGGCTGGGTGTTTGACATTGCCACTGCAACGGTGACTACCTACGATGCACAGAAAGAAAAGTTCGTTCCGCTCGCGCAGTCCTCATTTGTCGGCGTGAGTTTCTGAACGCGGCGGAGTTATTTCCAGTCGAACGCGCCTCGGAAAATCTCAAATTCTGGCTTGCCACTGGGGAAATATACAGACACCACATCGAACCGCACTGGGACCTGGTCTGGACTCTCCAGGTGACGGACATACTCCTGGGCCATCCGTGTCAACATCGTTCGCTTTTCATGATCGACTGCAACTTCCGCCGGTTGAAAGCTCCGGGAGGAGCGTGTCTTCACCTCAATAAAGCAAAGCCATTCGCCGTCCCAGCCAATCAAGTCGATATCGCCGCGTAATTTTGGACTGCGCCAGCGCCGCGCCACAATCGTATAACCCAGGCGGCGCAGGTGGAAGTAGGCGGCATCTTCTCCGCGCAACCCTGTCGTGAGATGGGCCGCATTGCTTTTTGGGAACGTCCTGGCCAGGGTTTGATGATCCAGCCAACCGAGTGTTCGCTCAAAGACAGACAGGCGGGTTTGCGTGAAACGCGAGATTTGCATAGGAAACTGTGGCACCACTGTAACAAGAGGTAAATAAAAAGGGCAACATAAATTCGCTGCCCTTTATCCTGCGGAGTATTCTCCTGGTTAAAGTGAGAACCGCTCCTACGCGTGAGCAGCCGCCAGCGCTGAAACCTGTTGACTTTCGACCAGGGCGATGCACTCTTCCAGAATGTCGAGAGCTATGTCCGCCTCCTCCTGCTTCAGGATGAGCGGCGGAGCAAGGCGTATCGAAGTCTCGCCGCAGCCCAGCACCAGCAGACCCCGTTCATAGGCCAGGGTTTCGATCTGGTTGCGCCATTCGCCAGCGGCTTCGCGAGACTGCTGGTCCTTGACGATCTCAACGCCAATCATCAACCCGCGTCCTCGCACGTCGCCGACGATGGGATGCTTCTCCGGCCATTCCTTCAGCCGCTGCATCATCGCATCGCCCACCTTGGCCGCATTCGCCATGCCGCCTTCTTCCAGCACCTTCAACGTTGCCATGGCCGCGGCAATCGCGACCGGATTGCCGCCATACGTTGAGGCGTGCGAGCCTGGCTTCCAGTCCATAATGCTCGCGCGCGTCATGCAGACGCTCAACGGCATACCGCTGGCAATTCCCTTGGCAATGCAGACCATGTCCGGCTCGACACCGGTGTGTTCGATGGCCCACCATTTGCCGGTGCGGCCCACGCCGGACTGCACTTCATCCACTACCAGCAGAATGCCATGCCGGTCGCAAATTTTGCGTAGCTCCTGCATAAAGATCGTGGGAGCGACCACATAACCGCCCTCGCCCTGAATGGGTTCGACAAAGATGGCCGCAACTTCTTCCGGCGGCAGCGTCGTCTTGAAGAGTTTTTCTTCAATGTAGCGGGCACAGCCCAGTGCGAACTCGTCTTCCGCCTGCGGACCACCACTGCATCCGCGATAGGCGTAGGGGTAGCGCACATGCGTCACGCCCGGCACCAGAGGAGCAAAGCGGCGGCGCTGCTGCGGTTTTGATGCTGTCAGTGAAAGCGCGCCCATGGTGCGACCGTGGAATGCGCCAAAGAAGGCGATAATGTTCTGCCGACCGGTGTGATAACGCGCCAGCTTCAGCGCGCACTCGACCGCCTCTGCGCCGGAGTTTCCATAGTAAAACTTGTGCGGGCCCGGCATTGGCGCGATGCTTGAGAGCTTCTCGGCCAACTGGATCATGCTCTCGTAATAAAAATCTGTGCCGGAAATATGAATCAACTCCGCTGCCTGGTCCTGGATCGCTTTCACCACTTCGGGGTGGCAGTGTCCGGTCGAACAGACCGCAATTCCAGCGGCAAGATCGAGAAACTCATTGCCGTCCACGTCTTCAATGCGCACGCCGCGTCCGCGTTTGGCTACCATCGGGTAGGAGCGGGTATAGCTCGGTGAAATCCATTTGCCATCGGCTTCCACCACGGCTTTCGACTTTGGTCCAGGGACGGGACCATGTAACTTCGGGCCAAATTTGCTGAATTTCTCACTATTTTTGTAGGAACCATTGCCATTGCTCTGCATCATCATTCTCCTCGCAGTTGGAAACTGTGGGTGTACACGCTGACCCCATAAAGGAGTAGCAGGTCAATCATTCGGAAGAGGGAAGTATCGAAGCCGAAGAACATCAGGCTTACGCTCGAATGGTCGCCAGACGAGTGACGAGCAGCTTAGTCGCTGCCAAACAGACTAGGTCGCGTGCAGGCAGGCAGGCTGCGCAGGTATTTGCGCGGACACATGCGCCAGACGCGTTCCACTGGAACGTCGACGCCGACCGCGAAATAGGATGCATTGCGCATAGTTGACTTCTATTCAGTATAGCGTGGACTTCCCATACTGGCTGCAAAAAAAATTTACGGACCGTCGTTTATTGCTTTGGAACGGACAAGTGGGAGCAAAAATCATGTCCAAAAATATGCTCATAAAATAGACACAGAAGCAATGGATTCCATCTTAAGAACCCGCCCGCCGCGATATCGAATTTTGCTCGCCTTTGCCTGCGTCTATATCTTCTGGGGCGCAACCTACACGGCAGCGCGCTTCGGTGTGCATCTTATGCCTGCGCCGGTTTTGGCTGGCGTCCGGCTCAGTATCGGCGGCTGTCTGATGCTCTCCTTCGCCGCCCTGCGCGGCAAGCGTATTTGGGGTCCGGTCCGTGAAATGCGCCGTATTTTTCTGCTTGGCGTGCTTCTGCTCTTTACCGGCAACGTCGGTCTGGTGTGGGCGGAGTTCTACCTTCCCAGCGGACTATCTGCCTTGCTGGTGGCCATCGTGCCCGTCTATGTTGCCCTGATCGAACTAATGCTGCCCAAAGGGGAACGCCTGCGCAGCCGCGGACAAATCGGCCTGGTGCTGGGATTTATCGGGTTGGCAATTCTCGCATGGCCCAGCGCGCATACTGGCCTGCATGGGGACCGACACGAAATCTTTGCAGTGGGCGTGCTGATGCTGGGCGCGCTCTCCTTTGCCAGCGGCTCTATTCTCTCTCACCACAGCAAGCTGACGATCGATCCCTTCGTCTGCGCCGGGTGGGAGATGCTGATCGCCAGCATTTGCGACCTTGTCCTGGCCACCTGTCTGCGGGAGTGGGGCCACGCGCAGTGGGACCGTGACAGCATCTCCGCCATCGCCTACCTTATTTTGTTCGGATCACTGGCGGGCTTCACTTCCTACACATGGCTGCTGCAAAACGTGCCTGTCGCCAAGGTCGCCACCTATGCCTACGTCAATCCTATGGTTGCCGTGCTGCTCGGCGCGCTGCTCTTAGGAGAGCGCTTGCAGGGAAATGAATGGTTCGGGATGGTCATTATTTTGCTGGCGGTTTTCCTCGTGACTTCGTCCAGATTGCAGCCCGGCCACGGCGAGCCGGAACTGAAAGAAGCTCCAGCATTGGAAGAAGTGTAAACGCGCACCGATTCGACCTGTGCCGCTATTACTTTCTGCGCCAGCGCACGCCGTCCGGGCTGTCTTCCAGCAGAATTCCTTTCGTCGCCAACTCCTGACGGATTGCATCGGCGCGGGCAAAATCGCGTGCTTTTCGCGCGGCATTGCGATCGGCAATCATCTGGTCGATCCTTTCCTCGGTCAGAGAGTAGCGCGCCACCAGATCCGGGCTAGCTTCCCCCATGCGTCCTTCGCGCTCGGCCCACTGTAGCGCCAGCCGCGTTACCGCATCGTCGCGGTCTTCCAGCACAGCAAACACGGCGTCGAATTTCGCCAGCACTTCCAGAATTGGAGCAACGTTTTCCGTCTGCAATTCCCCTCGATCGGCAGACGAGTTCGCCAGCCTTACCAGGTCGAAGATCGCCGCCCGCGCCTCCGCCGTGTTCAGGTCGTCTTCCAATCCAGCGGTAAACGCAGCGTCCGCGTGTTTTGTGGCCGCCAACAAGGTTGGATTCATTCCAGCAGGAAAGCCGCCTTTGCGCAGGCGGTCCGCAAAGCTGCGCAGTCGTTCCACGGCATGGGTCGATTCCACGAGTCCATCGAAAGTGAAATTCAGTTGATTGCGATAGGGAACGGAGGTCAGCAGAAAACGGATCGCCGACGCCTTATAGCCACGTAGCAGCAGATCGCGCAGCGTATAAAAGTTCCCCAGCGACTTCGACATCTTCTTGCCTTCGACCAGCAGAAAGCGCACATGCATCCAGTGGCGGGCAAAGGTTTTTCCGGTGGCGGACTCCGACTGGGCGATTTCGTTTTCATGGTGAGGAAACATCAGGTCCTCGCCGCCAATATGCAGGTCGAAACTGTCGCCCAGATACTCCGTCGCCATGGCGGAACACTCAATGTGCCAGCCCGGACGACCCGCGCCGAGCGTCGTGTCCCAATGAAACTCTCCCGGCTTGGTCGCTTTCCATAGCGCGAAGTCGCGTGCGCTGTCCTTGTCGTACTCGTCCACATCGACGCGTGCGCCGTCCTCCATTCCGGCCAGGTCTTTTTTTGACAGCTTGCCGTACCCCGGAAAACTGGCAATGCGGAAATAATACGAGCCGTTTTCGCCGCGATAGGCGCAGCCGCGCTCGACCAGCTTCTCAATCAGGCTGACCATCTGCGGGATGTGTTCCGTCGCGCGCGCCAGATACTCCGGCTGCTCGACACCCAGTGCGTCCAGGTCCTCAAGAAAAGCCTGCTCGTACTTGGCCGTGTAATCGCCGATGGGCTTTCCGGCGGCAGCGGCGTTGCGCATGATCTTGTCGTCCACGTCGGTAATGTTCATGACGTGGCGCAGCGGCATCTCCTGCTGCTCTAAAAAGCGCCGGAGAATGTCCACATGGACGAAAGTGCGAAAGTTGCCGATGTGGCCGTAGTCGTACACGGTGGGACCACAGGCGTAGATACCAAGCGGCCTGCCTGGTTGCGGCGCAACCTCTTCCACCTGCCCGCTGAGTGTGTTGTAGAGACGAAGTGCCATGCAATTTTTGATTGTACGGTGTCGCAGCCAGATCAGCCCGGATTAGCCCAACGCGAGCGATGGCACTGCGCTCAGCAGTTCATTGGCAAACTCACCGGCAACCAGTTTCGGCCATGCTGCCGCTGCAATCATGGCGGCATTGTCGGTTGAAAGGGTCAGAGAAGGAAAGGCCACAGGTAGCGCGCTCATTTTGCCTTCGGCGAAGAAGCGCTGGCGCAATTCGCGATTGGCCGCGACGCCGCCGGAAACCACGATGCTGGCGATGGCAAAACTCTCGGCTGCGGCAAACGTCTTGCGCGCCAGATCGTCCACCACGGCCCGTTGAAAAGATGCAATCAGGCCCAGCGTTTCCGCATCGCACAAGGCAAGCGCATCCTGCGGCTTCGCGTTTGGCACGCCCGCCAGCGCACGGCGACGCGCTTCGGTCCGCTCCGCCATGGCGTGGCTTTGCACGTAACGGAGAACCGCGGTCTTCAGGCCGCTGAAGGAAAACAAAAATCGCGGGCTTTGCTCCTGCGCCGCGCGATACACCTTCTGTTTGACGTTGATGGGGCCGAATGCCACTGCGCGCGGGTCGCCATGCTGTGCCAGCCAGTCGATCCAGGGGCCGCCGGGATAGCCCAGCCCTAGCAGCTTCGCTACTTTGTCGAATGCCTCGCCAGCCGCGTCGTCTACTGTCCTGCCGATATTTTTATATCGCCATGATCCTTCGATTTCCTGGGTGAGATACAGATGCGTATGTCCTCCGGAAACAACCAGCGCGAGGGTTGGCTGCGGCAACGCCTGCTCCTGCTTGCGCGCTTCCAACAGCACCGCGTGGATATGACCCTCCAGATGATTGACCGCGATCAACGGCTTGCCGAGAGCAAAGGCCAGCGCCTTGGCATACATCACGCCGACCAGCAAAGCGCCGGCAAGCCCCGGGCCTTCGGTCACCGCAATGGCGTCGAGATCGCGCAAAGTGCAGCCTGCCTGCTCCAGCGCAGCGCGTACCACTGGAACAATATTCTGTAGATGCTCGCGGGAGGCCAGCTCCGGTACCACGCCGCCGTACCGCGCATGGGTGCGTACCTGCGAGGCGATCACGTTCGAAAGCACTTCCACGCCTCCGCGAACAACGGCGGCAGCCGTCTCATCGCAGGAGCTTTCAATCCCGAGAATCCGTGCGCGAGTGGAGGAAACGGCAGGCTGCATGTCACCATGGTAATTGCAGCAGGGATTTCGCTTCTTCCAGCAAGGCTACGAGCATGACCGCTACCGATCCTTCCATTCCGTTTTCCGCGCGCCAGCAGGCGGCCGCGCAAATTGCCCAGCGCCTTCATGCAGCGGGTTATGCCGCGTATTTCGCGGGCGGCTGTGTGCGCGATCTGTTGCTGGGTCGCGCGCCTTCGGACTTCGACGTGGCCACCAGCGCTACGCCCAATATCGTGCTGGAAATGTTTCCGCACACTTTCGCCGTCGGCGCGCATTTTGGCGTAGTGCTGGTGAGCACTCCCTATGGATCGGCGGAAATTCTCACTGAGGTTGCCACATTCCGCAGCGACGGCGCTTACAGCGATGGTCGGCGACCAGATGCCGTGCGCTATACGATATCCGCGGAAGAAGACGTTCGCCGCCGCGACTTCACCATCAACGGCATGTTGCTGGATGTCGACAGGTCAGCAAATTCTTCCAGTTTGCCCGATGCCGTGCTCGACTACGTCGGCGGCATGGTGGACCTCAGAGCTGGCGTCATCCGCGCCATCGGCGAGCCTGCGCAGCGCTTCGCGGAAGACAAGCTTCGTATGTTGCGTGCTGTCCGCTTCGCAGCGCGTTTCGGCTTCGTCCTCGAAGAAAAGACTTTGCTCGCGATTCGCGACGCCGCGCCGGAGCTTTATCAGGTCAGCCAGGAACGCGTCCGCGACGAACTGACTCGCATGTTGACGGAAGGCAGTGCGCGTAGCGCGATGGAACTGCTCGAATGCACCGGACTGCTAAAGGAAGTGTTGCCGGAAATTGCCCAGATGCGCGGCGTCGAGCAGCCTCCGCAATACCATCCGGAAGGCGATGTCTGGACGCATACTCTGATGTTGTTGGAGCAGTTGCCCGCTGGTTGCTCTGCAACACTGGCCTGGAGTGCGCTGCTGCATGACGTGGGTAAACCTGCAACTTTTCGCCGCGCGCCGGACCGCATCCGTTTCGATGGCCACGTCGAGGTCGGCGTGCGGATGGCGGAAGAAATCTGCCGTCGTCTGCGCATGTCGAACAGCAATATGGAACAGATTCTCGCCTTGGTTGCCAACCACATGCGTTTTGGCAATGTCGAGAACATGCGCGCCTCCACGCTGAAGCGCTTTTTTCGCCTACAGCAATTTGAAGAGCACCTGGCGTTGCACAAGATGGATTGCATCGCCAGCCACGGCGACCTGTCGCTTTACAATTTCGCGCGCCAGCATTATGAAAGCGCGGAGCCGGAACACATTCGTCCCAGACCGCTGATTACAGGAGACGATTTGCTCGCGCTCGGCTATCGTCCCGGCCCGAACTTTCGAGTGATGTTGACGATGGTGGAAGACGCCCAGCTTGAAGGGAGTATAGAAACGCGGGACCAGGCAATCGCGTTGATCCATAGCGCATTTCCGCTACCCTCGTAGCATGAGGTTGAATTTTAATGTCTGTCGTTCTGGCCCTTCGGCCCCGCTCAGGGTAAACTCCGCGAAGAATCCAGAAGGTGATCGCGGTGATTAGCCTGCGAATATATTCTGGATCCTTCACTTCGGTCGCCGTGGCGACCTTCGACAGACGACAAGCTTCTTCCATCGACACTTTTGGGTATTCATGGAAGAAATGATCCGCTGGCTATCTAGACGCCAGCTCGAAGCGCTTGTTCACTTCTTCCCAGTTCACCGTGTTCCACCAGGCGGCCAGATAGTCCGGGCGCTTGTTCTGATACTTCAGATAGTAGGCATGTTCCCAGACATCATTTCCCAGAATCGGGAAATGTCCTTGCATCAGTGGGCTGTCCTGGTTGGCGGTGGTTAGGATCTTCAGCCTGCCGCCTTCACTGACCAGCCAGCCCCAGCCCGAGCCGAACTGCTTGGCTGTCGTTTCGTTGAACTGCTTTTTAAAGTCTTCAAAGCTGCCAAAGTCCTTCTTGATCTGCTCTGCGATCTTGCCCGTCGGCTCACCGCCGCCCTTGGGCTTCATGATCTGCCAGAACATGGTGTGGTTCACGTGGCCACCGCCGTTGTTCCGCACGGCGGTTCGAACATCTTCCGGCACCGTGTCCAGCTTGCGCAGCAAATCTTCGGCAGAATGCCTGGCAAGCTCTGGATGCTTCTCGATGGCTGCATTCAGATTGTTCACATACGCCTGGTGGTGTTTATCGTGATGCAGATGCATGGTGGTTTCGTCGATGTGGGGTTCAAGAGCTGCGTAATCGTATGGAAGTGGTGGAACTTCGTGTGCCAAGGGACTCCTCCTGTTTGTGGTTAAGGTTGCTGCTCTTTTGCCGCTGGTTGCTTTCGGTGCGACAATAGCGAGCGGCAAGCAATCCGTATCTCCCGCCGCTGAAAATTGCGGCGCGTTGCATTATGGTACGCGGCGGGTAACATTCTGCAATGATGTGCGTCTGAAACAAGTAGAGTCGGACGCACGCTTGATCCTACTCTAGTGTAGATGCGGCAATTCCCGGCTTGGACTACGATTCAAAAAATTCACAGCAAAGGACATGAATGTATATAACCCGACCACGGAGGCGCGTCTAGCTTATGTGATGTCAAATGGATATCCCCCAAAATGCTTGCGAAATATGCTCCAGCCTGACCTGTAAAAAATCCAAATTGAATTGTAATTATTATCGCGGAGTAACGATGGTTTCCAGTGCACTGGAATATCAGTGGATCACTCAAGACGGGCCTGCCTTTGGCGCGCCTGGCATGCCGCCGCGCTGGACTTCCAGCGAAAAAGAAAGCGTCGGCACGGCCTATTCAGCCTCCAGCCGGGTCTGGTTCACCATTTCGCACGGCATTCTCAATGAAATTTACTATCCCACCATCGACCGCCCGCAGGTGCGCGACCTGGGATTTCTGATCTCCGACGGTGAAACATTTTTTCAGGAGGAAAAGCGCGATCTTGAGCAGACGTTTGAGTACATCGACCCAGAAGCGCTCGGCGTCCGAATCACCGGGCGCGATCCCCAGGGTCGCTATCAGCTCATCAAGGAAATTATTTCCGACCCTCACCAGTCCACCTTGCTGGTACATGTGCGGATCGAAGGCGACGAGGAGTTTTTAAATCGACTCAAGATCTATGCTTTACTTTCGCCACACTTGGAAGTGGGCGGTGCTGGAAACTCTGCACGTGTGGTCGACGTCGGCGGCAAGCGCATTCTGCTGGCGTGGAAGGACATTACATCACTTGCCATGGCTGCGGACTGCGGTTTCACCCCGGCCTCCCGCGGC
>JAKAYS010000094.1:6786-13555 GCA_021826695.1 Acidobacteriota bacterium | reverse complement strand
CACCTGTTCGGCGAGTTCGCTCAATACCTGCTCGGCGGAATAGGCTTCGCGGAAGAACTTGCGATCCAGCCAGGTGGAAACGGAGCGGGCCACCCGATCACGCATCGCCAGAAATATAAATCCGAGGACCAAAAGGACGAAAATTTCATTTCGAGACACGCGAGGTTCATGCAGCACTTGTGCCAGACGGTAGGTAATAGCGGCAATGAATGCCACCTGCAATATCCATAAGGTGCTTCGCGCAAACGCATATTTTGTTCCCTGGCGCAACAGGATGCGTACATCCATGGCGCGCTGCACGATGACTATGTATGCCAGGGAAAACGGGAACGCCGTTTGACATATTACCGCAAATACAACCAGCCACTGTGGCACTCCCACTCCGAAATCCCTCTCACGGAAGAGGCTGTACATCACGAGAAAAAATGCCGGTGTAAGGCCGATGAAAGTCCCGGTGTTAAGAATCGTCAAACGTCGGCGCGTATCGCGATCAGTCGCGGTCACGGCCTTATATACCGCAGCGAAAAAATAGATGCTGATGGCCAGAACCTGAAGTACAGTTTCAGAACGGTCGAGCAGGGCGAAAATCGGCAGATAGTGCGTGCCTGCGTCAAAATTGAAAAATTTTGTGTACGTAAACCAGCAGAGTCCTGCGAAAAAGAGAAAACTCGGGACGAGAATGATCCATTTTGCCCATGGAAATCGCGCATCCAGGGGCCATCGATCAGGGAAATAGATCCCAAAGAGCATCATCCATACAGGCAGACACATCTGCACGAGTAAGGACCAGAAAAGCGCCGGACCGAGCAATGGCCCTGTAGATACCGGTTGCGGGAGGAGGAATTCAAAGCTTGCCATGATCCCCAGCAAAAGCCATGCGTTCCAATCTTGAGGTTTGGCTGCGACCACCCAAAAACCGACCATCAGGCAAAGGAGAGGAAATACGCCGCGCAGCGCGATGGTTCCCACCCAAATGGGCACGGAAGCGGGGCCGGTGTGCAGGGTTTGAAGAGGAATTTCGATTTTGCTGGTTGCACCGCTCGCGTGCAGGATTTCCGCCGTAAGGCTCTCGCCAGCATGGGACCGACCCATAAGATGCAATAGCTGGGCATAGCCCGTATAGGGCCTGCCATTCAAGGACAATACCTGGTCGCCCAGCCGAGCGCCAGCCTTGGATGCTTCAGGCTCAATGCTGGTAATCGTTCGCATTTCGGTATTGAAGTCGAAGGGAAGACGTAGGGCAGTCTCCCCATGTTGCAGTTCGTGCAGAACGCGGGTCATTCCGCCCAGATAATATGCCGAAGAGGCGAGCACGATAATGCCGAGGAGGACGTACTGAAGAACGGGCGTCTTATTTTTGTCGCTGGCAGTCGGTGGCGTCATTGGCTGTATAGTATGAGCCTCGAACATAGTTTCCCGTTGCACTCACTTTACCCAGCGCGCAGTGGACATTACAATCGCAAAAGCAGGCCGACGTAGCTCAGTTGGTAGAGCAGCTGATTCGTAATCAGCAGGTCAGCGGTTCAAGTCCGCTCGTCGGCTCCATCCTATCGCTTCAATAAACCTATCGAAAAAAGCTAATTTCACCTCATACTTGTGTTGGATTCTCCAGGAGCAATAATGTCATCGGAAGTAAGTAATGCGGCTCTGATTCGGTGGTAGCAGCGTGGCAGCAGGTTTGAGCCTCCGGCGTGGCCCGCGCGTACACTGCGGATTTCGATCAGTACTTGTCCGCGGATTTGGTCCGCGTGCATATAGCCGTCCACCCGGCCTGACAACAATTTTTTTGACTGCCGGTTAATTTCGTACCGGGTTTTCCTAGGAAATTGATGAAATGTTCTTGCAGCGGCCAATAAAACCCTGCATAATCATGGCGAGAGACGGTACCAGCGAGCACTCCCTTGTGACCCGATACAACCGTCAAGACGTACTTCGAATCCTCCAGGTGTCCGCCCGCCAACTGCAAGGCTGGGAGCGGGCAGGGCTGGTTGACTCTCTCGAAACGTACACATTTCAGCAACTCTCTCAACTTCGCAAATTGCGTCTTTTGTCATCCCAGCGTATTCGCAGCTCGCGCATTCACGCCTCGGTTGCGGCCATGCAGCGCGTTTCCGGCATGTCGAATCCATTGCTGGAAGCCGGAATGGTGTACGCAGGCTCACGCGTGATCTTCCGCCATCAGGGGACCATCGTCGATCCTTTATCGAGACAGCTCGTTTTTGACTTTGAAGCGCACGATGTATCGGGGCCCTGTATCGTCGTGGGAGCTGCTTCCAGTCAGCGCTATCGGGAATCTCAGGCTGCTGAACTGTTCTATGAAGCAGTCCGCCTGGAAGACGAGCAGGGTGCGCTGCGTCGTGTGGTGGAACTATATAGCCGCGCCGTTGAGCTGCACCCCACGCACGCCGCGGCGCTCATAAATCTGGGGACCATTTATTACAACCAGCGGCAGTATCTCCAGGCTGAGGATGTCTATCGTCGCGCCACCGTCGCCGATCCCAACTATGCGCTGGCCTTCTTCGATCTCGGCAATGCATTGGATGAGCTACAGCGTCTGATGGAAGCGATCGATGCCTACAAGACCGCCATTCGTCTGGTGCCAAAATATGCTGACGCACACTATAATCTCGCGCTGGCCTATGAGCGCATTGGCGAACACCGCAAAGCACTACCGCATTGGATGACCTATAGCAGACTCGACCCGTCTGGGCCATGGTCCAACCACGCGCGCGGTCAGGTCCGTCGCCTGATTGACGCCGAGCACTTGCAGATCGTCGCGCGGCGGTAGAGCGGGAACGGACTGTTGATAGAATCAGCTTGAGGGCTTTCCTATGATTTTTCATGTTTCGTTAAAAGAAGCGGAAGACGGCTGGATTGTGGCGGAATGTCCCGCATTGCCCGGCTGCGTTTCGCAAGGAAAAGACGAAAAAGAGGCCCTCGAAAATATCAAGGAAGCCATCACTGCATGGTTGTGGGCTGAAGATCAAAAGGCTGCGAGCGCCATGCCTTCCAACGAAACGCCCTTTGTTGTTGCGGTCTAAATCCCAGAGACGAACATCTTTCTTCACAAGTTTCTTCAATAATTCCTATTTTCCATCTTTGTCGCGCAATATTCACAAGCGTGGTGCACCATTTTGTGTGCGTGAATAGAGGCATGGGCAAGTTAGCTAATATATCCGGGAAGGAAGCGGTCAGGGCCTTTGAAAATGTAGGCTGGAGGACTGTGGGCCAGGTTGGAAGTCATCTGGTTATGTCCAAGCCTGGCGAACGGGCAAATCTCTCGATTCCGCAGCACAAAGAGCTTTCCGTTGGAACTCTTCGCGCGTTGATTCGTGCAGCCCGGATCTCTGTAGACGAATTTCTGGATATTCTTTGATCTTGCGCTGTACCGCTATCCTCTGATGGACAACATAGCTATTGATAAAATCAGAACTGCCATGCCAGCCACCACAGAGCTTTCTCCAGCAATCCTCGCCAAATATGAGCCGGTCATTGGCCTGGAAGTCCACGTCCAGTTACTGACCGCGACCAAGGCCTTCTGCGGTTGCTCGACGCGGTTCGGCTCCGCGCCGAACACGCAGGTATGCCCAGTGTGCCTGGGACTTCCCGGCGCTCTGCCGGTGTTGAATCGCCGTGCGGTGGAGTTTGCCACGCTCGCCGCGATGGCGCTGCATTGCCAGGTGAACGAAACCTCCATCTTTGCGCGCAAGAATTATTTCTACCCCGACCTGCCCAAAGGCTACCAGATTTCGCAGTTCGACAGACCGCTCGCCGAGCATGGCTGGATCGAGGTGCCCACGCCACAGGGGACTAAGCGCATCGGCATCACACGGTTGCACATGGAGGAAGACGCCGGCAAGAGCATGCATGAGGGCTTTGCCGACTCCCGCGAGCGCACCTACATCGACCTGAACCGTTGCGGCACGCCGCTGATTGAAATCGTCAGCGAGCCGGACATTCGCTCCGCCGACGAAGCCTATGAGTATCTGACGCGCATCAAAGAAATCCTGCTCTACACCGCCGTCAGCGATTGCAACATGGAGGAAGGCTCGCTGCGCTGCGATGCCAATGTTAGTGTGCGGCTGAAAGGCGCGCACAGGTTTGGCACCAAGGCCGAAGTCAAAAACGTGAACAGCTTTCGCTTCATACGCGCCGCGCTGGAATATGAAATCGAGCGGCAGATTGAAATCGTCGAGTCCGGCGGTCGCGTGGTGCAGGAAACGCGCCTCTACAATTCGCAGGAGGGCCGCACATATTCCATGCGCTCCAAGGAACAGGCCCACGATTATCGCTATTTCCCGGAGCCGGACCTGCCGCCGCTCATCATCTCCGACGCATGGAAACAGGAGATCCACGCGCACATGCCGGAGCTGCCGGAAGCGCGCCGCAAGCGCATGGTCGCCGAATATGAAATCACCGAGCAGGACGCGCAGGTGCTGACCAGCACACGCGCCTTCGCCGACCAATTTGAGTCGGCAGCCAAGGCTGCGAAAAGTCCTAAGCGAGTGTCGAACCTCGTTCAGGGAGAACTGCTGGGCCGCCTGAAAGCCGCAGGCCTTGACCTCGAACAGTCGCCCATTTCCATGCAGGGGATCGCGAAGGCCGCCGACCTCGCGGAGAGTGGCGAGCTGTCGAGCAAGATGCTGAAGCAGCTCTTTGACCGCTGCTTCGAGACCGGCGAGGATTTCTCCGTCGTCTACGAACGCGAAAAGCCGCGGCAGATCAGCGATTCTGGTGCAATAGAAAAGATGATTGACGAAGTGATCGCGGCCAATCCGAAGCAGGTTGAACAATATCGCGGCGGCAAGAAAACGGTGTCCGCGTTCTTCGTCGGTCAGGTGATGAAGCTGTCCAAAGGACAGGCCAACCCTGCGATGCTGAACGAGCTGGTGACAAGGAAACTGGATGGCTAAGACGCCGCAAATTGCACAAGTGATCGAAGTTGCGCCAGAGGACACCGGGCGAACGTACGCCGCGCTCTGCGTGCTGCGCGAAGGACGGCCAGTAATGTCCTCCGTCGAAAGCTTCACCCAATGGGTCAATCAGCAGCAGCGCTCGGAAGGCTATCGGCTGGTGGCGACATTTCTACCTGGGACGCCGGATGCAGTTGCGGTCGCCGGGTTTCGCATCCTGCACCAGCTTTCCAAGGGCCGCTTTTTATACGTGGATGATCTAGTAACGCTACCCCAGCATCGGTCAAGCGGTTACGCCGACCTGATCTTTGCGTGGCTATTGGAAGAGGCCCGCCGTCTCGGATGCGCGCAGTTGCATCTGGATTCAGGTCATCAGCGTTACGATGCCCATCGTTTTTATCTGAAGCATGGGATGATCATGAACGCCCATCATTTCAGCATGGTCGTGGATTAATGCATCGCTTCGGAAAACAGAAAATCCTTCGGCCATTCGGTTTTGTGGCCAGCCTCGCGCAACGCGGTGCTTAACTGCGCCCAGTGGCGCATCGAATGCAGCAGGATGTGCGCGAACAGCTTGCGCCGCGAGGCGTGCAGCGTTCCCGCCGAGACAGTCTGCAGGGTGATGATTTCGTGCAGCGCCGCGTCATTTGCTTCAGACAAAAACTTCTTCAGGTTCCGCACAGCCTGCGCATGGACGGCAGAGAGATCGTCAAGCGAGCCGACAGGAATCGCGTCGTACGCAATCACTTCTTCGCCGAGCAGACGCTGCGAATGGCGCAGCTCCACGGCCCAGATATGTTTCAGCAGTCCGTGCACGCTGCCGCTGTTGTAAATGTCGCACGGCACATCGAGTGCCGCGGGATTGTCCGCGAGCCACGTCAGCCATTTTTGTGTCGAGGCTTCGTTATCGGCGAGTAGTTCTTCCAGCGTGATGCCTACAGCATTCATGGTCTGCCTTTCTGATTGTTCAGCGCCCGATGGGCAATGTCGCGCCGGTAATAGATGCCGTCGAAATGAATTTTACTCAGGGCCGCGTAAGCGCGGTCACAGGCGGCTTGCAGTGTCGTGGCGACTGCGGTCACGGCGAGCACGCGTCCTCCGGCCGTCACCAGCTTGCCATCCACCAGGGCCGTGCCGGAATGAAAGATGGTCACGCCTGCTTCTTTCGCTGCTTCGTCCAGGCCCGTGATTACGAGGCCGGTTTTGACGCTGCCCGGATAGCCCTGCGAAGCGGCGATGACCGTGACGGAAGGCTCCTTGCGCCAGGCAAGTTGCACCTCATCCAGCCGTCCGTCGATGGCAGCCTCCAATGCTTTCAGCAGTTCGCCATCGGCTAGCCGAGGCAGGATCGCCTGCGTCTCCGGATCGCCAAATCGCGTGTTGAATTCGAGCACCATGGGACCACGCGCCGTCATCATCAGCCCGCAGTACAGCACGCCGGTAAAGGGCGCTCCCTCGGCGGCCATGCCGTCGATCACTGGCTGTGCAATGTGGGCCATCAGCCAGTCGCGCATGTGCGGTTCCAGCAGTTCGTCGGTGGAGTACGCGCCCATGCCGCCAGTGTTCAGGCCAGTGTCACCTTCACCGATGCGCTTGTGATCCTGGGCGGCGACGAGAGGCAAAATATGTTCTCCATCGGCAAGCACAAGCCAAGATATTTCTTCACCTACAAGAAATTCTTCAAGTATGACTTTAAGACAAGCTTCGCCCAGCAATTTGCCGCTTAACATCTGTTGTGCGGTTTCTTCCGCCTCATGTTTGGTCGAGCAGATCACCACGCCTTTACCCGCAGCCAGCCCGTCTGCCTTGACGACAATGGGCGTATGGAAATGCGTCAGCGCCTCCTGAGATCGGAA
>JAKAYS010000094.1:0-6776 GCA_021826695.1 Acidobacteriota bacterium | reverse complement strand
CCGATCTCCTCCTGTAATTCCTTCACGGAATGACACACGGCGTACCCTGCGGTGGGCAGGTGATGGCGCTGCATAAATTCCTTGGCGAAGACCTTGCTGATTTCAAGCATTGCGGCGCGCTGCGTGGGGCCGAAGACCCGCATCCCACGGTGTATCAACTCGTCCGCCAGACCGAGACTGAGCGGGACCTCCGGGCCAATGATGGTCAGGTCCGGATGTTCCGCGATGGCCACGCGGACCAGGTCGGCAAGGTCTTTCTGGTTGACGGGGATGCAGCGTGCCAGCGCCGCAATGCCGCCGTTGCCGGGGGCGCAGACCACTTCCAGCACGCGGGGCGATTGCCGTACAGCCCATACCAGCGCGTGCTCTCGACCACCGCCGCCAATCACGAGGACCTTCATGTGGGTGCTTGCTCCGTGTTCTTTCCTGAAGAGAGACTGTCCTTCAGCGTAGGAAAGTGGGGCGGGGAAGTCAAACCGGGTGGTGAATGTATGATCTGCTATCGAGGGCGTCCGGCTATTTGCCGATCTCCGTCAGCATTCTTTCGCGTAGAAAAATGTTCACTTTCGTCTGATACTTTGCTGGCACGTTCGATCAGGCGACGCTGGATCGGCTGTAGCCGGCAATGAAAATAAAGTTGTTGCGTGTAGCGTGCCGTTACGCAGTACAATAGCTGGAAGATGATTCGCAGCTTTCGGCACAAGGGCCTGGAACAGTTCTTTCGCACGGGATCGAAAGCAGGCATTCAGCCAAAGCACGCGGAGAAACTGAACGAGCAGCTTACGGTGCTGAACATCGTTGCCCGTCCCGATCAGATGAATGTTCCGGGATGGCGATATCATGCATTGTCGGGGAACCTTGCAGGACATTGGGCCGTCAGAGTCAACGGGAACTTGCGGCTGACGTTTACCTTCGACGGAGAAGATGCCGTTCTCGTCGATTATCGGGATTACCACTGAGGAAAGGAGTTTCACGATGCGTATGCACAACCCAGCCCATCCGGGAAAAATTCTCGTTAACTATCTTGCAGGCCGTTCTGTGACCGAGGTGGCCCGTCATCTTGGAGTCACCCGGCCAACGCTCTCGCGGGTGTTGAACGGCAGGGCTGGAATCTCGGCAGACATGGCCCTTCGTCTCGCGGAAGCCTTCCACACCGATGCGGATTTCTGGCTGCGTCTCCAGATGCAACGCGATTTGTGGGAGGCCTCCCAAAAGAAACGAGCAAAGGTGAAACCGCTTCCCATTGCTACCGCAGCATAGGCCCATGCGCTGGCCTGCCCGTGTTGCCAGTATGTTCCTAGAAGCGAGTCATTCTGAGGAGGTCGCCACGCCTGCCCGCCGCGGAGGGGCGACCGACGAAGAATCCAGACGATGCTGGCCCCATATTTTCATTCAGGATTCTCTGGATTCTTCACTTCGGTCGCTCGCCACGGCGAACGTCCTTCACTCAGAATGACTCCATGAATATGCATGGGGTGCCCCAGATGCGCCGCGTTGTTTGCGGCTCATCTGGGAAGAAGATATACAGTGTGGTGAGGGAGTGAGGCCCTCCCACATCTCCATCTTCTGCATAAAACGTAGATTAGGTGTGGGGCACCCAGACCTTCCAAACCCACCACTTTATTTTCCTCCCCCTGCGGCGGTAGCATAGAGACAGGCAGCAATAGGTTGCCGGAACGATATGCTCTTCGTACCCAAAGTCATCTTCCTCAAACGCTGGCACCGTGGCAAGCCGGATCGCGGCTAGAGGCCGCTGTATTCCTCATCTAGATGAGATGTCATCCTGAGCGAAGCGAAGGATCTCGGTATTTCCGAGGAAAGCCAATACCGAGATCCTTCGCTTCGCTCAGAATGACGGCCATTCTTTATCGAATTACAATATCCGT
Organism: Acidobacteriota bacterium; assembly: GCA_021826695.1. Classification (GTDB taxonomy): domain Bacteria; phylum Acidobacteriota; class Terriglobia; order Terriglobales; family Acidobacteriaceae; genus JAKAAZ01. The sequence continues at coordinate 4,890 of JAKAYS010000094.1, read as the reverse complement.
GAAAATTCTACAGAATGACAAACGAATTTTTTGTCGCCGAAATAGAGGAGCCACGTTATGAACAGCTTTGGCAGCCGGTCGGAGTTGAAATCCGGCAATCGCACGTATGAAATTTTCAAACTGAGCGCGCTGGCGCAGCACGGCATTTCGCTCGATAGCCTGCCTTATTCGCTGCGCATATTGCTTGAAAACCTTTTGCGTCATGAGGACGGCACCCGCGTCACGGCGGACGACATTCAATTTCTGGCGAAGTGGGACGCGCAGGCAGAGCCGTCGCGCGAAATCGCCTACATGCCGGCTCGTGTGTTGATGCAGGACTTTACCGGCGTGCCCGCCGTGGTCGATCTGGCGGCGATGCGCGACGCGATGCACTCGCTCGGCGGCGACCCGGAAAAGATCAATCCGTTGCAGCCTGCCGAGTTGGTGATCGACCACTCGGTGCAGGTGGACCAGTATGGCACAGGCGATTCCTATTCCATCAACGCGCTGCTGGAGTTTCAGCGCAACCGCGAGCGCTACGCGTTTCTGAAATGGGGTCAGACGGCGTTCCATAATTTTTCCGCCGTGCCGCCGGGCATGGGCATCTGCCATCAGGTGAACCTGGAATATCTTGCCCGCGTTGTGTTCACCACGCAGCCGGATGCGAGCGGCGTCGCGCAGGCTTATCCAGACACGCTGGTCGGCACGGATTCGCACACTACGATGATCAACGGTCTGGGCGTGCTGGGCTGGGGCGTCGGCGGCATTGAGGCGGAGGCCGCGATGCTGGGCCAGCCAGTGTCCATGCTGGTGCCGCAGGTGGTCGGCTTTAAGCTGGCGGGCAAGCTGCGCGAAGGCACCACGGCGACCGACCTGGTGCTGACTGTGACGGAGATGCTGCGCAAGCACGGCGTTGTCGGCAAGTTCGTGGAGTTTTATGGCGCTGGCATCAGCGAGCTATCGCTCGCCGACCGCGCCACCATCGGCAACATGGCGCCGGAGTATGGCGCGACCTGCGGCATCTTCCCGGTGGATGCGGAGACGCTGCGCTATCTGCGACTGACGGGCCGCAGCGAGGAGCAGATCGCGCTGGTCGAGGCGTATTACAAGGAGCAGGGCCTGTTCCACACGCCGAATGCGCCGGAGGCCAAGTATTCCGCGACCCTGTCGCTGGATCTTGGCACGGTGGAACCGAGCGTGGCTGGGCCGAAGCGTCCGCAGGACCGCGTGCGGCTGAGCGAAGCGGGCGCGAGCTTCAAAAAGCAACTGCCCGCGCTGTTGGGTCCGAGCGCCCACGCCAACGCCGAGCGCCAAGTGCAGACCTGGAACGCGGAAGGCGGTCATCCCGCGGAAAACGCCAACACCAGCATGAAAGGCACGCCGGAGCCGGGCCATGCGACCTCAGTGCAGGAGCGTTTTGGCCTCGACGTGGACAAGTATCTCGACCATGGTTCCATTGTGATTGCAGCGATTACGAGCTGCACGAATACGTCGAACCCTTCGGTGATGCTGGCGGCGGGGTTGCTGGCGAAGAAGGCCGTCGAGAAGGGCCTGCAAGTTCCACCGTGGGTGAAGAGTTCGCTCGCGCCGGGTTCGCGCGTGGTGACTGACTATTACGAGAAGGCTGGGCTGATGCCGTATCTCGACAAGCTGCGGTTCAATGTGGTCGGCTACGGCTGCACGACGTGCATCGGCAACTCCGGCCCGCTGCCGCCGGACGTTACGCAGGCCATTGAAGACCACGGCCTGGTGGCTGTCTCGGTGCTCAGCGGCAATCGGAACTTTGAAGGCCGCATCAACTCCGACGTGCGCGCGAATTATCTGATGTCGCCACCTCTGGTCGTCGCCTACGCGCTTGCGGGCCGCATCGACCATGACTTCGATAAAGACGCGCTCGGCAAAGACAAGCAGGGCCAGCCGGTCTATCTGCGGGACATCTGGCCGTCGCAGCAGGAGGTGCAGGCGACGCTGGCCAGTTCCATCGACTCCGATATGTTTCGCAAGGAATATTCGACGGTGAGCGATGGCGACAGCAACTGGCAGAGCTTGAAATTTCCCACTGGCAGCACCTACGGATGGGAAGCGGACTCGACGTACATCCGCAGGGCCCCGTATTTCGATGGTATGAAGGCGGTGCCCGCAGCGGTCGAAGACATCTACGGCGCACGCGTGCTGGCCGTATTGGGCGACAGCGTGACGACGGACCATATTTCCCCGGCTGGTTCCATCAAGCTGAACGGCCCGGCGGGGAAGTACCTGACCGAGCACGGAGTGAAGCCAGCGGACTTCAACAGCTATGGCTCGCGCCGTGGCAACCATGAGGTGATGGTGCGCGGGACGTTCGCCAATGTGCGTCTGCGCAACAAGCTGGCTCCCGGAACGGAAGGTGGTGTGACACGCCTGCTGCCTGGCGGCGAGCCGATGAGCATCTTCGATGCGTCTGTGAAGTATGCCGAGCGGAAGACGCCGCTGGTCATCCTGGCCGGCAAGGAGTATGGTTCTGGATCGTCTCGCGATTGGGCAGCCAAGGGGCCAAAGCTGTTGGGCGTGCGCGCGGTGATTGCGGAAAGCTTCGAGCGCATTCATCGCTCGAACCTGGTCGGCATGGGGATTCTTCCGCTGCAGTTTGAAGCGAACCAGAATGTCGAGTCGCTCGGGCTCACCGGCGAGGAGGTCTACGACATTCCTGGACTGCGCGCCATGCTGGACGGGAAGTTTGTCAATGGCCGCAAGCTGACCGTGAAGGCGAAGGGCGCCGATGGCAATGCGAAAGAATTTTCCGCGATGGTTCGCATCGACACTCCGCAGGAAATTCTGTATTACCAGCACGGCGGCATTCTGCTGTACGTGCTGCGGCAGTTGGCCGGAAAAGCATAGAACGGATTCACGGTGAGCGAATGTCACGGGTGCCCCATCCTAGCGAAGTTAGGGTGGGATAGTAGGAAGCCAGCATTACAGGCTCAGTGAAAAATGCTCTAAGGTTTCCGGCGGCATGGTTGAGAAAGGTCGATAGCAAGAACTTGGATCGCTGCAATCGAAATGCATTGAATTGCAGCGATTCACTGCTCTGCTACGATGAGCCTACGCATCTCACTGTGAGTCCGAAAACGTGACTGAACTCGAGCCTGATCCAAACTCCAGAATCACTAAAGTAGATTTTGGATATTCCGCCATCCTTGCGATCCTAGTGTTTTTTTCGCGCTATTTTACGCGCAGCGCCCCCTATTTCGGCGATGGTCCATTCATCGTTCAGGCCATCCGGGACCGCATCTATACGGTCGAGCCGCCTGGGTACTGGCTCTATGCGCGACTGGGGTCCTTGTTCCCCGATCCAGTGTTCGGCTTGACATTCTCGAATGAAATCTTCGCTGCCACCGGTGTCGGAGTTTTCTTTTTGCTTTGCAGAAAATTGGATTTGTCCATCAAGATGTCAGTCGCTGCGACGCTGGCCTACGGTTCCGTTTTTTTCTGCTGGTTTGCCGGCGGCATACAAACCTCGCATGGCTCGCAAATGCTATTTGCGCCGCTTACCGTCTTCTGCTTTCTTTACTACCAGGAAAACAAGTCCATCTGGCTGCTGATGTCATGCGGCCTCAGCTTTGCCATTGGCGCAGGCATGCGGCCCTCCGATGGAGCTTTTCTCACGCCGCTCTTTTTCTTCCTGCTCGTCCGCTTTGTGCCGGAATGGAAACGGCGAATCTTTCTGCTCGTTTTTACTGGAATTGTGTGCCTCGCCTGGTACATCCCCACCCAAATGGCGATGCAGCATCCTGCTGTGAATACCGTGCGGAACGAAATGCATGGCATGGCTTCCCGAACATCCATGCTGTTAAATGGAATCAACCGCCATACCATTTCGAACTTACTTCGCGTTTTCGTGCCGCTATTGGCAGCTTTCTGGATGCTGGTCCCATCGATGTTTGGCAGGAAGCCACTACTGCAAAAATGGATTCTGTTGTTATGGATCGTGCCTGGTCTTGCCTTCTTCCTGTTCGTTTCCATGGCCGAGGCCCAATACCTGACGCTGCTCGCAGGAGGCATCGTGCTCCTGGCTGCGCTTTCAGAAAATCAACGCCGCGCGTTTGTATTGCTGCTAGTGTGCTTTACATTCAATACGTTGCTATTCTTGGGTTCGCGTCCCATCGACAGCGAACGCAATGCGGCCCGAGTGGTCAACTTTTACGTTGTAAAGTGCTGCTATTACGGAATTCGCCACCGATGGAATCTTAATATTGGGAATGGCGGCGTGGTGCCGAGGTAGGCTGGCGCGGCTTGCATCGAGACAAGCCGCGCGAATTTTGGAAGTGTCGGCTTGCCAGAATGCTAAATGCCGACGCCGTACTCGACGCTATTTCCATTGTCCCCAGCGTGGGAATAGAAGTCGTAGGGCGTGCGACGGTTCATCCGATAGCGGGCGCGAAGGTTACGGCCTACTAAGAACCCCACGGCGACAGCTCCCGTGGCGACCGATGTCCAGCCGACGATGCGGACCCAAGGCATTTTTGTCAGAGATAATTTCATATTGTTTCCAACTCGCAGATTCATTTTTCTCGCCGGATTGCACCGACTGACCAGTCGTGAACTCAGACTCTTCATACCAAATCTTATCGCAGATCGCGGTCAGTTTGCATGAAGAATTGGGAAATGTTCTTCATGGAGTGCCTTTTCTGGCACTCTTACCGTTGGTGTGCGTCCAAAAAATTGGTCGTCCCGGGCAAAATCCTTGCGCAGCAAGGGCGGAGTCGAGGGGCCCCGCTTGCTTTGCCAGCATCAAAAATGAACCTGTCCAGGCTACGTTTCCGGCGGGTCGGGATACTGTTCGACTCGGCTGAGCAGGTCCAGTTTTCTGGCCGGAGGCAAAAAGCTCGCCTCGATCGAGTTGCCAGCCAGTTCTCGTAGGTGTTCGAGCGT
>JAKAYS010000093.1 GCA_021826695.1 Acidobacteriota bacterium | reverse complement strand
CTTTGCTCCACGCTTCCTTCAGACCCCGCCTCGCGACGACGCCCTTGCGCTTCGCTATCACTTCTCCTCCATCAGGATGTGAAGGGGACTTCCACCCCCAAGCTGTCATTCATGCACGGCGTACAAATAGAAGCGCCCCCTGCAGCAGGAGGCGCTCGGCCAACGATACGCTCGTTGGGGTTGTCACGAATAATAATACCGAATACGAGCTTGAAATACAAGCCATTTGCGTCTCCGGTAAATCTCTCTCGTTCAGGTTGCACCTAAATCAGATGACCATTTCCTACCCGTAAACGCGATACGTTATGCGATACGCTGGATCTCGGACTTGTGCGGCTTACAAGGACTTTTGAGGCCATCGGGGTCTTGTAAGTTGTAGTATTGCTTAGGTTTGGTTCGTTGACACGGTAGAGGTCAGGAGTTCGAGTCTCCTCGTGCCTACCATATTTTCAAGTACTTACAGCAACCCCCTCCGCGACGTTGGTAGCGTTTGGTAGCAAATTCGCAGAAAGTTTCTGCGGAGTTCCTTTTTCCGTGAGCATGGAGAACACGGAACCCACCATCTGCTTAACGCTTCCTGGGAGTTCCTGCATGTACTCGTTGGCGGTGGTGTCGGCCTTCGAATGACGCAGGCGCGTCTGAATGTCCTTCACTGATCCCATCCGCTGCGCGCGGGTCGCCATCGTCCGGCGCAGAATTTGGAAATTCGATTTGGGCACCTTCAGCTTCTCCGCAAGGGGTTTTAGAACCCGGTTCCGGTAATTGCCGGTGTCCATCACGCCGCCCTCCGAGTTCGGAAAAATGAACGCATCGAGCGAAGAGTCGGGACAACCCTGCTTCCAACGCAGCAGTTCGACAGCCAGCCCAGATGGCAAATAAATGTCCCCGAGACTTTTCCGGGTTTTGCCAAACGGCCTGATCTGTCCCTTGTAGACGGTTTCGGTGATCGACAACGTATTGCGATTGTCGAAGGAGCGCCAGCGCAGAGCGAACAACTCACTCGGACGCAGTGCGCCAGTCATATCCAGCATGAGCAGAACTCGGTCCCGCGTGCTGGTCTTCGCCAGAGCCTCCCGCATCTGTTCCCACGTAAGCACCTGCTTGTTCTTGGGCCGAAGATGGTTGGGCACCTTCAGCTTCCGGGCCGGGGCAACGCGCTCCATCCCACGCAGAAAGCGGTGGTCTCGCTGGCGCCTCTGGTTCGCGCATTTACGCTGCCGGGTGAGTTGGTGCTCGATCCTTTATGCGGCTCGGCATCCACGTGCGCGGCGGCCTTGCTGACAGGACGCAGATACGTTGGCATAGAGATGGATGAAGACTATTTCCGCGCTGCCGCTGGACGCATGACCAGGACCCACGAGAGGATGGCCGCAAAGCGGCCTTCCTCTCAATCGCGGACTGACTTTGCCGTTTTTAACGCATAATGTTGCCGTCCCAGCGCGCTGCAAGGAATTCCTTCTTGCACGCGAGCGCGGGCAATGGTGCCAGTGCGCAAAGCATCCGCTTGCCGCACGCCGATGGTTGATTTCCCTTCGCATGCACACGTAAAATGGTGCTGCACGCAAAAGGATGCTCGTATGAAGGCCAATATCACCCTGAAGATCGAAGCGGACCTCCTGCGGGAAGCACGTATCCTCGCCGCCGAGGAAGGCACCTCCATCAGCGCCCTGCTGGCAGCCCGTCTGGAACAGGCCGTGCGCGAGCGCAAAGGGTACAACCAGGCGCGCAGGCGCGCGATGGCCCGCATGCGGAGAGGCTTTGACCTGAGATGGACGCCTCCTCGCTCACGGGATGAACTGCATGAGCGATAAATGTTTTGTCGATACCAATATTCTGATGTATGCGCATGACCGTTCCGCCGGAGTGAAACATCAGCGCGCTCAATTGCTGCTGGAAGATCTCTGGAATTCCGGCCAGGGCGTTTTGAGTACGCAGGTCCTACAGGAACTCTGTATCAACCTTCGCCGCAAAGTCAGCCATCCCTTGCCGGTGGCTGAGGTCCGCCAACTGATACGCGATTACTCCACCTGGGAGGTTGTCACCAACACTCCCGAGTCTGTTCTTCATGCGCTGGATATCGAGGCTCGTTATAAGACCTCCTTCTGGGACGCGCTGATCCTGCACGCCGCCGGTAGTTCAGGAGCATCGGCCCTCTATTCCGAAGATCTGGCAGCGGGGCAGAGCTACGGAGCGATTCAAGTGGTGAACCCATTGCTCGGTCCTGTCCCTTTGTAAAGAGAGCGCCCGTTCCTTCGATGGCTCTCGCCATGCCGCACTCCACACCGATCCAGGCGAAGCTGTTTCTGCTCCACAGATTTCCCCTGAATAGCAACTCATCATAACCCTTCCCTGGGCATTCCTGCGACGGCCCGATTGTGCCCGCGCTCCGGCCCGCGTCAAGACGTTCGCTTCATTCCGTCTTGACGGCAGCCGTGTCTTGACTCGCCCAGTGTGCGATTAATTTGCTGATTATCGTGGGAATGCCATGCTCTGCGATCCCGAGCCAATGCAGAATGCAAGAATGCAATGTAGGGTTATGTTTCCATTGCCATACTCCTTGCCGAGTGTATTGGTGATTTGGCTATCGGGAACTGTCCACGAACGGTCAACCGGCATTGGCCTCATCAGTTGTTCGTGCAGCCCAACGCAACGCGGAATGCTGGGTGGATGCAATATGCGTAATGAGAGACCCCTGCGGTGAGCATGGCCGAATTATGTTCAAACTGATACGAGTACCTTTCTTCTTCATCATCAAGATATATCCCGATGACACCGAACCAGAGCAGGATGTCAATAACATAGCCGACTTCCGCCGACTGGATTCCTGCGTCCTCCACACGCTTCGCAACGTCGGCCTTGGAAAGGACAACGCTCGAACCGATGAGTAATGGGCAGTGCCGTGGGAACAAACCTAGTCGTCTGGATTTGCTCAATCACCTCACCCAACGCTGGGATGAGCATTTCATGTATCTTTCGAGGATGATCGTAGGTCAAAACGACGTCTCGGTAATCAATAGGCTGGGACTGTTGGTTCTGTTGCAGCATTACAACTCGCTTACCGGTCGCCATACCGAGCCCTGCAATGAATGCGCAACGAGCGTTATGCACCCTAGTATCCTGATAGCTAGCGTTGAGAAGATGCAGGAAGATTGCTCTGGCTGCGGCGCTACCGGCGCAGATGGAAGATCGAGAGAGTCTTCGCATGGATGCAGAACTACCGCCGACTCGTCACGCGCTGGGAATACCACATCGAAAACTTCCTCGGCTTCGTACAACTGGCGTGCCTGCTCATGCTGATCAGACATTTATGAGATGGCTTCTAATGCTAGCGATGTGCCAATCCCTTTGCCATGTTCTCCATCTCGGAGTTTAGACTGTGAGCGTGCGCTCAAGCGGAAATGTGCCGGTGAGTCGAGAGATATCGGCATGCAGCAGCCGCAGTGAATCGTCTCCATACAGCAGGCGCAAAGTTGCAAACCGAAATGCGCAATCACTGCACAAGGTTTTACCCTTAATACAGGCCATGCCTGACTGCGAGACCCGATTGATGATTATTTCTGAAATCTGAGACAAGAATCGTTTCCAGAAAGATATCTTTTGACCTTTTTATCCTCTAGCTATGACCGTTTCCCGCATGTCCGCGTCACCGCGAACAACGACGATTGTCTGGCTGGATGGGAAAGCATCGGGGAGGCTCTCAGGCTCTCCTCCGGTGTGACCGTGCTGGAACTTTATCCTGGATGCAGTGCTGAAGAAATCGAGTTGCATCTTGTTCCAGCGCTCGAGCCGGATCTGATCCTACGAAGCCAAGATGCGCTCCTGACCGCAGCAGAGCTGGAAGAAAAATTCGGCCACACGCTGGGAAACGATCCTGTATTTGCTGTGATGCATCCATGGGAACTCAAGGACTTTTTCTGTTCCAGCAGGCTGGCGCATTTACAAAGTCAACTCCAGGATGCGCAAGTCGCGAAATCGAAGGACCGCGTGCTCGTCATCGGTACGGGAGCATCGCTGATTGCCCCTCAGGCGGACTGTCTGATCTACGCAGATCTTGCCCGCTGGGAAATCCAGAAGAGGTATCGCGCTCACCAGGTTGGCAATCTCGGAGCGGACAATGCACAAGCTTCTCCGGCGGCCCTCTACAAGAGAGCTTTCTTTTTCGATTGGCGCGCGGCCGACCGGTTGAAGGCGCATCTGCTGCCGCGTCTCGACTACCTGCTCGACACCAACACTGCATATCAGCCGAAGATGATTTCCGGAACGCACCTCCGACTTGGGTTGCGGACAGCATCGCAACAGCCGTTTCGGGTTGTACCCTTCTTCGATCCTGGACCATGGGGCGGCCAGTGGATGAAAGAGAAATTTCAACTGCCTGAAGGACCGCCTAACTATGCCTGGTGTTTCGATTGTGTTCCAGAAGAAAACAGCCTGCTGCTTGCTTTCGGGGACAATCTGGTAGAAGTTCCTGCGATGGACCTTGTCCTGTTCTGCCCCGTGGAATTGCTTGGAGATCGTATCTATCGCGCGTTTGGAGCAGAATTCCCAATTCGCTTCGATTATCTCGACACGATGGGCGGCGGTAACCTGTCCCTGCAGGTCCATCCATTGCGCGACTATATACGCAAGAATTTCGGCATGGATTATACCCAGGACGAAAGCTATTACATGCTGGATGCCGCGGACGATGGAGTGGTTTATCTTGGCCTGAAAGAAAATGTCGATCGGCAGCAAATGGAACGAGACCTAAGGCGCGCTCAGTGGGATGCTGACGCTCCTTTCCCCGTCGAAAATTATGTGAACGTTTGGCCAGCAAAAAGACATGACCACTTTCTGATTCCCGCGGGGACCATTCACTGCTCGGGACGCAACGGAGTAGTGCTGGAGATCAGCGCCACTCCATATATTTTTACATTCAAGCTTTGGGACTGGGGACGGCTGGGGCTGGATGGGAGTCCCCGGCCAATCCATCTCGACCATGGCCTCGCGAACATTCAGTGGGACCGCACAACCGCGTGGGTGCGGAAGCACCTGATTAACCAAATTACCCCCGTCTCCCACGCCACCGAATGGCGGGAGGAATGCACAGGGTTACACGCACTGGAATTTATCGAGACACGTCGCCACTGGTTTACAGGGGTAGTGCCGCACCATACCGCTGGCACTGTCAATGTGCTGAATTTAGTCGAAGGCGACGCGGCCATCGTGGAGAGCCCGACCAGCAGCTTCTCTCCTTTCATCGTCCACTATGGCGAGACATTTATTGTGCCAGCGCAAGTGGGCGCCTACACAGTGCGTCCGGTCATGCCGACAGACAAGCCACTCGCCACTATAAAAGCTTTTGTGCGAGAGGCAGTCGAATGACCATCTACTTTCCGCCGGTCGCCTTTTCTGTGCTGGCTGAAAGCTTTGCCGTGCGTTCCTGCTTTTCCCATGCAAATGGGCGTCCGTCGATGGCGCGCTTGATGGTCTTGAGCAGCACTAGAGAGAAGACCTGGCGATAGGTGAAACGCTGAATCCATATATGAAAGAGCAGCCAGCCATGCCCCTTGTTCGCCGCATGACGCGGTTCCAAAAGAAATGCCAGCGAAGATGCAAGAAAATCCACAATTAGAAAAGCCAGAAAATAGACGATCAATTTTTCAAAGCTCGCCGTACTTGCAGCCTCTGGATGGAAATGGCGGTCGACGACATAATGCAGCACCCCAGCGATAAACATCAGATCGATGAACGGAGAAAACAGCGGCAGGACGATCTGAAAGACAATCATGTTTGGCAGCGCGAAAAGACCCATGGCGCGATGGCGTAGAAAGGCCCCGCGATGTTTGACGACCGCCTGCAGAATCCCGAAGGACCAGCGAAACCGCTGCCGCATCAGACCGCGCATATTGTCCGGCGCTTCTGTAAATGCGAGCGCGCGATCTTCATACACCACCTTGAATCCCTGCTCGAGCAGGTTCATGGTCAAATCGGCATCTTCCGCGACGGTGTTGACGTGGTACCCCTGGGCCGCCTTCACCGCAGCCGTGCGCCAGGCGCCGATCGCGCCTGGAACCACAGTGACCACGTTGAACAGATCGAGCGCGCGCCGTTCAAAATTCTGGCTGGTGACGTATTCCAGCGCCTGCCAGCGGGTCCAAAGATTGATGCGGTTGCCCACCTTCGCGTTCCCGGCCACAGCGCCCACGTGTGGATCGGCCATGCGCGGAATCAGTTTCGCAACCGCATCGGGCGCGATGACCGTATCGGCATCGATACCGACATAGATTTCTTCCGTTACATGTTGCAGCGCGAAGTTGAGTGCTTCCGCCTTCCCACCATTCGGCTTGGTCAAAACCAACAGACGGCCAGATGCAAGATCGCTCGGCGTCGCTGCGCGCGCCGCCTCCAGAGTGTTGTCGGTCGAACCATCGTCAATCACAATCACGCGCAGCTTGGGATAATTGGAGCCAAGCACCGAACGGACAGTGCGCGCGATGACCTTCGCTTCGTTAAATGCCGGAATCAGAATGGCAACTTGTGGATGATAATTTTCCGCGCCAGGATAGAGCCTGCGTTTACGCAACCGGTCGATCACCGCAAATAGACCGACGATCAATAGCCGTCCTGTCATCAGCACATCGCCGACGAAGAAGATCAAAATGACAGTGTGGTTGAAGAATGCGATCAGCCGGAATGCAATCGCATCGATGCGCGCCTGCCAGCGCTGCTTGGGTGGAATCGGCGGCATCACCTGATCGCGGGTCTTGCCCATCAATTCAGATACGGGAACGATTTTGTAGCCCTTCGCCCGCAGTGTGTCGATCAGCAGCGGCAGCGCCGCAACGGTAACAGACCGATCGCCGCCGCCGTCATGCAGCAAAATGATGCTGCCGCGGAACTGCGGCTTGGTCTTCATCGCCTCGAGCTGGTCCAAAACGGCCTTGACGATCTCCTGCGGCGTCTTACGCGGATGCTCGTTCCAGTCATCCGTGTCGATCTTGTCGCCGATGATGATATAGCCCATCTGCTCGACAACATCGATCGGGGCCGCCTGATCGTTGGTGTCCGGTTCCTGATCGATGGAATAGGGTGGCCGAAAATAGAGCGGCTGTACACCCAGCTCCGCGGCAAACAGGCGCTCCGTCAAGTTCATTTCGAACTTCAGTTGGCGGGTGGGGATCTGACTGATGTCAGGATGGGTAAAGGTGTGATTGCCAATCTCATGGCCATCGCGATAGTAGCGCTTCAGCAGGCCCATGTTCTCCTGCGCCTCTTCGCCGATCACCATAAACGTCGCCGATACATGCTCGCGCTTCAGAACATCCAAAATTTTGGGGGTCCACGTCGGATCAGGCCCATCGTCGAAGGTCAGCGCCAATTCGTTCGGGTGATAGCCGTACTGCTGCACGGTATACGACTGCGGAAAAACCTTAATCTCCTGGCTTACCGCAAGATTGGAATCTGGATCGATCTGCACCGTTCGCAGACCATTCCGCGGCCTGCCGATTACTTTTAGAATGTCGCCATCGCCCTCGGTGTTCACGTTGGCCCCGGGCGGAATCATCGCAAGCAGCGATGCGACATTCTGCTCAAGAGGCTTGTCCCAAATCTTCCACAGTGTCGGATCTTCGCTGCCGAGTCTCCACAGCGCAAAGGTCTGGATGCCGAGCTCGCGTGCCGCGCGCATTTCATTCAGCGCGGTCACCGCGTCCAGATACCAGACCTCATGACGGGTGTGCGCATCCTCGTCGTCATAGGCAAAATGCATATTCAGCGAGTCTGCGTCCAGCACCGGAGCGGCCTCCGAATCGGAAGCTTCCTGCCACGCATCCTGCACCGCTAGATCGTCCGTGTTCAGCACTTTTCCGGGCACTAATTTGTGGTGCCTGCGGGTGGGGAGTGAAAGCGTCCAGTCATAGCCGTAGTCGCCGATACTGCAAATCAGCTTGTTACGAGGAACAATCTTCAACGCCTGCTGAAGGTTGTGAACGAACCACTCCTGCCCAGCGACCGGGCCGGGGGTGCTGGCCGGTTCATGCTGGTCGTAATTCATTAAAATGATGCCGTCTGTATGGGCCGCATAGAACTTGAAGTCCCAATCGTCATCATCGACCGGCACGTTGATGTAAAGGCGCAGGTTTTTCGCGTGCATCTGCGCATACAGATCGGACACCATCTTGCGATACGCCGGCTGCGCATCGGATGGAATCGCTTCAAAGTCGAGCGATATACCGTGATAACGAGGATTGGCCGCGAGCAGCGCAAGGATTTGTTTCTCGAACGTGGCCTGTGCCGCGCGATTGAGCAGAAACTTTTCTACAATGTCCGAGCGGAAATCGTTGACTGTCTGGTCGAAGTTGTTCACTAAAGGAAAAACTTCAGTGTCTTCATGCGCGTCTGTGACCGCGCGCATCACCTTGCCCTCTTGATCGATATTATGGACTCCATTCGCGTCAACCACTGCGTAGGGATGGTTGTCGAACGTAAAAGCCGTCAGCCTGCCGTCTGGAGTGATCACGTGGAGCCAGTCCGTGAACAGCAGATCGATGTCATGTATGTGTTGCTTCAAGGAGGTATAGCTGGCCGCGTCATAATCTACGTAATACGCGGCGCGCAGCCGCTCGCCGGAATTGAACGGAATATCGGAAGGCCGCCGGTGCCGTTTGAGTCGCAACGCGCGCTGGCTGGACTTCGATTTGCGCGCATAGGACGAGTCGCGAAAAGGCCTATAGTTGCGCTTTGGAATCGGCAGCAACAGCTCCGGAAGCCTTTCACGGCGCAGCACGTTGATGCCGAAAGCAATCATCACGACTGTCGAAAATACCGCGACGATGTCGAAGATTCGCCGTAGGCGTTTCCATCTCTTGCGTCCGGGATCGTAAAAAATTGGTTTATTCATGCAATCGTTGGAAAGCTGTGTTAAAGGCATCCTAGAGACATGCTTGCTCAGCGTCAAACTATCTCAAAAACCCTGCGCTGGCTTGTATGATTCTTATTCAATGCTTTATTTATTGCGTCATGCCACGAAGCACGTTCTGTTCGCCCTTGTGGCCGGTCTGCTGCTGCGACTCTGGTTTATCCATTATTACCCCGTCGTGGATGGCGACTCGCTGGTTTATGGGGAAATTGCGCGCAATTGGTTCTGGCATGGCATTTATGGGTTCACTCGCGCCAACGGAATTCACCCCACGCTGATTCGTCTTCCTGGTTACCCACTCTTTCTCGCCGTCTGTTTCTTTTTCTTTGGCATCGATCATTTCGGTGTTGTGTTATTGCTGCAAGCTGGCCTCGATTTATGCAGTTGCCTGCTTCTCGCGGGCTTCGCTGCGCGCACTCTCTCCCGCGGAGCTGGCGTTGCCACCCTTTATCTGGCTGCATTGTGCCCTTTTACCGCCAACTACGTCGCTTCTCCGCTGACGGAAACCCCAACGTTATTTTGCATCGCGCTCGGACTGTATTCGCTGCTACGCTATGTTGAAAAACCCGCATACAACGTTTGGTTCTGGGCCCTTGTATGCAGCATCAGCTATGGAGCTTTGTTGCGTCCTGACGGCGCTCTACTTGGCCTGGTGTTGGTCCCTGCCATGTTCTGGTATGCGCGTCCACAAGTTTCTGCGGTTCGCAGCGCCAGGATGGCCCTTGTCTGTACCCTGTTGACTCTTGCGCCGTTCGTTCCGTGGACTGTTCGCAATGCCCGCACCATGCACGTCTTTCAACCCCTGGCGCCACGCTATGCCAACGACCCCAGCGAATACATTCCGCGGGGCTGGATTCGCTGGGTCAAGACCTGGGCAGGCGACTACGCCTCAACCGCGGAATTCTATTGGAACGTAAATGGCTCGCCGTTGGATATGCGACTTCTTCCCATTCGCGCCTTCGATACGCCCGCGGAGCAAGCAGTGACAGCGAAGTTGATCGCCGCATACAACCGGACTGAAGTCATGACCCCAGCCCTGAGCGAGCAATTTAGCACACTGGCAAAACAACGCATCCGCCGTCATCCACTTCGCTTTTATGTAGTATTGCCGGTGATGCGTCTGGCGGACATGTGGCTCCGCCCCCGGACGGAACAATTATGGATTGAACTGCGCTGGTGGGAATATCAACATCATCCAGCCGAGACGATTTTTTCCTGGAGCTACGGCGCGCTCAATCTCTTCTATCTTCTGCTCGCCGCCTGGGGACTCAAAAAGCGAGTACCCTTTACCCCTGTCATAGTGGCCTATGTCGTGGTCCGCTGCCTGCTCCTGCTCACGCTGGAAACGCCAGAGTCGCGCTACACGCTCGAGTGTTACCCGATGATCTTCATCCTTGCTGGAGCGGCGCTGACGGTACGAACACGCGACAAAACCGCTACTTCTGGACCACCTGTGTCTGCGAATTTGTCTTGATTTTGAATACCGAGGAAGGGATTTTCTTGTTGTAGGCAATGTCCCGGTAGTAAGCGGTGCGCGAGTCGCCGGAAGGCTCAAACATAATCTGCTTTAGCGAAATGGCGCGTGTGGGATCGACCCAGATCGTCAGATGCGAAATCGTGTTGCGCTCGCTGGCGACCTTGCTGACGAGATCCAGCTTTGCTGTCTGTACGCCGTCAATCGTCTCCATGCCCTGATAGGCAATGTTCCAGCTTTTCTTCAGCTCGCTACCGCTGCCGCCGAAGCCCAACGCCAGATAGCTTTCAAACTGGTCCTGTTTGTCGCCCGCGCGGATGACCGTCATCTGATTGATCTGCGGCTGGTAAAACTTCAACACCCCATCGCGAAAGACAATGGTTTTCTTCGCGGGTTGGCCATCGTAGGTCAGTATGTCCGCAGCCACCTCGGTCGTAGCGCCAGAACGCAAAAAATAAATGACCCCAGCCTGCGTATCGGTGCTGCTGACTACACGCTCAAACTGGTCCCATTGAAACTTTGCCTGTGCCGAGTGAAACTTTGCCGCAGCAGCATCCATCTGAGCCAGTACTTTATCGAGGTCTGCATTCGACGCGGACTGGGCCTTCGCCACGCCTGCGCAGAGCAATACGCCGACTGCAAATACGGTTGTCATCGGCGCTCGGCTGCGCGACAACAAAAATCTTTTCAGCATTCCATTCATGGATCTCCTCATCTACCTGTGCGCCCATACCTGATACGCGATCACCTGCCCGTTGGACGCCCGCACAGGCTTGTAACGATCGATCGCTACGTCACCGGAAATCGGCTGGATGGCCATTCGCAATTCCGATTTGAGATCGCCTTCGTCATGAAACGATGCCAATGTCGCGACATCGATCTGATACATCAGCCCATTGTGTCCATCGCTTTTCACCATCACCTGACTGGGCGGCAGCGTGCGTACGACTGGCTTGTCCTTGAAGTTGATGACGCGCGGCGATAGAAAAATAAACAGCAGAATCAGCGTCACCATCACGTCGTAGTGAACGCTGCCCCGTTGGTACGTCCAGAACACATAATTGCGGATTGCTCGCATCATCTTTTTGCTCCTCAACGAATCTGTTCGTCTATTGCTTCGCCACTCTGTATCCACTCAGCGCGGACTGGGCTGGATCGCCGCTTCCCCACCCATGTAAGGCAGCAATACTTCTGGGATGCGAACGCTGCCATCCGCCTGTTGATAATTTTCTATCACCGCCAGCCATGTACGACCCACTGCCAGCCCGCTGCCGTTCAGGGTATGGACGAATTCCGGCTTCTTTTGTCCCTGCGGTCGATAGCGAATATTTGCGCGCCTCGCCTGAAACGCTTCAAAGTTGGAGCAGGAAGATATCTCTCGATATACATTCTGACCCGGCAACCAGACTTCCAGATCGTAGGTCTTCGCCGCCGAAAATCCGAGGTCGCCAGCACACAGGTTCATCACACGATACGGCAACTCCAACGCCTGCAAAACCGCTTCGGCGTGGGCCGTCAATTTTTCGTGCTCTTCATAAGACTGCTCTGGAGCGACAAACTTTACCAGTTCCACCTTCTGAAATTGATGCTGCCGGATCAAGCCGCGTACATCTTTGCCATGGGAGCCGGCCTCGGCGCGGAAGCAGGGCGTGTAGGCGGTGACAGAAATCGGCAACTGCTTTTCGTCCAGAACTTCGTCGCGAAAAAGATTGGTTAGCGGCACTTCCGCCGTCGGGATCAGCCAATGGTCGCTGCCTTCGCAGTGAAACAGATCGTCCTTGAACTTCGGCAACTGCCCGGTACCAAACAAAGATTTCTCGTTGACCATAAACGGAGGCAGAACTTCCCTGTACCCATGCTGTCGCGTGTGCATGTCGAGCATGAAATTCGCCAGCGCCCGCTCCAACCGCGCTCCCGCGTCCCAGTACACAGCAAAGCGCGCGCCGGAAATCTTCGCCGCCCGCTCAAAGTCGAGGATGCCGAGCTGCTCGCCAACTTCCCAATGAGGCTTGGGCGTAAAGTCGAACGCACGCGGCGTACCCCAGCGGCGAACTTCCACGTTGTTATCGGCGCTGGTTCCGGTGGGAACGGTGTCGTGTGGCAGGTTAGGAATTTGCTGCAAGACCGCCTGCATCTGCTGCTCGAGAATTGAGGCCTCTTTTTCGCTCTTTTCAATAGACGTTTTTAGCTCACGCACCCGCTCGATTAGCCGCTCGATTGACGCAGCGTCATCTAGTCTATTGAGCTTAAACATTGCAATTTCAGAAGACTTTTGGTTGCGCTCGCCTTTGAAGCTTTCTAGATCGCTAATGGCTCGACGCCGCCTCCGGTCTAGTTCCTCAAAGCCGTCAAGCAATCCGGCCGCATCGCCGCCACGCCGGGCGAGTTTTTCCTTTACCTCTGCCAGGTTCGCACGCACAAATCCCAAATCGAGCATAAGTCCTTATTTTACTGGATAGGAGGAGTCATTCTGAGCGCAGCGAAGAATCCAGAGGGTAAACGCGGCAATTACCAGGCGGACAGTGTCTGGATTCTTCGCGGAGTTTACCCTCGCTTCAGAATGACAACCCTATTTTTCAATTATTGATTCGGCACTGAAGCATTGCATTTGGGTGCCCCATCCTAGCCGCGTTGTTTGCGGCTAGGGTGGGAGAAACGTGGTTCCATCCTATAGGGCCGGATCGATAAATTAGGTTGAAGTTGGCTACTGCCCCATCGATTTGAAATTGACAATGCGCCGCTCGATCGTCTCGTCTGCGGACTTTTCCAGTCCGCCCTGGGGATGGTGCTCCTGCAAGACGCCGTGCAGCACGTAGTAGCCCTCGTCTTCACGTGTCTTCCCCTCCCCACGAAAAATCGTTCCGTGAAAGGAGTACCAGACGCCATGAACGACCTTGGTTTGAAAATCGAGCTGGGACCCATCAACGGAAGCCTTATCGAAGAAAAACGTCAGCGGAGTGTTGCTGTCGGTTTCAGCATCGCCCAACCGGGAAATATATCCACTCAGTTTATTGTGGTCGATGTCGATCTCAATGGATTCATTGAGATGGTCGAAGTCGTAGGGGCCCGAAACGTCCTGCGGCAGAGTGGACGGCTGCGTGGGAGCAGCCTTCTGGGACGATTTCTGTGCTGCGCGCGTGCCGTCACTGTCTGAGCGATGATGCAATCCTGGAGTCGAGGTCTGTTGCGCCCAGGCGACCGGACAAGCGACAAGGGGCAACAGAGCGAGTGCTGCGACAAGTCCTGCAATCCATTCACCGATCGACTTAAATACCGAATTTATCTTGCCTGTATCCGATCGATGGGAACGCATGGCTTGCCTCTCCCTCATGCAATGCAGAGTTGCCGCTCGCAGGAGACTCCTGAGCAGGATA
>JAKAYS010000092.1 GCA_021826695.1 Acidobacteriota bacterium | reverse complement strand
AATCGCACTCAATATCCTCAAACAGGACAAATCCTCCAACAGAGGAATCAAGGGAAAACGACTCAACGTCGCTTGGGACCACCCCTACCTCCTGAAATTGCTTGGAATTTGATATGCGTCGGCCCTGCCTTTCCGCTCTCCTGCTGCTTATGCGCATGGTGCGCAGTCGCGCGGCGGAGTGGGAAATCGACCCCGATCGCGTTGGAGTCATGGGATTTTCCTCCGGAGGCGAATTGGCGACGCTGGCCTGCTTTGTTCTTCGTCGAAGAGGGCGCGTGAAGAATGGTCGCGCCCCAGCAGCAGAAAGCGCAGCAGCCGTTCGATGGAGAATCCAGAGAGCCGCACACGCATCAGCGCCGATACTTTGGGTTGGTCTACTCCAAGAATTGTAGCGGCGTCCGTCTGCGTCAGCCGCCGTTCGTGGATAATGGCAACAATTTTCTGCGCCAGCTCAGCTTTGGCCAGAGCTTCATCCGGCTACGGAAGGCCAAGATCGGCAAAGACGTTTCCCGTGCTCTCTACATAATCGCGTTTCGGCATGTTCACTTCTCCTGTGCGGCATTCAATTTCGTCGCGCGTTTGAGCCGCCGCCTCACCAGTTCCATCTCCGCTTTGGGCGTTGCGATCCCCGTTTTCGATTTCTTCTGAAAGGTGTGGAGAACATACACCCGGCCAGCGAGTCTCACCGTATACACCGCGCGGAATGTGTCGCCGCGATGGTCCGAGACAATCTCCAGAACGCCCGCGCCAAATCCCCGCAGCGGCTTCGCGTTCACATGCTTTCCGCCTGTCTGCACCTGATAGAGCGCAAAGCCCACTTCACTTCTCACCGCTTGCGGAAAGCTCTTGACTGCCTCCAGAGAATTGCCAATCCAAATCCAGCGAAAGCAACCGCGCGACCAAAGCCAAAGCCAATGCCGCTGCTGGGAATTTTGCAAGTGGCTCATTACTATTATTTATCGAGTGTAATAGCTCAAATGGCTTCCAGTATCCAATGCAGCAGCAGATGCGGAGCGCAGCCGAGCAGCACGACGGCCCCGGCAAGCAGCACCATAACAACCTGGCGGAGAATTGGCACTTGCATCCTGTCGGATCCGGCAGACGGACTTGCAACGTACATCCGCTTGAGCACTTGCAGGTAATAGTAGAGCGACACCGCGCTCATGGCGATGGCGAGGACCACCAGCCAGAGCAGGCCAAGAGGCCCTGGCGTGACGGCCAGTACGGAGACAAACAGGTAAACTTTCCCGAAAAATCCTGCAAGAGGCGGAATCCCCGCTAAAGAAAGAAGAAAAATAAACATGCAAGCGGAAAGCACGGGCGCTCGTCGGCTGAGTCCGTCAAAGTTGGCAAGCCGATCGCCGCCAGTCCGTTCTTCTACAACCGCTACAACGCCAAAGGCACCCAGGGTCGCGAACGCATACGTCGCAACGTAATAGAGGAGCGCGGCAAGACTTTGCTGCGTATGCGAAACAAAGGCAAGCAGCATGTAGCCCGCGTGGGCAATCGCCGAGTATGCCAGCAGCCGCCGCACGCTACTCTGCACAATGGCGACAAGATTTCCCAGCAGCATCGAAAGGGCGGCAACAATCGCGAGCACGGGGACCCAACCGGGGACAAAGTGCGACCAGGCTGCGCTGCCTTCCGCGCCCGCAAAACCTACCGCCATCACTTGAAAGAAAATAAAAAAGCTGGCGACCTTGGATGCCGATGCGATGAATGCAGCGCTGGGCGCGGGTGCGCCCTGGTAAACGTCCGGTGCCCAGAAGTGAAATGGGGCCGCAGCGACCTTAAAGCCAAAACCAATCACCGTGGTCACGAGGGCGATGACCAGAAGCGGATTGAGGTGCTGGCCATTGAGATGCAAATTACGTATGGCGCTGGCGATACGCGTGAGGCTGGTCGAATTGGACAGCCCGTAGAGCAGGCTGAAACCAAACAGAAGGAATGCCGCCGACATTCCACCAAAGAGAAAATATTTCAGCGCGGCTTCCGAGGACCGCGGGCTGCGCTTGTCGAAGGCGGTAAGAATATAAAGCGACAAACTCAACAATTCAAGGGAAACAAAAATCACCAGCAGGTCCTGCGATGCCACCAGGAACATCATGCCGGTTGTGGCGAGCAAAATGAGCAGCACATACTCGCCAACGTGTTCCGTGAAAGTCGAATCCACGGAAATCAGGAGAACGAGGATGGTCAGGATAAGCAGAGCGATCTGGACCAGACGCGTAAGCGGATTCGCGACCAGCATTCCATCGAGAACGTTTGCCTGTTGCTGTGCCAGCAGCAATTGGAAGACCGCGCCCGCGCAGCCGAGCGATGCAATCGCGGCAGCAATGGTGAAGCGGACCCGCGTCCGATATGTACGCAGGAACAAGAGGTCCATCGCCAATACGAGCAGGGCCGCGACGACAACGATGACTTCCGGCAGCGCGAGTTGCAACAATTGCGCATTGGCGATCGCGATCATTGCCAGCTCCCTTTGCGCAGACCTTCAAATAGAGGAGAATTCAATGCTGGAACAATCACATTCAGGATCAATTGGGGATAGAGTCCAATGACCACACTCGCGCCGATCAAAATGATGGCGCCAAGCCGTTCGGGAAGCGTAATTGGAGGCAGTGGCGGTTGCGGTGGGATGGATTCGGTTCCCGCTTCCGCAAAGAACGCTTTTTGCATGGCGCGCCAGGTGTACGCGACCCCGACTACGATGCCGATCCCTACGCAGATTGCAAGCAACGGAAACGCGCGCCACACGCCGATCAAGATCATTAACTCCGCCACAAATCCGCTGAACCCCGGCAGCCCCATGCTGGCCATCCCGGCCACCACAAAGGCGACTGCGGCAAACGGAATCGCTTTGTTGAGGTTCATCGGGCCAAGCGCCGCCAGGTCGCGTGTGTGCGTCCGGTCGTATACCATGCGCCCGACAACGGCGAACAGCAGTCCCGCCAGAATTCCGTGCGAGAACATCTGCACCACTGCGCCCGACAGGCCGATCTGATTCAACGTCATCAGGCCGAGCAGGACAAAGCCCATGTGGCTGACGCTGGAATAGCCGATGACAAATTTGAAGTCTTTCTGCACCAGCGCGACCATCGCCCCATACACGATGCCGATGACCGCGAGCAGGGCAAAGACATCGCGCCAGGAACCGAGGCCGAGCACATGGAAGCCCCACGGACTTATCAGCCCGAGAGGAAATAGCGTCATGGCCACGCGCAGACAACCATAAGCACCCAGTTTCATCACCACGCCGGCGAGCAGCATCGAGGCCGCCGTGGGCGCGGCGACGTGGCCGGTCGGTGCCCAGGTGTGAAAGGGCCACAGGCCGGCAAGAATCGCAAAGCCGACGAACACCAGCGGAAACGCCCACATCTGAAAGTGGAGTGGAAAGGGAAACCGGGCCAGGTCTCCCAGCGCCATGCTTTTCGCCCCAGCCACGACATAGGCCGCGACCAGTCCAATCAGCACCATTGCGCTGCCGACGAAGGAGTAGAGCACCAGTTTCATCGCGCCATATTCGCGCCGCGTCGAGCCCCAGATTGCGATCAAAAAATACTTTGGGATGATGACAATTTCGTAAAAAACAAACAGAAGAAAAAGGTCGTAGCTAAGGAACACGCCATACACGGCGCCGATGAGCAACAAATAAAACGCGAAGAATTCCTTTGCGCGATGTTCCATGTTCCAGGAAAAAAGAATGCCGGTAATCGCGATAATTCCCGTCAGCAAGAGCAGGGTCAGGCTGATTCCGTCCGCCGCGAGATGGTATTCGATGCCGAGAGATGGAATCCAAGGCGCGCGAACGACCGTCAGCATTTCTCCCGTCCTGTGCTGCGCGAATGTCGTGAGCGTAATCGCAAAGCAGGCGACAGCCGTCAGCAGCGCCAGCACGCGTGCCGAGGCGACGCTCCCCTTCGGCAGCAGGAGTAGCAGAAGCGCTCCGAGAAACGAGATGTAGATGGTCCACGCAAGCATCATCGGAATTCCAAGTTCATCTTGTCGATCAAAACTTTAGTTGTTGCACCATCTGTATCACGGTATTGTCGATGACCCCAAGCACTAGCTGGGGCCACAGTCCCAGCGCGAACATCAGCGCAATCGCAGGGGCCAACGCCAGACGCTCGCCTGTTGTCAGGTCGGGCAGCGTTGTCCACTTTTCGTTCAGCGGTCCGGAGAAAACCCGCTGAAGAATTCCAAGAATAAAAATTGCCGTCACCAGCAGCCCAAGCACGGAGAGCGCCGTGGCCCACGTCACCAGAGGGAACGAACCCTTGAAGATCAAAAACTCTCCGACAAAGCCGTTCAGCCCCGGCAGACCTAACGACGAGAACAGCGCGATGCCCATCAGTCCGGTAAAGACGGGCGCGACTTTGCGCAGGCCGCCAAAATCGTTCAGCCCGCGCAGGCCGCCGCTGCGTTTTTCCAGCATGGCGACGAACCAGAACAGCGTTGCGGCGGTCAGCCCATGGTTGAACATTTGCAGCAGGACGCCATTCATCGCCGCATATTTTTCCGCGGTCAGCGCCGCGTCTCCACCGGTAAATTTCACCACCGCAAAAATTCCCAGCAGACAATAACCGAGATGATTGATAGAGGAGTAGGCAAAGATGCGCTTCAAATCTTTCTGTGCCAGCGCGGCATAGGCCGAAAGGACGATCGTCGCCACGGCGAGCCATAAAAGCGGCGTCAGCACCACTTGCATTTCCGCGCCGAATATGGGAAGCAGAATGCGAAGAAAACCGTAGAGTCCCATCTTGGACATCGCGCCGGTCAACAGGATGGTCGTGCCAGTCGGCGCTTCGGCGTAGGCGGCAGGCAGCCAGGTGTGAAACGGAACCAGCGGCACTTTCACGGCGAAGCCGAGGAACGCCCCGGCAAAAATAATTAGCGCCACATGTTCCGGGGTGAACCTGTGCCAGCTAAGTTTGGCGATTACGGCAGGCATAAGCTGTCCGTTCTGCGCCAGTTGCGCAAGGTCGATGAAATCGAATTTTCCCGTCGCCAGAAAAATAGCGAGAAATGCCAGCAGCAATGCAATGCTGCCGACCATCGTATAGACCAGGAACTGCGTGGCTGCCGAGGTGCGCCGCGGACCGCCCCACAGCTTAATCAGGAAGAATGCGGGAACCAGGCCCAGTTCCCAGAAAATGAACCAGTGGAAAAAATTCAATGCCGTGAACGTACCGAACAAACATGCCTGGAGCAGAAGCACCAGAGAGAAATAGAGCGGCACCCGCTCCTGAATCTGCCAGGACGCAACCATCCCGATCGGGACAACGATGGAAGAGAGCAACAACATCAATAGCCCAAGCCCGTCGATGCCGACGTGATACTCGACGCCCAGCGTCGCAATCCAGGTGTAGCGTTCCTGAAATTGCATCCCTCCAAAAGCGGAATTAAAGTTGTGCCACAAGATCAGGGTCAGCGCGAGCGCAAGGAAGCTGAAGGCCAGGGCCAGCCAGCGCGCGAAATTTTTATTTCGTCCACCGACTGCAAGCAGAAATATTGCTCCTGCGACGGGAAGGATGGTCAGAATGGTGAGCCATGGAAAAGCGGTCATCCTCTGGCACCCCATAGCAGAAACACCACGAGCGTGATGAGCGCCAGGCCAATCGTTCGCAGATAACTTTGTACGCGGCCACCTTGGAGAAGCGACAAGACCTGGCCACCGCGCGACACGCTCTGGCAACCCTCGTCGAAGCCGGCATTCACGACGTGCGCGTCGAAGAAGTTGTCCAGCCAGGCAAACCCGAGCACGAGATGGGACACCGTTTGCACCGCGCCGTTCCAGACCCATCGGTCGAGCCAGTCGCAGACACGAGACCACCAGGCGTTCAGGCGAAGAATGGTTGCGCCATATAGTTCATCCACATAAAAACTGTGGCCAAGAACGGCAAAGATGCGCGGCTGGAGCTGCCCCAGCTCGTCAGGGGCATCGGCGTCCGCAATCGGCTTGCGCCCGTAGAACCACCAGCCCAGGCCGAGGCCAAGAAAGACCAGCAGCGAAGAGGACACCATGACCGCAAGCAGCCCGACATTGGAGAACGCGGCGAAATTCAGGGTCGCCCGTTTGTCATCGAGGAACGATTGCAACCATGGCCATGCGGGCATACCGATCAATCCGAGGAGCATGGCAAACGCAGCAAGAATGACCAGCGGTATGGTCATCACCGCCGCACTTTCATGCGGAGGGGTTGAGGCGTGGTGCAGTCCGTGGCTTGTTGCTGCCAGGCGCGACTTGCCGCCAAACACATAGTAAACCTGCCGCGTCATGTAAAAGGCCGTCAGCAACGCGCCGAAAGCGCCCATGTAAAACGGCGCTTGAGACACGCTCCAAGTGTGCGCCGCATGCAGGATTGCGTCCTTGCTCCAGAAGCCGGAGAAGAACAGCGGAAATCCGCACAGCGCCAGCATCCCCACCGCATACGTCGCAAAAGTAATGGGCATCAGCTTCCGCAGTCCGCCCATGCGCCGAATGTCCTGTTCGCCGGAGCAGCCATGGATCACCGAGCCTGCGCCCAGGAACAGCAAAGACTTGAAAAATGCGTGGGTGATGAGATGGAACATTCCAACGGCCACGCCGCCGACGCCCAGGCCCATCATCATGTAGCCAAGCTGCGAAATGGTGGAGTAGGCGAGGATGCGCTTGATGTCATAGTGCGCGACCGCAATCATCGCGCCGAAAACGGCGGTGATCGCGCCCACCCAGGCGACAACTTGCAGCGCCACGGTCGGAGTGAGCGCGATGTCCATTCCAGAGTGCGCGCTCATTAGCGGATAGATGCGCGCAATGAGAAACACTCCCGCCGCAACCATCGTCGCCGCATGAATCAATGCGCTCACCGGCGTTGGCCCTTCCATCGCATCCGGCAGCCAGACGTGCAAAGGGACCTGGCCGGACTTACCGGCGGCACCGCAGAAGATCAGCAGCGCGATGCCCGTGGAAGCAGCCATCCCTATGGCCGTCGTTTGTGCGACAAGACGGAGGAGCGCCGAGTGTTCGAGGCATCCCGCGCCACCATCGTAAAAGAGTAGTGTGCCCGCCTGCGCGTAGAGCCAGACCATGCCCAGAAAAAATGCGAGGTCGCCAATTCGCGTAACAATAAATGCCTTCTTCGCCGCCGCCGCCGCTTTTGGATTGGCATACCAGAAGCCGATGAGCAGATACGAGGTGAGGCCGACAATCTCCCAGCACATAAAGAGCAGAAGCAGGCTGTTCGCGATGACGACGCCCAGCATGGCCCCGGCAAAGAGCGCCAGAAAACAGAAGAAGCGGGTGAAGTTTTCGTCGTGTTTCATGTAGCCGACGCTGTAGATGAAGATCAGCAGGCCAACGAACGTTACCATCAGCAGCATCACAGCCGTCAGCGGATCGAGCATCCAGCCAAGCTTCAGCCATTCAGTGCCAAACTGGAACCAGCGGAAATTGACTACCTGCCTTGCCACTTCCCCTTGGCTACCGAGCCAGAGCACATGCGCAAACGCCCAGAGTGAAAGTAGAAAGGAGATGGCCATGGAGCCGATGGCGAGCGAAGCGGCGAACATGCGGTTGCGCTGTTTCGCCAAAGCGCTGACCCCCGCCGCCAGGATCGGCAATGCGGGCACCAGCCATAGGTTTTGCACAATCCAGGTCATCGGGTCTCAACGAATGGTTGGTGGATCGTTTCCAAGGCTGCGGTCCTTGCCCGCAGCGGCGAAGTGTCTGGCGATTTGCAATCCTGCTATTGATCTGGCCCTATTTGAATGAACCAATTTCTCCCACCCTAACCGCAAGCAACGCGGCGAGGATGGGGCACCCGCGAAGCGTCTGGCGATTTGCAATCCTGCTATTGATCTGGCCCTATTTGAATGAACCAATTTCTCCCACCCTAGCCGCAAACAACGCGGCGAAGATGGGGCACCCGCGAAGTGTCTGGCGATTTGCAATCTCTGTCAGAGGAAAACTGTGTCCATTCGTTGCTCAACCTTTCATGGAATTCATCTGGTCTAGATCGGTCGTCTTAGAGTGCCGGTAAACAGCAAGGATGATGCCCAGGCCAACCGCTGCTTCCGCTGCGGCGACACTGATCGAAAAAATCGCGAACATGGTCCCGGTCAAGGCTGCGGGATCCGGCCCATACCGCCAGAATGCAATAAAGTTCAGGTTCGCCGCATTGAGCATCAGTTCGATTCCGATCAAAACGAGAATGGCGCTGCGGCGCGTCAACGCGCCCGCCAGTCCGATGGAAAAGAGGAGCGAGGACAGGAGCAGATAGCTGGTCAGCGAACTCATTGCATCTCCGGTTTTTCCTGCATCGCGATGAGCACTGCGCCGATCAGCGCAGCGGTCAACAGCAGTCCCATGATTTCCAGCGGCAAGACAAACCGGCGCATCAACGCATCGCCGATTTGACGCACAGCGACCTCCGGTTGTGGCGGCAACATTTCCAACGATGTCGCGCTGCGATCAATGGCCCACGCCAGGACCGCAAACACTGCGCCGGCAACACAGCCGCCCTTTATCCACGAAGAAGAGAAGACCGGTTGCGCCATCGGCCCAGCACTGCGGGTCATCATGATGGCGAACACGGCCAGGATTGCCACCGCGCCAACGTAAACGAGAATTTGAGTAAACCCTACGAACTGCGCGTCGAGTTGCAGATACAGCGCGGCCAGGCCGGCAAAGCCAAGGGTCAAGGCCAAGATGCAATGAACGAGGTTGCGCAGGTACATCGCTGCCGCTATTCCAGCGATCGTCAGTGCGGCGAGGATGAGGAAGGGAATTGTCATCTTAAAATTCCAACTTACAAGCTTTCACAATGCAGCGGCCCAGCGATGTGACCCTAATCACGGACTTACTCGGCAAAACGATAGGTCCGCGCTGCAATCTTCTTTTTCCCTTTCTCCAGCCCAAGCGCCAGCAGGACGGATGGCGCAAAGATCAGGACGGCGCATACCAGCCACCGCACGGATCCAGCAGCCATGAAATGCCAGGCTCCGGCAACAAAAATATTCAGCAGCGTCATCGGCAGCATGAATTTCCAGGCAAAGTTCATGAGTTGATCCATGCGCAGGCGCGGAAGAGTGCCGCGGACCCAGATGAATCCCGCGATGAGCACCAGCAGTTTCGCAAAAAACCAAAAATATGATGGGACCCATGTCAAAAAAGAAAACGGCGCGGCCCATCCCCCCAGAAACAGCGTGATCGCCATTCCGCTGGTGGCGAACATGCCAAGGTATTCGCCCAGGAAAAAGAGCGCGAACTTGAAGCCCGAGTATTCAATGTAATAGCCCGCGACGATTTCCGATTCCCCTTCGGGCAGATCGAATGGCGAACGATTGGCTTCCGCAGTCGCTGCAATCATGAACAGGACAAACCCGACGAATCCCCACGGTGTAAACACGAACCAGTGCGGCCAGATGCCCGTATAGCTGGCCTGCATGTTGACAATCGTGACGGTGGAAAGCGAGCCAGCCGCCATGATGACGACAACGGACGCCAGCACCAGCGGTACCTCATAGCTGATCATTTGCGCAATGGCGCGCATCGCGCCTAACAAGGAGTATTTATTTCGGCTGGACCAGCCGGCCATGAAGACCGCAAGTTCCACCAGAGAACCGACGGCGAAAAAAAACAGCACGCCAGCATTCAGATTGGCAACGACCATATTGCGGCCTACAGGCAGGACGGCATAGGCCAGGAACGCTGCCGCTACCAGCAACAGGGGCGCTAGAAAATGCACCACCTGGTCCGCAGTGCGGGGAACAACATCTTCCTTGGTCAGCGATTTCACGCCGTCGGCGATGGGCTGAAAAAAACCGTAAGGTCCGACACGGTTTGGACCGTAACGGTTCTGGATTCGCCCCAGGCCTTTGCGCTCCAGAACGGTGGTAATGGCAAACAACAGCGGGAACACCGCGAGGACAGGCACAACGGACAGCAGGGCTGAAAATAGCGGCTGGACTCCGGCTGGAGCATAGGACAAAAGCCAGTGCTTCCAGATGATAAATATCCGATCGATCGTTTCAGGCGTCATCGCGTACCACCCTGCTTGAGAATCGCGGACGACTTGTTATCGTGCCGCAGGGCGGCATTCGCATGTTCGATCATGTACTTTGAAAAGATCATTTCTCCGCTGTGACCCCACTTGCCGACTGCGCTGGAGCTGCTGCGGCGGCCGCCTTTGCTTCCGCAGCCAGCTTCGACTTCGCCTCCAGCTTGGCCCTTTCCTCGGCCAGTTGCGCGTCCACTGCAGCCGCCTCCGTAGGATGGATTTTCCGATAATATTCATTCGATTTCGACAATCGTTCTTTGTTCCACAGCAGATCGCCGAAGCGGTCTTTCGTGCTCAATTCAAAATCGACATCCATCTTGATGGCGTCAAATGGGCACACCTCGACGCAAATCTGACAACTCATGCAGACGGAGACATCGATATTGAAAACGGTGGGGTAAAACTGCGGTTTCCCCGATGCGTCCAGCTTCTTGTCCTTGCTCTTTTCGATGGAAATGCACTTCGGCGGACATTCCTTTTCGCAGATCAGGCAGGAAACGCAGCGCATCCCCTGTTGCCAATCTTCGCCATCGTAGACGAGGAAAGGAAAATTGCGCGCCGCCTCGATCTGCGGCAGGCGTTCTTCTGGATATTGGACCGTGGTCAGCCGATCTTTGCTGACGTAACTGCCGAGAAAATTCCGGGCTGTTTCCGCCAGACCCTTTACAATGCCTTCACCGAGCACAGATCCAACCTCGACTCAAAGATGATTGCCAAACAATCCATTGCAAGCCACAAACCCGATGCATACAAGCTGTTCCGTCGCCCTGCATTTATCGGTCCACCTCGCCCAGAATAAAATCTATGCTTCCTAGAATCACAACGATGTCCGCCACGTTCTGGCCAAGGCACATGTCCTCCAGAACGGTAAGGTTGATCAGGCTGGGCGGGCGCACGCGATAGCGATACGGATTCGGCGATCCATCGCTGATGAGATAAAAGCCAAGCTCGCCTTTCGGGGATTCGGTCCGTCCGTAGGCCTCCCCTGCTTTTGGACGAAATCCACGAATCTTCGTTTTCGCGTCCATAATCGGGCCGGGAGGAATGTCCCTTATGGCCTGCTGCAAAATCTTGACCGACTCGCGCATCTCCAGTAGGCGGACCATGTAGCGGTCATACACGTCGCCGTGCTCTCCCAGCGGGACCTTAAAAGAAAACCGCTCGTAGATGCCATATTTGTCCACTTTGCGAATGTCGTAATTGACGCCGGAACCTCGCAGCATCGGTCCCGTGATGCCGGCATCGACAGCAAGTTCTTTGGACAGTACGCCGACGCCCTGGGTGCGCGCCATGAGAATTTCATTTCCCGAGAGCAGCCGCTCAAATTCATCCAGAAAACGCGGAAACGCTTCGACGACTTTTTGCGCCTGCTGCAGCCAGCCAGCGGGCATGTCCGCGCGGCAGCCGCCAAAGCGCATGTAGTTGCACATCATGCGCGAGCCGGTGAGCGACTCGAACAGGTCGAGGACCTTTTCACGCTCGCGAAATGCGTACATCAACGGTGTTCCGCTTGCGCCCATGTCCTGCAACAAAAATCCGATCACGGAAGTATGGTTCTGCAGCCGGGTCAGCTCGCCGGTAATGACGCGGAGGTACTCGGCGCGTTCCGGCACCTGGATCCCCGCCAGCTTTTCGACAGCAAGCGCGTAAGCCCAGTTGTTGGTGATGGAGCATAAATAGTCGAGCCGGTCGGTATACGGCATCGAACCGAGATAGGTTTCCGTTTCAGCTATTTTTTCGTGATTGCGATGCAGGTAGCCGAACACCGGCTTCAGCTTGACGACGCGCTCGCCGTCCAGCGCGACATCCATGCGAAAGACTCCGTGCGTGGAGGGATGCTGCGGCCCCATCGAGACTTCCAGCAATTGGCCTTCGCCGCCATCGGTCGACGGTTTCAGCGTGAAATGCGCGGTGGCCGCTGTCGTGGCGCTCATCGTCCTCCCGTTTCATTCAGGTGCTGCTTCGCTTTTTGCAGCACTGCATCGTGTGGCGTCGGCTCGTATTCGTAATCGTCCGGCTCGACGTAATCCCTGCGCATTGGATGGTCCTCAAACCCGTCCCACATCAGAATGCGCCGCAAATCGGGATGCCCGTCGAAGACGATCCCATACAGGTCGAAAATTTCGCGCTCCTGAAATTCCGCGCTGCGCCAAATCGGCGTCAGCGATGGCAAGTGGATCCGGACGGCCCGGTCCTCCGTGCGCATGCGAAGTATGACGGGGCCGTGTTTTTTCTCCATGGAGTAAAGGTGGTACACCGCTTCCAGATGTCCAGCGGATTGGGTCTTTTGAATTTCTTCGACCTCTTGTTCCACGCCATCCAGAATCTTTTTTATTTTCACCTTTTCAGTGATCTCTTTGCCGGGCCAATCGATGCCAGTGACGTTCGAGCAGT
The DNA here is from genome assembly GCA_021826695.1 of Acidobacteriota bacterium. GTDB lineage: Bacteria > Acidobacteriota > Terriglobia > Terriglobales > Acidobacteriaceae > JAKAAZ01. Next base: position 1,349 of record JAKAYS010000092.1, on the reverse strand, counting down.
AATCGAAACGGAGATGAGCGGCATCTCGTAAAAAGCTGGCGACGAACAATGCATGCTCATGATCGATCAGCAGCGAATGCTGGCCCGACGGGCTGTTGTTGGGAACGATCTCCAGCCGACAGCCGGGAACGTTCGCTTCGATCTCGGATTTAATCGTTTCCAGATTCATTCTTGCCTGCCAGGGAAATGTTGACTAAAGGAGGGTGCCATACGTCGGGGTTCTGCGGCGGCTCCAGGTCGTGCGCGCCAAATTGCGGAACGATAAATTCACTCGGCGCATCGGGATCCAGATGGCGCGGCCTGCCGATCCCGGTCAACTGTTGTTCGTCGATCTGCTTTTGTAAGGTGATGAACGCATCGATCAGAGCTTCGGGTCGCGGTGGGCAGCCGGGAATATGCACATCCACGGGAATGTAGCGATCGATCCCCTTCAGCACGTTGTAGCCCTGCTTGAACGGTCCCCCGGAAATGGCGCAGGCGCCCATGGAAATGACGTACTTTGGCTCCGCCATCTGGTTGTAGAGCCGCACCACTTGCGGGGCCATTTTTTTGGTGATGGTGCCGGCGACAATCATCAGGTCCGCCTGTCGCGGAGAGGGACGGAAGACCTCCGCGCCGAACCGCGCCAGATCGTATCGCGCCATGGTGGTCGCAATCATTTCGATGGCGCAGCAGGCCAGGCCGAAGTTCAACGGCCATAGGGAGTTTTTGCGGCCCCAGTTGTAGAGTTCCTGCAGGGTCGTGGTAAAAATCCCTTGCTTGCCCAATTCGACCTTTAGCTTTTCATCCATTCCAAAAACCCTTCAGTGTCCAGCGTCCAAATGGTCCGTAGCCTTGCACCGGCGTATCGTGTCCTGCGTAAATGTTACGTCCAGACCAACACTTTCTTTTGATAGGCCCAGACCAGCCCTTCCACCAGCAAAAGCAGGAAGACCAGCATGGCAATGGATTCTGCTGCTGTGAGCCCGGTAAACGCCACAGCAAACGGCAAAAGAAAAACCGCCTCCACATCGAAAATTAAAAAAACGATCGCATACAGGTAATAGCCCGGCTTGAATTGCACCCAGGCGTCGCCAGCCGATTCCAACCCGCACTCGTAGATCGCATTCTTGCTAGGGCCGGGCTTGTGCGGAGAGAATTTCTTTGCCCATATCCATGCCAGCACAAGCGGAGACACCACGAAGGCGATGGCCGCAAGCAGCAGAACAACGACAGGCAGGTAGGGACTGTTTGTCATAGCATCCGAACCTTCTACCGTACCAGATTCGGACATTCAAGCGAACCATGCGTCAAAAATTACGCTCCACTGCCCTCGCCTTCGGTCCCGGGCGGCGATATCCAGTCGCAAA
>JAKAYS010000091.1 GCA_021826695.1 Acidobacteriota bacterium | reverse complement strand
CACGTTGGAAAAAAAATTTGGGTAGTGCTCTGGGCGCCTTGGCACTGGTTGTAGCTGCTCTGCCCGCTTCTGCTTCACCCCTGGCCGCCGAGTCGCAGGCCGCGGTCCCCAAGGACCTGCAACAACTGATCGTAGTGGACTATCAGGCAATGGAGAACTCCGATATTGCCATGAAACTGCGGGACAAAGTTATGCCGCCAGAGCTGAAACGGTTACAAGATGCGTTGCAGCACTCCGGGATGAACGTCAGCAGGAGCGTAACGCAGTTGGCCTTTGCCTCCTACCGTGTGCCGGGCCAGGATGGGTCCCGCATTGTCGGTATCGCTAGCGGTCAGTTTCCGGTACAGGATTTTCTCGACAGGTTCAAAAAGCAACACGTCAAGGGCACTCAGGTCCGCAACGAGACGATCTATCCCATGGGGGCCACCGGCCTCAGCGTGGTCTTCCTGGATCAGACCACCATGGTCTTCGGCTCGCTGGAATCCGTCAAAGACTCACTCGATGCGCGGGATGGAATAACACCGAGCTTTCTGACCAACAGCACCATGCAAAATCTGATTCCTGTACTGCAGGACGCTGCGGTCTGGAGCATCCTCGACCAAAAAGGCACTCAGACGATGATGAAGTCGGTGCTGGGGCAGGCCTCCCAGGTGGCGGATTTCAGCACGGTGAAAAACAGTCTGCAAGGTTCGCGCTACACCATGGATTTCGATCAGGGAGTGAAGTTCAATCTGGATGTGATCACGCCCGATTCCGTGACCGCAGCGACCATGTCTTCTCTGATGAGCGCGGCGGCCCTGTTTGAAAAAATGAATGCCACGCCGGTGGAAAGCCAGGCCATCAACGCGACCAACATTACTTCCAGCGGAAACATTCTGGAGGTGCGTTTCGCCACCACGGATGACAATTTCGCGACACTGCTGAATTCGCAGTTGTTCCAGTCCGTGATCCACTAACGCGGATTTAGGGTTGCTGTAATCGAAATAAGGTGTGTCATTCTGAGGTCGCCCCTCCACGGCGGGCAGGCGCGGCGACCGAAGAATCCAGAGGGTGTTGGCAACGCAATCCATGCAAACATTCTCTGGATTCTTCACTCCGCAGCGCGGAGTCTATCCTGAGCGAAGCCGGAGGGTTCAGAATGACTCCTTTGAATATCCGGCTACACTAACCATCCATCGGCTCTAACTCGTATGCGGCGCAAGCGATGCTTCGCGTTCCGCCACGATGCGACCATGATGCAATTCGACGATGCGGTCGGCCATCTGCGCCATTTCCGGGTCGTGCGTCACCATCAGGATCGTATGGCCGAGTTGATTGAGCGAACGTAAAAGCCCAGTGACAATTTGTTGATTCGCCGCATCGAGATTGCCGGTCGGTTCGTCGGCCAGCAGCACTGGGGGCTGGTTGATCAATGCGCGCGCGATGCAGACGCGTTGCTGCTCGCCCCCGGAAAGTTCGCTTGGCAGGTGTCCGGCGCGGTCGCCCAGGCCGACGCGTTCCAGCGCGGCCATGGCTTCTTTCCTGTCTGTCATGCTGTGAAAATACTGCGCCAGCATGATATTTTCGAGTGCCGACAAGTAGGGAATCAGATGAAATTGCTGGAAAATGAAGCCCACAGTTTCCGCGCGGAACTGGTCGAGTTCCTTGCGTGACAGAGTATTGATATCTTTCCCGGCAATGCGCACGGAGCCTGCATCGACGCGGTCGAGGCAGCCCAGCAGATTGACCAGCGTGGATTTTCCGGAGCCAGATGGCCCCATGATGGCGAGCCATTCGCCGCGCGAGACGGAGAGCGAAATGGAGTCGAGCGCGCGCACCGTCCCGGCGTGTCCGCGATACTCTCGCGTGGCGTCGCGCAACTCAATAATAGTTTCCGGCCTGGTAGCTGCAACGCTCATAGCAACATTATTCCTTACCGAGATATTATTCGCCGCGCAATAGCGTGGCCGGTTCCAGATGGCGCAGAATTCGCAGTGGAATCGCCGCTGCCAGCACGGCAACCAGCAGATTCAGCAGCGCAACTTGCGGCGCAATGCGCCACACCGGAAAAATCGCTGTGTGAAAATTCCATTCGCCAATGAGATATGCGATGCCGCAGCCAAGCACGTAGCCGCACAAAAGGCCCACCATCGCCAGCACGAAGGCTTCCAGCAGAAACAGCAGGCCGACATGGCGCTGCGTTGCCCCCAGCGCCTTCATCACGGCAAAGTCGCGACGGCGTTCCAGCACGGAAGCGGTCAGCGTGGCGAGTACGCAGATGGCCACGGTCAGCAAGATCAGCACCAGCGAACTGAGCATCAGCGAGCGGGTGCGCGACACGACGTTGGCCTCGGCCTCCACCAGTTGATGCACGGCCTGCACATTCGAACCCGGCAACGCTAGACGCAATCTCTCCAACACAGCCTGAATTTGCCGCGTGCTTCCAGCAGCCTGAACTTCGAGCGTTGTCGGCGTCACACCGGTCCAGGACTCAAAGGCATCGAGTGGCAGATAGATGCGGCTGTCTTCGGCATCTCCGGTCCGCACGGTTCCCGCGGTTTGCAGCGGTACGCTCTTGCCGTTGTAAGTGAGGGAAAAACGTTCTGCCCCTAATGCTTTCGCGGCACGCACGCCGGTAAGAACTTGTACAGGTGTGGCTTGGTTGTTCTCCGGCCAGTGGCTGACCTGCCACCAGGAATCCGTGGCCCGCGCGCCAGTCAAGTCCGTCCCGGCGACGACGATGGAACTGCCATCCTGCATCTGCGCGATGGCGTAGGCGAAGGGGACCACGCGGCTGTCTGGCCCTGCGGCTTGCAGCGCGATTGCGAGCGCGTCTGGCGGCAAGGGCTGTCCAGCATTCTGAGATGTGATGACGATGTTGGCCCCGAAGGCGCGGAACTGGTGATGCAGTTTCAGATCGAGCGACGCATAGAGTGTCAGCAGCGCTGTGGCGACGGCGGCGCTGACGGTCAACGAGACCAGTTCGGCGAGTGTGCGGCTGCGGCGATGCAACAAGGACCGGCGCAACAGCATGGGCAACGACAACCCTTGACCCCTCCGTTCGTGCTTCACGCATCCTCCCGCAGGATCGTTGCAGGTTCCATCTTCATGGCCTGCCACACGGAAGGCGCGCTGCCCGCCAGTGAAACCACGACGGCCAGCAGCAATGTTGCGGGCAATAGCATGGGGTTGAACGCGATGCTGCTGCCAAAGACTTGCTCACCGATGCGACCCGCCAACAGGGAACCGAGCAAATAGCCCAGCAGACCGCCGCCGAGCGCCAGCAGGGTGATTTCCGTAAAGAACAGTCCCGCGATGGTATTGCGCGTCGCACCCAGGGCGCGCATCAGGCCGATCTCCTGGCGGCGCTCTACGATGGCGGTGGTCATGGATGCGGCAACGGCCAGCGCTGCGGCCAGCAATGCCGCCAGCGCCACCAGCAGCATCAGCCCGGAGATGCGCGACAGGATCGTGCTCTCTCCCTGCGCGATGCGACGGATCTGCTCGGCGCGTGTATGCGGCAGCGTTTCTTCAATCTGATAGGCGATCGAATTGGCGTACGGAGAGCAGTACCAGCGATCATGCATCTTCGGGGAAAGCTTGTCGGGGTCCTTGCGCGCCAGCGCGTCCTCCGGCTTGGTCAGCGCGCTGACATAGACGCGCCGCACCACGCCGGGACGGCCCATCCATGCCTGCGCCAGCGCCAGTGGAACGAGCAGGGTGTGGTCCGTTGCGTCGCCGGTCGAGACAATCCCTGCCACGCGTTCCGGCTGATTTTGTACCTCAAGTGTGTCGCCGAGATGAAGATGCAGTTGCCGCGCCAGATCGCTGCCGACGGCAATCTCGTTCGGAATGGCGTTGCCGCCGCTGCTCGGCCACGAGCCTTGTAGTTTCCACCAGGGATGCAGCGCGGGCGCGCCCATGGTCCATGATGCATCGCCGGAGCGGAGCGCGTGATGGAACCAGTAGCCGGTCGCCGGCACCTGTTGTGTTGCGTTGGCGGTCCTGACCGTGACAGTAAGCGGCAATTCCGGGGAAATATCTGTGATGTTATTGCGCCAGAAGATGTTCTTGATCTTTACCAGATCGGCTTCCTTAAGATAGCTCCCCGCCGTAGCTGGTCGGATGTTGATGCCGTCCACCTGCACGTCCAGCGTGTCGGCTGCCGGGTAGACGACAATGTTCGCGCCGTATGCCGCCAGTTCGCGGTTCATCTTGTCGCCGACGCTGGTACCGATGGCGAGCATCGCCGTGACTGCCGTCGTTCCCAGTAGGATCGCCAAGGCAGCCAGCAGCTTGCGCCGCCGTTGCCGTAAAAAGCTCTCCATAATGAGACGAGGAAACATAGGTCGTTTTACCTTTATCTATTATCTATGTATCTGTGGGGCACCGCGTTACTTGGAGAATTCCGGGACCATTGCCTGCAAAGCCTTGGCCTGGACGATGACGTATCCGCCTGCTGTGGTCGAAGCCAGCGGGATCGGATTGCAGCCACCCGGCTGACCGACCGATTGCGCATTGACCGGCGAGGCGCACAGCTTACAGACGATCATGTTACCGCTCTTGTAGAAGCCGACCGGGCCGCAAATCTGGCAGGCGTCGGCGACCGTGACGATTTTGCCATCCGGCTTGCGATAGAGCAAAAATCGCACATTGGTGTTGCCGACATGCACCACGTAACGATGCAGGTTGTCGTCCTGCACCTGCGACACTGGGACGGTGACTTGCGAGCCGGTCAGCGTTACCGGAACGGCTGGCGACAGGGCCGTCGAACTCATAGCATAAATGAACTGCGCCGTCACCAGAAAGATGAAGACGAAGCTACAGGTGTAGACCGCCGCCATCCACAGTCGCTCCCGACGCGCGATAGAAGCGGCCTTGCGGGCCTCCGCGGCGTTGGCATTGGCGGGCACAACGCTTTGGCTCATGCGTTTACGATATTCAAACAGCACCATCAGACCGGCCAGCGCCAGAATGGTCACAAAGAAAAACAGGTCGTTCCGCACGATGGGGCCAATGACGCGCATCTCCAGCTTGCTGGAAGGCAGAATGCCGTTTTCCGACAGCTCATGCAGCCCGGAAACGATCAGTTGAAAAGCCACAAAGTACAGGATCACGGCTGTGACACGAAAAAAACGCTGAATGTCGATGCGTACGCTGCCTTTTACGAACAGAACGCCGAAGACCACAGCCAGCGTGACCCCTAGCAGCGTGCCGAAAAAGCTGGCCAGTTCGCTGGAGTTGAGGGAGACGGCGGAAAGAATCAGCACCGTCTCGACGCCTTCGCGCAGCACCATCAGAAAGACGAAGAGAAACAGTCCGCCACGGGAACTGCTCGTCGCCAGCGCGCTGACCTTGCTTTCAATTTTGCCTTTCATCGCCTTGGCGGTGCGCTGCATGAACCAGATCATGCTGATGACGAAGAAGGCCGCGACCAGCATCACCACGCCTTCAAAAATGTCCTGGTTGAACTGCGTGCGCGCCAGCACCACAGCAACCAGAAGACTGCAAAGTCCGGCAGCCCCAACCGCCTGCATTACGGTCCGCTTGAGATCGACCCGACCGATTTTATTCAAATATGCGAATACGATGCCGACGATCAGCGAAGCCTCGACACCTTCTCGCAATGTAATGACAAATGCCTGGAGCATAAATGACTTTCTATTCCTTTTCGCTCGTCGGAGCCGTGATCCCACTCACATCCATTGGCCAATTTTTTTATATCCGCACAAAAAAGTGTGCATTTCTTCAATCAGGGATGTTCCGCCTATTATCTCGATTCTAATTCGGACTAAATTGGTCGTCAATTTAAGCGCGCAATTGATTTGAAACTATGACAAACTCTGTCCTTGTGGAAAAAGAGTGATTACAGGGTAATAGGCGCGGAATACACAATATTTAGGAGATCTCCTTGATCTCCTCCGGCACGCCCTGCTGTCGCTTGCGTCCCGCCGGTCCGTCTTCACCCGGTCGCCAGCCTTCATCGGAACCAGCGTCGGCGCGATCACCGCGCACTCGACTCCCAGCTCCGCCAACTACCAGTAGAGAACGTAGCCCGTCGGGCCCGCCTCATAGCAGGCACGCAACCGCTCCACCGGCCCCAGCTTCTTGATCATCTTGCGTATCGACTCCACACGGTTGGGGATGGTTCCCAGGCTGCGCACATCGCCATCCGGCTCGGCTATCGTTTCGGCATGGACATCCAATCCCAAAAATCGTACCTTTTCCTTCATGACCGGTTCCTCTCCGCTTGTGGCTCTGCGCCGTTGGTTTTTCCAACCTCACGGCGTAACCCACGACTAGCGCATTGGGCCGGTTACTCCATTCTGACTAAAAGAACACTTCGGGGAAGATTTGCGAGAAAAGAAAACGGGACAGCCATGCAACTGAGTCTGGAGCAAATTCGATATTGGATGAGCGCGGAGTTTGCCACTTCCACGCACAGTATTGCAGCCGAACATGCGGCAGGATATTCCATCGACTCGCGGACACTCCAGCGTGGCGATCTTTTCTTTGCCGTGCAGGGCGAACGCTTCGATGGACATGACTTTGTGGAAGCCGCGCTCCATGCTGGCGCAGTGGCCGCCGTCGTCGGCTCCGTCCAGGCCGCGCGATACACTGCCCCAGCGGTACGGCAGCGCCTTCTGCTGGTGTACGATCCACTGTCGGCGTTACAGCGATTGGCGTCTTCCATGCGTCGGCATTGGGGAAAACGCGTGATTGGCATTACCGGAAGCGCGGGGAAAACGACGACGAAGGAGGCCATCGCGCAGGTATTGGAGAGCCGCTTCCGCGTTCACAAATCGCACGGCAATCTGAACAATCATTATGGACTGCCGCTCCAGCTATTGAAGCTACAGCCGGAGCATGAAGTCGCCATTCTGGAAATGGGTATGTCGAATGCTGGAGAGATTGCGGCGCTCTGCCATATCGCAGCCCCGGACTGGGGCGTCGTGACCAATGTCGGCACCGCCCATGCGCAGAATTTTGCCGATGGACAGGCTGGTATCGCGCGCGCGAAGTATGAACTGGTCGCCGCATTGCCTCGTCACGGAACGGCAATCCTGAATTGCGACGACCCATACGTGCAGCAGTTTGGCCGGGATTTTGATGGAACGACCATCTACTTCGGAACCGGCGCCTGCGCCGATCCTCGCGCGGAATCGATCGTTCCCATGGGCGCGGAGGGAACTCGCTTTATGGTCCGTGCCGGTGAGCAGCGCGTTGAAGTCCTACTGCGTTTGCTGGGCGAGCATAATGTGCGCAACGCGCTGGCTGGGATTGCCGCTGGTCTCGCAAGCGGTGTCCCGCTGGCAGAATGCGCAGCGGCGCTGCAAGCACTGGAGCCGCCAGACAAGCGCGGACAGACGATACAGATTCGCGGGGCGACGATACTCAACGATTGCTACAACTCCAATCCACCGGCCCTGCAAGCCATGGTAGACACGCTGCTCACGTTGCCCGCGCGGCGCGCCATCGTGGTCGCTGGAGAGATGCTGGAGCTTGGCCCGGAGGGTCCGCATCTTCATTATCTATGCGGGGAATATATGGGCCGGCGCGGCGTGGATATCGTGCTCGGCGCGCGTGGCGAAGCTGCGTCGATCGTCAAAGGGGCAAGCGCGGCAGGCGCAACGGCCAAGTTTGTGGACACCCCCGAAGAAGCAGGCGCATGGCTGCGGGAAAATCTTCAGCCTGGAGACGCGGTGCTGCTGAAAGCCTCGCGCGGTGTGCGCCTGGAACGCGCGCTGGAAATATTGCGGCGCGCGGAATAAATTTGCGGCGCTAATGCTTATTCCGCGCCGCGCGCCATCCAGCCGTTCAGGTGTAGCCAGTTTTGCAGCAGCACTGGCCACATACTGAGTTGTGGATTGCCAACTCCAAGGCCGGAGCCATGATGGCCCTGCACAAAAATATGGATCTCTGCTGGAACGCCTGCGCGGAGCAGCGCTTCATAAAAAAGCACACTGTTCATCACAGGTACCGCACTGTCATTGGTTGTGCTGAACAAAAATGTCGGCGGAGTTTGCGACGTGACCTGGGTTTCGTTGGAGAGTTCGTTCTCCAGCATAGGATTCGGTTGCTCTCCGAGTAGCATGTGCAGCGAGCCGTTGTGGGTGATGCCCGGCTGCATACTGATGACAGGGTAAGCAAGCACCATAAAATCTGGACGGCTGCCGACGCGCTCAATCGCGTCCTGCGCTTCGGGATTGCCAGCGTCAAAGTGCGTGCCTGCGGTGGATGCAAGATGGCCGCCCGCGGAAAATCCCCAGATTCCGATGTGGTCTGGGTCGAGGCCGTCATCCGCTGCGTGGGCGCGCACATAACGGATGGCCCGTTGTGCATCCAGCAAGGGAGCAGGGTAGTGGTAGCGCGGCCCCAGTCGATATTTCAGCACGAAGGCGGCGACGCCACGCGCATTCAGCCAGTGCGCAACCTGCGTGCCTTCCAGATCGGTTGCGAGCATTTGGTACCCGCCGCCCGGACAGATGACAATGCCTGTCCGTGTGGGATTCTGCGCGGGTAGATAGGCCGTCAATGTCGGCTTGTCGAGATCGGTCGTGCCGAGAGCACCCGGCGCGCCCTCCGGCCATAAAAGAACCGGGGTCGAAGGGTTCGGCTGTGCTGGCGCGGTCTGAGCGTTCGTAAAAATTGCAGTGCAAACAAGGAACGCAAGGGTCACTGACAAATATCGGCGCATGCGCATCCTTACTTTTTCGCCTCCGAAAGGACGGCAACGCCATAACGCGGCAGGTTCACAGATTGGACTGACCCACCATGCAGCACATCTTGCATGGAGCGGGGCAGCGGCACCGTTTGCGTCCCATTCGCGAGATTCACCAGGATGAAGACGGTGTGATCTTTGCCGTAGCGCGGGTCCACCTCAACGCCTGCTGGAACCGGGCCAAAGGCCGGGGTGACGCCGCTCATGTTCGTCATCCATTGCGCCAGTTTCGCCATGCCAGCTTCGTCCATCCAGACCCCGACGTAGGTAATGCTGCCTTTACCAATTTTGCGAGTGATGATCGCCGGTTTGCCGTCGAGCCAGCCGTTGCTCTTGCCATAGGTGGCGAGTACCTGCGTGTCTGGGGAACTGGTGCTGAGTAGCTCCGCCCAGAGCTTGCTGGTGTTGTCGCCAAACTGTCCATGAATGGGCGCAGGATCGATCAGCGCGTAATATTGCTCCACGCGTCCTCCGAGCAGGGAAACGAGCGGCCCGGGCTGGCGTTCCGGCTGCAATCCATTGTCATCATTCTTCATTCCAGATCGTTGTCCTAGAACGAGATGTCCGCCATTCTTCACGTATTGGATGAGATTATTCGCGGCCTCATTGGAGAGCACGTTCAGACCCGGCGCGACGACCAGCTTGTACTGATCCAGCGGCACGGTGGGCTGCACAATGTCAATGGACTGCGAGATGTCGCGCAGCGGCTGGTAGTAACTGAGCAACTCGACGATGGGATCGTAGGCTTTGTTGTGACGCTGCCAGTCGATGGCCCACACGCTGCCATAAGTGTGCAAAATGGCCACCTGGGATTTGGGGGACGTACCAGCCAGCGTCGGGCCAGCCTTGGTAAATTCTCTGCCAATTTGAGCCACCTCAGTGTAAAGCGGGACGGGAGTGCCGTCTGGGCCAACCAGTGTGCCGTGGTACTGCTCCTGCCCGTTGAGAGCACTGCGCCACTGCCAGTAGCTGACGGCATCGGCTCCGTGGCCGACATTGTGCCAGGCCATGGCGCGAACTTCGCCCTTGTTCAGGTCATTGTTGTCGGGCGCCCAGTTGACGTGGCCAGGCTGCGTCTCCATTACCCAGAAGTTCTTTTGCTTAAAGCCCCGGGTGAGGTCGTCGGTCGAGCCGTTCACATAGGCATTCAGGTGTCCTTCGCCGATATAGTCGTCCCAACTGGCAAGGTCCAGGTCCCTGGCGACGACGTAATGGTTGTAGCCCTGGAACCAGCCCATCATATTGGTGGTGATGAACTGGCGTGGCGATGCATACTGGCGAATCGCGTCGAGCTGATTTTTCTGGTAGCTGCGCCAGGTGTCGCTGACGAATCGTTTCCAACTCAGCAACAGCCCGGGATTGCCCCTGCTTGTTTCAATGGGGACCTGGTCCCAGTTGCTATACGTCTGACTCCAGTAAGCGGTGGTCCAGCGGGTGTTCAGATTGTCGAGGGTGCCGTAGCGATGTTGCAGCCAGCTTTGGAAATCCGCGCGGGTGCGCGGGTCAAAGGAAACGGCAGCGTATTCATTGTCGATCTGCCAGCCGATGACGTAAGGATTGTGTCCATAGCGCTGCGCCATGCGCCCGGCGATGTCGTGGGCCAGTTCACGATACTTAGGATCGTCCCAGTTAAACTGCTGGCGATTGCCGTGTTCCGCTTTGCGGCCATTTTCTTCCATTCGCAGGGTCTCTGGATATTTTTGCGTCAGCCATGCAGGTGGCGCGGCAGTGGGCGTTCCCACGACGGAGTAGATTCCATGCCGGCCAGCATCGTCAATGGCTCGCTCCAGCCAGCCAAGATGGTAATCGCCTTCCGCTGGCTCCAGGCTGCTCCACGCAAACTCCCCAATGCGAACGAAGCGAATGCCAGCCTTCTGCATCAGATCGAGATCGGCATTCCAGCGCGACTCGGGCCATTGCTCGGGATACCAGGCGGTCCCCAGCAGGAGCGGCGGCGGAGTGAGCACGGAATTTGTGACCGCGTTCGATTTTGTTGAGGAAGTTGTTTGCGACTGTCCTGGAAGCGTTGGTGTCATCAGGAGGATGCAAGCAACTGCGGCGAATGTTGCATAACGCGCAGGTGACGCAAAAATTTTTTTGATCCAGGCGAAATTCATGGAAGCTCCATGTTCCAGTCAGGATTGGGCGCGCTCCATTGAAGCATTTTTTTGGAGGAGGCCACGCGTCACTCATGGTAAACGATTTCGCAGGGTCCCTTGTCAAACAATGGCGGAAAAATCTCACAGACGGCTTTGTCGAATGCAATCGAATTCCCTACAGGCCAGTGGCCACAGAGCAAACGATACGCATCTACACAGACAGAGTGAATGGTGTGCAGCCTGCTTCACAGGAAGCATCGACGCAATCCATACATAACAGCAATCGCGGTTCTCGGCGTACCGCAAAACATCTGAAAACAGGAGGAGAAAAATGGACTTTAGAGTTCGTCCCGGAGAGTTACAGGAAGACCAGCTCACTGCAATGCTGGAGAGTTATTCGGCAAAATGGCCAACCAGCATTTTTATGGGCGCGGCACTCGCTTCCATGATCGGCTCACTGGTGTTGAAGTCCCAGGGAAAACACCAGCACGCCCTGTTTATCGGGCAGTGGGCAGCGCCGTTCCTGCTCCTTGGGTTGTACAACAAGACGGTCAAGCAGCATGGATCGGACGCGCACCAGGGTCATGGCCCAGATCGTCACGAGCGTCACGAGGAACATCGCAGTGCTCATGCTGAGCAAGGGCATTAGCCGAAGCAAGTAAACCGAATGACACGCAGGGAGGCAAAGCATGCTCCCTGCCACTTTCCGCATTAACCGCCATTAATCGCCGCAACAATACTTGTGCAACTTCCAATGCCAGGCTGGTAAGCCTATTATTATGCGGAGTTTCATTGCGGGTCCGCGCGCTCCTTTAAAAGCGCTTGATTTTACATGGTCGGACGCATGTTACTCTTCCCGAAGCACGGAGATCGGATGTTTTAACTTTTGAATTTTGTCAGGTGGCAGCATGATGCGATGGTTCCTTTTTGTTCTGCTATGTTCCATATCCGGCTTGCAGCTCAACGCGCAAAAGTCCGCGGATTTGGTCCTTATCCATGGAAAAATATGGACAGAGAATCCCAATCAGCCGGAAGCGGAAGCAGTGGCTGTGATTGGCAACCGCATTTTTGCTGTGGGAGATTCCGCAGCGATTACGAAGTTCATCGGCCCCCATACGCTGGTAATCGAGTTGCATCAGCGCCGCGTCGTTCCAGGCTTCAATGACGCACATGTACATTTTGTCGATGGCGGAGCCGGTCTGACGAGCGTCCAGTTGCGCGGCGCGAAGAGTCAAGCGGAATTTCGCAATCGCATCGCGGCATTTGCACGGACGCAGCCGAAAGGCGCATGGATTTTGAATGGGAACTGGGACCACACGACATGGGTCCCAGCACGCCTGCCCACGCATACCTTGATCGACAATGTCACTAGGGAAAATCCTGTCGCGGTATGGCGGCTGGATGGCCACATGCTGCTGGCCAACGCGCTGGCCATGCATTTGGCTGGCGTCGATAGAAACACAAAAGACATTCCCGGCGGCGTTATTTTGCGTGACGCGCAGGGAAATCCTACTGGGATTTTTAAGGATGCCGCCACGGATTTGATCACACGCGTGATCCCGCCGATGAACTCGCGGCAGATTACCACGGCTGTGCAGGCCGCGGAAAAGTATGCCGCGGAAAATGGAGTGACCAGCGTGCAGGACCTGCCGGGTTCGACGACAGATATCAGAGCACCTGAGAACCTGCATGTATATCAGTCTTTAGTGCGGCAGGACAGGCTGACGGTCCGAATTTCGGCGAGCGTGCGGCTGCTGGACTGGAAGCAACTGGCGGACCGCGGGATCGAAAGTTATTTTGGAAATGACAGACTGCAAATCGGAGGATTGAAGGGTTTTGCGGATGGCGCGCTCGGTTCCGGTACAGCGTGGTTTTTCCAACCATATACGAACGCGCCCAGCAATCGTGGGATCGCCAGCGATGAGTTGACGAATGCGGACCGGATGTTTGCCGACATGCAGGGCGGCGACCTGGCTGGGCTCCAGTTGATTACTCATGCGATTGGAGATCGCGCCAATCATACGATTCTCGATATGTATCAACGGCTAGAGCAGCAGGATGGTCCGCAGGACCGGCGCCTGCGGATCGAACACGCGCAGCACCTGCTGCCCGCGGACATTCCTCGCTTCGCACAGTTGCATGTGATCGCTTCCATGCAGCCGTATCACGCCATTGATGACGGCCGCTGGGCAGAGAAGAGCATAGGCCCGGCGCGACTGAAGACGTCGTATGCATTCAGGTCTTTGCTTGACGCCGGTACCGTGCTTGCTTTTGGGTCAGACTGGCCGACCGCGCCAATGGTCCCGCTGATGGGAATTTACGCCGCTGCCACGCGCAGGACACTGGACGGGAAAAATCCTCGCGGATGGATTCCCGCGCAGAAAATCAGCGTTGCGGAGGCGGTGCATGCCTACACCATGGGCTCGGCTTACGCGCAGTTTGCGGAGCTATCCAAGGGCTCCATCGAAGTCGGGAAATTGGCGGACATGGTGGTGCTGTCCGCGGACATTTTTCATATCGATCCTGTCCAGATTCAAACTACCAAGGTCGATACGACCATATTCGACGGCAAGGTGATCTACCAGCGATAGCAAGCATTTCTTTTCGGAACCTTTTCATTGAAGAAGACAGTCATCGCCCGATCGAGATTCATGCGCTCGACAGGCCCGCGCGCGCATGATAATCTTGGCAGTTTTCTTATGAGGTCCCGATGAGCGCGAAGATACTCGATCAAGCTGGCGCGCAGCCGGCGCAGTTCCATCAATATACGGACGAACAGCAGCAGCTTCGCAAAGAGATACGCGACTTTGCAGCGCGGGAGATCGCCCCGAATGTGATGCGCTGGGACGAGGCAAGCGAATTTCCCGTTGACCTGGTGAAGGAACTTGGCCGCATGGGATTGATGGGCATCATCTTCCCCCCAGAGTACGGCGGGTCGGGCCTCGGCTACGTGGAATATGTGATTGCCATTGAGGAACTGTCGCGCGTCGACGGCTCCGTCGGCATCATCGTGGCCTCGCATAATTCACTGGCAACGAACCATATT
>JAKAYS010000090.1 GCA_021826695.1 Acidobacteriota bacterium | reverse complement strand
CGGCACGTCCATGGTACGACCGCCTCGGAGTCGACGCGCCAGCGGCCCGTTAGAGCAAGAGCATCGCGCTCTCGAACCGAGCAATGGAAGCATAACTCACCGAGGTGTACGGAAGTTCGTTGGAGGCCCATTCAAGCCGTTCTTTGGCTTGAATGGGGCAGATTTGCTGCCTACACCTTATACCTTGGGGACTGAAAAGATTCCAGGAATCCGGACAGGCTCATTTTGTCCACATTTTACTGCGATGGCTGTCGAGAGTCGTTCAACAATGCGTCGGCAAGGCGTGCGTCTGAAATTGCGCTGACGGAGATCCGCCCCACTCAAGCCAAAGAACGGCTTGAATGGGCCACCTAGCAAACATGCCGGACAGACAACGCTCTATCTGACGACAATGCACGCTGCCCGGACAGCCCTTATGCTGTTCATCATGCTGTTCATCGCCAATATCCGTGCCGCTCTTAGCCATGTAAGGAAAGTTGCGGAGCAGTCGCCCTCAACTGACAGGTGGAAGACGCTGCTGGACTGCATCGTGGCCAGAATCATTCCGCAGAGGCCCCGAAAACTCCTCAAAACATGTGCGCTTCTGGCTAGCGACTGCGGTTTTTAGTATTATTCGGAAATCTTCTCGTTCAGGCCTAAATTACTCGAATTGTAGTCCTCTTCAGATGGGCACCCCAAGTCTCGATTATGAGATGGGAATCTCCGCGCAAGAAAATTGCACAAATCCAGCGCCTTCGCGTACAACGGCATCATGCATGTTTTAACAGCAGCGGAGATGCGGGCCTGCGATGAGCGCACGGTAAAAGACTTTGGCGCTTCCTGGCACAGCTTGATGGAGCGCGCTGGGTCCGCCGTCGCGAAGTTTGCGCTGCGCAAGTTTCCCCAGGTCGCGCGCATTACCGTTCTCTGCGGCAAAGGAAACAACGGCGGGGACGGACTGGTGGCCGCGCGGCATTTGCAAGCCAGCGGCAAAGGCGTATGCATCGTCATGCTGGCGCAGCAGGAGCAGTTCCAGGGCGAACCTCGCGCGATGTTTTGCTTGCTGCCTCAAACGCTGCAACAGTCCTGTCTACAAGTACAGAGTGAACAGGATTTGCATCGCGCTGACGTAGTGGAACGTTTCGCACAAACCGATCTTTTTCTCGACGCCATCTTCGGAACAGGCTTTCGTCCGCCATTGCGCGGAGTGGCCGCAGCCTTGCTGAAGAAAATTGCGGAGCATTCTGCGCCCGTAGTTTCCGTGGACCTTCCCTCGGGGTGGGATGCCGATTCGACAGCAATGCAGGCTGAGAACGCCTTTCGTTCCGATGCGGTGATTACATTTACCGCGCCGAAGCTGGCGCATGTTTTTGGCGCGCTTACGAGGGGGCCTGTGGTCGTCGCCCCAATTGGGTCGCCTGCAGAGGCCGTGGTTTCTGAGGCTGGACTGAGCTGGACCGGCACTTCGAAAAAGGTCATCGAACCGCCGCGCGCGCTCGACTCCAACAAAGGGCGCTTCGGCCATGTGCTCGTGGTCGGTGGCTCGCCCGGCAAGGCGGGAGCGCCCTCAATGGCCTCGCTCGCCGCCATGCGGGCAGGCGCAGGCCTGGTGACGGCGGCCATCCCACGCAGTGTCGCGAGTATCGTCGCAGGCTTTGCGCCCGAGATGATGACGTTGTTGTTGGAAGAGTCTCCGGCGGGAGGCATTTCGCTGGAGACTCTCACCGAAAAACATCGGAGCGCGATGCTTCGCGGCATCACTGTGCTTGCCGTTGGGCCGGGAATTGGACGCGAGCCGGAGACGGCAACGTTTGTTCGCGAACTGGTCCGAGAGACGAACATGCCAACGGTACTTGATGCCGACGGCCTGAATGCCTTTGAAGGCCGCACCGAGATGCTCGACGGACGTAAGCGCCCGCTTGTATTGACGCCGCATCCAGGAGAGATGGCGCGGCTGCTGGGATGCACTATTGCCGATGTGGAGCGCGACCGCGTGACGACGGCCCGCAACTTCGCCACGCAACATCAGGTTACGCTGGTGCTGAAGGGCTGGCACACTCTGGTCGCGCATCCGGATGGAAGGATTGCGGTGAACACCAGCGGCAATCCTTCGCTGGCCAAGGGAGGCAGTGGCGATCTTCTCACCGGCATAGTGGCGGCGCTGGTCGCGCAGTTTCCGCAGCGCATCCAAGAGGCTGTGGAGTGCGCAGTCTGGCTCCATGGCGCGGCGGCAGATATTTTTGTTCGCACGCGGGACGAGCACACGCTGCTGGCAACGGACCTCCTGCAACATTTGTCGGAGGCCATCCGTAACCCTGTCGAGCGTGACGGTTTTACATGGATTCAGGAGGGCCGCCCATGAGCGACGCCAAGCGCCCCGATAAAGCAGAGCACACCGATAAAACGGTCCGTGTCTTTACGACGCATTCTTCCGAGGAAACGATCCTGCTGGGCCGCGAGCTGGCCAAGCTGTTGGTTCCACCGAAGGTATTGGTCCTGCGCGGAGATCTAGGCGCGGGTAAAACAACGCTGGTGAAGGGAATTGCCGCAGCTCTGGGAGCGGCAGAGCCGGAGGAAGTGACCAGCCCGACTTTTACACTGATTCACGAGTACGCGGGTCGCAGTGTGGAGCATGACAGTCTGGGAAATACGGTGCTGCTTTATCATATCGATCTTTATCGCATTGAAGGTCAGCGACAACTCGACACACTCGGCATGGAAGATCTGATGACGCCGCAGAGTTTGATACTGATCGAGTGGGGCGAAAAATTTCCATCCATCACCGAACGCAGCGATGGGGAAATCGTCCTGGAAACGCTGCCCGGCGATGAGCGGAGAATTACGTTACGGCTTGGTTCGTGAAGCACGGACTTTCGCTATCGCTTTCATCGCTGCCATAGATATATGACAAGGATGAGTCATTCTTCACACAGGTCGGTCGCAGCGGCGACGCAACCTGCGTGAAGAATCCAGAAAATATTTGCCTCATAAGCGCCGCCATCACCCTCTGGATCCTTCGGTCGCCCCTCCGCGGCGGGCAGGCGCGGCGACCTGAGAATGACAAACATTGTGTTCAATTGGAAGATTTTGAAATGCTTCAAAAGCCCATAATGTTGTAACCGCTGTCGACGTAGATCACTTCGCCGGTAATGCCGGAAGCTAAATCCGATGCCAGAAATACCGCAGTCCCTCCAACTTCCGATTGCTCGGTATTGCGATGCAAGGGCGAGCGGTCGGCATGCAGTTTCAGCAGTTCGCTCAGTCCGCCGATGCCGCGCGCGGCGAGGGTCTTGATCGGGCCGGCGGAGATGGCGTTGATGCGAATATTCTGCTTGCCAAGGTCCGCCGCGAGATAGCGCACGGTCGCTTCGAGAGATGCCTTGGCAACTCCCATGACGTTGTAATGCGGCACCACTTTTTCCGCCCCGTAGTAGGTCATCGTAAGGATGCTGCCGCCGTCGGTCATCAGCGGCGCAGCGGCGCGCGACAACGCGATCAGCGAATAGACGCTGACATCGTGCGCGATGCGGAAACCTTCGCGGGTAGTCTGGAGGAAATCGTTCCTCAGCTCTTCGGCAGGCGCGTAGGCGACGGAATGCACCAGCACATGCAGTTTGCCGTGCCGTTGCTTCAGGTCGGCAAATACGCTGGTAATTTCGGCATCGTTCGACACATCGCATTGCACGGCCTCCGCGCCGGGCAATTCCGTCAGCAGCCCTTCGGCTTCCTGCTTCATGCGGTCGTTTTGATAGCTGATGATGAGCTTGCAGCCGGAGGCGTGCAGTTTCTGCGCAATGGCCCAGGCAATCGAGCGCTTGTTTGCGAGACCGAACACGACCGCGATGCGACCTTCAAGATTCAACATGTTTCCTCCATAATGCTTCGCCTTCAAGAGTGTGCTCCAGCATGATACCAGCGTAGAAGATCAACCGCCCAGATCGATGAGTTCCACCCGCTCGATCGGCTGGCCGAGGAAGCGGCTGCCGAGAACGCGAAATTTGTCGACGGAGTCCGTGGCGAAGAAATGGCAGCGTGCTAAATTTCTATCCGAAGCGATTCTGCTTGGCAGATACACATTTGATAGCAAGTCCCGATGCACGCGATTCGCCGTCGTCTCCGCAGAGTTGAGAATCGTCATGCCTGCTGGCAGTGCAGCTTCGAGCAGTGGACGCACCAGGGGATAGTGGGTACATCCCAGCAAGACAGTGTCCGGCGTATGTCCAAGCGCGCGCGCATCTGCGAGGGCTTGGTCAAGATAAATATGCAGCACTTGCCGGGTCACAGAATGATCGATCCAACCCTCCTCAATCAGCGGGACCAGCAGCGGGCAGGCCTTCTCGATGCTGCGCAGACCGCGCGCGGCGCAGGCGTGCGCGTAGGCATGGCTCTGCACAGTCGCATCGGTGGCCAGCACCAGGACATCTCGCGTTACGCTGACGTCCGCAGCGCTGTCGGCCCCGGTTTCGATTACCCCCAGCACCGGCACATGTGCGGCCGCGCGGATGGCATCGAGGGCCAGCGCGCTGGCGGTGTTACACGCGATGACGATATATTGCGCGCCCCAGGATTCCAGAAGTTGCGCGCTTTCCACCGCATAGCGGGCCACAGTGGCTTGCGATTTGGAGCCATAGGGAAGCCGTGCCGTATCGCCAAGATAAAAAAACTCGGCACAGGGGATGCGTGGCAATAACGCGCGCAGCACGGTGAGGCCGCCAAATCCAGAATCGAAAACGCCAATGCGCACGGGTGACGCGTCGGCAATAGATTCGCTCATGGCTGTTTCTCGGGCGCTTTTTGCGGCGAAACATCTCCGTCTGGCGAATTCGTCGAAGTCGTTACCTGTGGAACATCGTTGGCTGTCAGGTAGGTACGCGTCAGGTCGGCATGCCCGGCCAACGTATCTTTCGGCTGACCATCGACGAGAAATCTTACCTGGGTAATCTGCGGCATATTGGCATGCAGTGTACCCAGGATTGATAGCAGCGTGAGCGTTTCCACCTCAATCCCGGAAGGATGATGATCGACGAAACTTCTGTTCAGATTGATCACAGCAATTTGATTGTCCGCAGTGGAACTGGCTGAAGAAGAATCGCTCTGGGAGGCATTCTTAGACGCCGGTACCGGCAGAAGAAAGACGTCATTGACTGCGGGTAGGACGGCCAGAGGATGCGGTGAGTCGGGCTGTGCGTAATAAGCAAAAAGATCGTTCAGCAATGCCCGTGCGCGGGTGGTCGTCTCGGCGGGCAGAGCCACTTGCCGCTCTACCGGCGCAAGGGACCCATCGGCATCATTTGCGACCATCAAAGTGACCTGTTCCCGTGGCGCTTCCACGGGTGCCCGCATCGGAGCGGCGTCAGGCACAGCCGCGAGTTGGTCCTGCGCGCGCGCGCGCAGGCGAATCAGATACGCAGCCATCACAACAGAGCTGATGAGCAGCAGCCATAGAACTATTTTTTGATAACGCGGGATCACGGCTGCATTCTCCAGTCACTCCGCCAAGCTTGCAGGGCCGTCGCTAAAGCTTCGATAATTTGCTCTTGATATGTGAGGTCAGTCAGAGGAGTTTTGACGTCGAACGGCGCAATCTCGACGACCACAGCAGGGCAGGCCATACTGTCGAGCGGCATGATGGAAGTCCGCGCTAACAGGACCGGAATATGCTGTCGAGTCAAAGCAGAATTCATGTCAGATTCCAGCCGAAGGCTTTCCATCTCATAACTGGCCTGGGCTGTTTGCCAGGGCAGAAACGCGCGGCGCGCGTCCTGCGGGCCTGCTGCTGGAAGAGAAGAAGTGTACATGTGTACGCCATTCCCGGTGGAGGTCGCATGCAATAGAACACAGGCGGCCGCGTGGGTGCTATTCGCAATCGTTGCACGGGTGTTGTTGTCGAGCGTCGTATCTCCATCCCGCGTGAGAATCGAATGAATGCCGCGCGCATTCAGCAACGCGTGCAAACGGATTGCAAGTGTCATGATGAAGTTTTTCTCTGGATCGCCTGCTCCCAGTAAGGCGCCTGCGTCTGCGCCCCCGTGGGCTGGATCGAGCACAACCATGAAACGCGGCTCCGCCGCAGGCGGCGCTGCGGTCGGAAGTGGGGATTGCAGAGGCGCGGCTGTAGAAGGTTGAGGATACGCGGGTTGCGCAGGCACTTGTTGTGTATGCGCAGTCGCCGACCACGATCCAGAGAGAACCAGCAGCAAAGTTGAAAGCATTTGCCGCTTCGTCCGCCTTATCTGGTTAGTCCAATGCATAGATTGCAAGGCCGCTCAACAGTTTGGGGTAAAAGTCCGTAGATTTCTGCGGCATCACATCTCCGGCAAAAGCCACTTCCCGCAACTGATCGAGCCTGACTGGATTCATCAGAAAAGCCACGTCCGCATCTCCGTTACGCACCTGCTGCATCGCCTCTGTTGCGTCGCGCAGGTAGCGCAGGTTCTTCTGATCGAGAACGTCCTGTTGCGAGATGCCGAGCAAATCCTCCAAAATCACGGAGTGTAACTGGACAATGTCCAGTCGGCGTTGACGCTCCGGCTGTTCCTGCAGGCGTGCTTCGATGGCTGCATTTTTCGCGGTCAGCAGGTGGCTGCCTGTCCGTGCAACTGCGACGAAACTGGCGCCCAATTTTCCGGCCTCCGCAAGCTGGCGCAGAATGGCCTCAGTACCGCTGCCTGGAACCGGCTGTACATCGAAATACCTGGCGGCATTCTTCACGAATGCCGCGGGATCGAAAGCCTTCAACCCATGGACGATGCGATGCGTCGGCAGAATTGTAAGGCCAGTTGCGTCCATGTTGACGAACGTCATCATCGTCGCGGCCTCCGGGAAGGCCGGTTGCGGCAGGCTGTTGGTCGAGCGCTCGTGGGCCAGCGTTGAAGGTGCGTCGGTATGCTCGCGGCTGTACTGTAGCGCAGTTTCGTAGCGATGATGACCGTCGGCGATGATCAGTTTCTTGTCCTGCATCGCGCTCAACAGCATGTTGATGGTGCCTGGTTCGGCAATTTTCCATACCCGATGCAATACTCCGTATTCGTCCGTTACTTCGATGTCGGGGTTGGTAGGGTTGGAAAACAGCAGCTTTTCCGCAGTCTGGCCCGGGTCGGAATACAGCATGAAAATCTGGCCAAAATGCGCGCGGGTGGCGCGCAGCAGATTCAACCGATCGGACTTTGGCTTGGCCAGCGTCCGCTCGTGGCGGAAGACGATGTTCTGGCTATAGTCGGCCAACTCGCCCAATGCGATAAACCCGCGCCGCTCCTGTATCACTCCCGGCGAACCAGGAACTTCGTAGCGCTGAGAGTAGGCGTAGATGGAGGGATCGTTGTCCTGGATCAAGACGCTTTCCGCCCGCCAGTCGCGGAAATTTTCCGCTGCCCGGGTGTAAACGTTGTTTTCCGCGGAATCGAACAGTTCCGGAAGTCCCAGGATGATGCGCACCAGGTTCTTCGGGCTGCGCTGATAGTAGGACTGCTGCATTGCGGGAGTAATTTTGTCGTACGGCTGGGTCACGACGTCTTCAGGGCGGACCAGGCTGGGATTGTAGCGCCAGGCGCGAAATGGATAAATGCGGGCCATGCTTGTCAAAAACTCCTGTGTTCAGGCGCAACCTGTGTCAGGCTGGTATTGTGCGTCTGTGTGTATCCCGATTCTATCGCAGGAGATGGAAGGGTTTTTTCGCAAACGTCAACGCAAGGTAAACAGATCGAAAACAGGATGTGGCGTAAATTGAAAGAGATGTGAACTCGCAATATAGAATCTCTAAAGTGGAAGTCATCCGCGGTAGAAGTTAAGGGTTCTGCGAATGGATTTCCGCGTGCCACATCTACGCCTACGGGATACTATGCATCTTCGCAATCCGAAGCGGTCTTTCACGATTTTCGCGCTGACAGTGGTCCTTGTGGTGTGCGTTTTGTGCGCGCGAAGATTTTCAGTGTTTGCCGAAGCGCAGCAGGCGACACACCCATCGAGCGCGCCCCCACCTGGCGGGCAAACAGTTACTCAGCCCAGTCTCACCACAGATACAGACCCTGTACCGTCGCCGGACACCTCGCCAGTTCCTTCCGCCGCCTCCCCGGCGCAAAATACGGGTACTGGCGCCGCAAAGTCCAGCGCGAACGGACACTTCACTTTTCGCACCTCGGTCAGTGAGGTGGTCATTTACGCTACCGTTGTGGACGAGCATGAGCACCTGATCACCACGCTGCAAAAGCAGGACTTTAGCGTTTATGAGGATGGCGTGCGGCAGGTGATTTCTTCCTTCAGACAGGAAGATGTCCCCATTTCGCTGGCCATCCTGATTGACAACTCCGGCTCCATGCGCGAGAAGCGGGCTGCGGTCAACCTTGCCGCCATCGACCTGGTACGGGCGTCGAATCCACAGGACGAGTCTTTTATTGTCAACTTTTCCGACGAAGCATTTCTCGACCAGGACTTCACTTCCAATATCGGCCTATTGGAAAAGGGGCTGTCCCATATCGACGCCAAGGGCGGGACCGCTTTATATGACGCGATTGTGGCCGCCGCCGATCATCTCGCGAAATATGCCAAACGCTCCAAGCAGGTGATATTGATTATCACGGATGGCGAAGACAACAGCTCCAGCACCACGCTTGCCGAAACGGTGCGCCGGATACAGGCACTACAGGGACCTATCGTCTATTCCATCGGGCTGCTATACGACGAACAGAATGGCAGGGAAGGCCATCGCGCGCGCAAAGACCTGCAATTGTTGAGCGATCAGACAGGAGGTATCGCTTTTTTCCCTAAATCTCTGGATCAGGTCGATGCCATCGCGCAGGAAGTAGCCAAGGACATTCGCAATCAGTACATCATCGGCTACCATCCCACCAATCCCTTCCGCAACGGCGGGTATCGCACGATTCGCGTGGTCGCAAAGGCGAAGGGATTTGGCAAGCTGACAGTGCGGACGCGTCCCGGATACTTCGCGCAGCCGCCTGGCAAGAAGGGCGCGGGCAAGTCGGCGAGCGCGCCAGCTTCCAGTGCTCCAAGTTCAGGTGCGTCGGCTGGCAGCCCTCATTAGCGGCGGAAAAGAGGCTGCCCAAGTGTCTGGATGGGAACATCGATTGAAGATTGTTGGCGCGAGTCCCACACAGAAGCGGCGTGAGCGGTTACTATAGCGGAGAAAAGCGCACGCAGGCAGGTCCCGGAATCCGGGCAGCGCGGAGGTCATTTGCTCTACTGGCTTCTCTATCAAAAGTTATTTCCTTACATCCACGCGTTCCGTATCTTCCGCTACCTCACGTTCCGCACTGCGTTTGCGACGCTGACGGCGCTGCTCATCGGTTTGCTGATCGGCCCCTACCTGATCGACAGGCTGCGCGAATTTCAGATCAGCCAGTTTATTCGTGAAGATGGCCCCAAGGACCATCAGAAAAAGGCAGGAACGCCGACCATGGGTGGCCTGTTGATTGGCGTGGCGATTTTAGTGCCTACGCTGTTGTGGAGCGATCTGTCCAATCCCTTTGTCTGGCTGGCGATTCTGGCAACCGTAGGCTTTGGCGGCATTGGATTTGCCGACGATTACATCAAGATCGTTCATAAGCGGAACCTGGGTCTGACCGCCCGCGCAAAAATCGCCGCGCAGGTGAGCATCGCGGCGCTGATTGCGATTCTTCTGCTCGTCATCCGTGGAAAGGGTGAATACTCCACGCGCCTGATGGTGCCGTTTTTCAAGCGTATCCGGCCAGATATGGCCATCGACTCGTTGCGTCATATGCCACATTTATGGCCGCTTGCATTTGCCCCCTTTGTCTTTTTTATTGTGCTGGTACTCGTTGGCTCCAGCAACGCTGTGAACCTGACGGATGGGCTGGATGGGCTTGCCATCGGCTGCACCATCATTGCCGCCGGAGCCTTGACCGTGCTTACGTATGTAAGTGGAAATGTGGTTTTCGCGGATTATCTCGGATTGCAGCGGATGCCGATGGTTTCCGAGTTGACTATCTTCTGCGGGTCGATGGTCGGCGCCAGCATCGGCTTTCTTTGGTATAACGCCCACCCCGCGGAGGTCTTTATGGGCGATGTAGGTTCCCTGGCGCTGGGTGGCGCGATCGGGACGATTGCCGTCATCATCAAGCAGGAACTGCTTCTGCCATTTATCGGAGGCGTTTTCGTTCTGGAAGCCCTCAGCGTTATGCTGCAGGTAGGAAGCTATAAACTGCGTAAAAAACGCATCTTTAAGATGGCGCCCATTCATCACCACTTTGAACTGATGGGATGGTCGGAGTCGAAAGTGATCGTCCGCTTTTGGATTGCGGCCCTGGTATTCGCTTTGTTTGCATTGACTACCCTGAAGCTGCGATAGATCATACCGAAAACTGCCCGACAAATATGCGGACGTGGGACAATCGATACGCGACAGAAAATGAGAGATGGATGGAATTGAAGGGTAAAAAAATCCTGGTGGTGGGCCTGGGCAAGTCCGGTCTTGCATCGGCCATTTTTCTGCGAAGCAAGGGAGCGCAGGTCACTGTCTCCGACGTGCGAAGTGTCGAGGCGCTGGCGCAGGAATTGCCCGCGTTGCTTGATGCTGGCGTGATGGTCGAGGCGGGCGGCCATGGACTACTGACCTTCCGCCGGCAGGATTGGATCGTCGTCAGTCCGGGCGTTCCGCTGGACACGCCGGAGCTGGTGCAGGCCCGTGGTTTTGGGACTCCGGTCATCGGCGAGTTGGAACTTGCAGGGCGTTTCCTGCGCGGCAATGTTCTTGCGATCACGGGATCGAACGGCAAGACGACCACCACGGCGCTCTGCGGCGAAATCTTTCGCGCCAGCGGCCAGCCTACGCAGGTCGGCGGCAACATTGGCGTGCCTGTCATTTCTCAAGTGGCGCAGAGCCGCGAGGATGGATGGAATGTGCTGGAGGTCTCCAGCTTCCAGCTAGAAACCATTGTGGATTTTCACCCGAAGATCGCCGTCATTCTGAACATTACGCCCGACCATCTGGATCGCCATGGCAGCATGGAACATTACATCGCCGCGAAAGAGCGAATTTTTTCCAATCAGACGGCCGATGATTTTCTCGTCCTGAATGCGGAAAACGCCGAGACGCAACAGGCAGCCGTGCGCGCTCACAGCCAGATCTTCTGGTTCAGTTCTCGCAGACCAGCGCGGCAGGGATGCTTCATCTATCAGGACGCAATTGTCTGGCGAGCAAATGAAAAAGCTGCGCTGGAGCCAGTTCTTCCTGTCAGCGAAATTTCTTTGAAGGGTGAGCACAATCTAGAAAATGTTCTTGCAGCGGTTTGCGCCGCGAAGCTGGCTGGAATTTCTGTCGATGTGATTCGCAAAGTCGTGGCCGAGTTTCGTGCTGTGGAACATCGTTTGGAATTTGTGGCGCGCATCCATGGGGTCGAGTACTACAACGACTCCAAGGCCACCAACGTGGATGCAACCATGAAAGCGATTGCTGCTTTTCCGGGAGGTATTCATCTGATTCTCGGTGGCAAGGACAAGAACTCCGACTACACACTGCTGCATCCGCTGCTGAAGGAAAGAGTGCGCGCCGTATATACGATTGGCGCCGCCGCTGCGAAGATTGAGCAGCAGATTGCAGGCGCGGCCACGGTCGTTTCGTGTCAGACGCTGGAGCGCGCCATCGAGCAGGCTGCCACGCACGCCCAGGCTGGAGATGTTGTTCTACTCGCGCCAGCCTGTTCCAGCTTCGATCAATTTGAAAATTACGAACATCGCGGGCGCGTCTTCAAGCAACTCGTGCTCGCTCGGCAAGGGTTGGAAGCATGGCAAAACGTGTCGGCATAGACAAGTGGCTGTTCATCGTCACCCTGCTTCTGGTGCTCTTTGGGCTGGTCATGGTGTTTTCGGCTTCGGCAGTCATGGCGAAGGAGCGCTACGGCTCGCCCTATTCCTTTGTGTTGAAGCAGTCGGGCTGGGCACTCCTTGGCCTGATTACCATGGTCGTGCTGATGCGTGTCGACTATCGCAGGTATAACAGTCCGACGATTGTCTTTCCATGCGTTGCGATTACCACGATGCTGTTGCTGGCCACGTTTTTCATGCATGACTCGCACCATACGCATCGCTGGATTCGTTTTGGACCGCTCAGTTTTCAGCCATCGGAGATTGCCAAACCCACGCTGGTGCTGTTTCTCGCATGGTTTTTGCAGAACCGCGTCGATCGACTGGATGATTGGAGACGCGCTCTTGTCCCCGCGGCATTACCCAGCCTGCTGTTCATCGCGCTGATCTTGAAAGAGCCAGACCTTGGCACCGCGATGGTCTGCGCCGTCGTTACCGCGCTGATGCTGTATCTGGCAGGCGCGCAGATGAAATATCTTTTTCTGGCATTGCTGGCTGCTTCTCCGGTGCTGTATTACATGCTGTTTCACGTGGCGTGGAGGCGCGCGCGGATGATTGCGTTTCTCGATCCGGATAAAGATCCACGCGGGACCGGCTTCCACATTCTGCAATCGCTGATTGCCGTTGGCGCCGGCGGCATTCATGGGGTCGGTCTGATGGAAGGGCGGCAAAAACTTTTCTTCCTCCCCGAACCGCAGACAGACTTTATCTTTGCGAACATTGCCGAAGAACTCGGGCTGATTGGCACGCTGCTGGTCGTCGCGCTCTTCCTTATGCTTGCCTATCGAGGACTGCGCGCTGCGCTGCTTTCGACGGACCCCTTTGCCCGCTTCCTGGCTTTTGGCATCACTGCCACGATCATCATTCAGGCTTTTTTTAACATCAGCGTAGTGCTGGCCCTGGTGCCGACCAAGGGCATCGCATTGCCGTTTATCTCCGCGGGAGGCACGTCTTTGTTTTTCACCCTGCTCAGTATGGGCGTCCTGTTGAACCTTACCCGGGAGATCGACTGAAGCGCATGGCAAAGAATCAGCGCATGGCTCAGGAACGGTTGCGGGTATGGATTGCAGGGGGTGGCTCTGGCGGCCACGTCATTCCGGCGCTTGCCATTGCGCGGCAACTTGTAGAGAGCGAAAACGCGGAAGTCAGATTGGTCGGCACAGTGCGTGGAATGGAAACCCGTCTGGTGCCAGCCGCGGGGTTTCCGCTGGATCTCATCCGAGTTGGCCAGCTCAATCAAGTCAGTTTTTCGACCAAAGTGAAGACCTTGTCCCGTGTGCCGCTCGCGGTGCTGGCCTGCATACGAATGCTGCGCAGATTTCGTCCGCATGTGGTGCTGGGTGTCGGTGGATATGCTTCCGGTCCTGCGATGCTGGCGGCCATCCTGACAGGAACGCCCAGCGTTACCTTTGAGCCGAACGCCGTTCCCGGCCTGGCAAATCGCATGGTGGGACGCTGGGTGCAGGCGGCCGCAGTCAACTTTGCCGATACGCTGCCCTATTTCCGCAACGCTCAAGTCACAGGCATTCCCGTGCGCCCGGAATTCTTTACTCTTCCTACGCGACCCGCCGAAGCAGCCCCGCAACTGCTCGTGTTTGGCGGCAGCCAGGGGGCACGCTTGTTCAATCGCGTGATGCCGCAGATTGCTGCAAATTTGTTGGAGGCTGTCCCAGGTTTGACCATTCTCCATCAATGCGGCGCGAAGCATCGGGAAGGGACCGAGCAGGCTTACGCGCAATCGACATCGTTGCGCGAACGCTGGCCGAATTCATGGAGTGTCCAGCCGTTTTTGGATGACATGCCACAGCGGTTCGCCGCCGCGAGCCTCGTGCTCTGTCGCAGCGGGGCCAGCACGGTTGCGGAACTGGCGGCGGCATCGAAGCCTTCACTACTGGTTCCTTTTCCGAAGTCCGCCGATGACCATCAGCGGCGCAACGCGGAAGTACTCGTCAACGCCGGGGGTGCCGCGATGGTGTTGGAACCGGAACTGACGAACGAACGCCTGCTGGCAGAACTTATCGGTCTTTTGCGCGATGCCAAAGGGTTGGCCGCTATGGGAAAGAACGCCCACACGCTGGCACATCCGGACGCAGCCATAAAGATCGCAGCTCTC
>JAKAYS010000089.1 GCA_021826695.1 Acidobacteriota bacterium | reverse complement strand
CGAGCGGGCGAGAAAGCAGTGGTGGGGCTTGTCCAACTACCCGGACTCGTTGCTGTATAGCTCCATCGAGTTGATCGAATCGTCCCTGGGCACACTCAGAAAACTGAGAGCCGTTGCAGAAGAGAAAGCCAGTCAGTTTTCGTCCGAGGCTTTCACAACACTGTTCGCCATGCTCCGCAAGGAATTGGGCGACGAATACTTGGGCCGCATCCAGAATCATCTGACAGAATTGAAATTCCGCAAGGGCGTATTGCTTAGCGCGGAACTGGGTGATGGCAACGAAGGCGCGAACTACATGTTGCGTCAGTCTCGCGACGAGGGCCCGAACTGGTTCGAGCGAATACTTGGCAAAGGAGCGCCGGCCTATACCTTCCATATCGACGATCGCGACGAAACCGGGGCACAGATTCTATCGGACATGCGGCACCTGGGAATCAGCCGCGTTGCGATTGCACTTGCCGAATCCGCCGATCACGTTTTGAACTTCTTCAAAATGCTGCGAACGGAGTTGGCCTTTTATGTTGGCGGCCTGAATTTGTATGATCGGCTGGCAGCCAAGAAAGAGCCGATATGCTTTCCCACGCCAACACCCGCGGGCGAACGTAGGCTCCAACTGTCCGGGCTTTACGATGTGTGCCTGTCACTCCGTATGGAGGGACGCGTGGTTGGTAACGTAGTCGAGGCCGACGGCAAGGGCCTTATCATCATCACCGGTGCCAACCAGGGCGGAAAGTCGAGTTTTCTGCGCAGCATCGGTCTGGCGCAGATGATGATGCAGTGCGGCATGTTCGTCGCTGCTGACACTTTCGCCGCCGAACTCTGTCCTGCTCTGTTCACTCACTACAAGCGGGAGGAGGACGCCGCAATGAAGAGTGGGAAGTTCGATGAAGAACTCGCCAGAATGAGCGAGATCGCAGACCACATTGGGCCGAACTCGATGCTGCTGTTCAACGAATCATTTGCCGCGACCAATGAACGGGAGGGATCGGAGATCGCGAGACAGATCGTCTGTGCGTTGCTGGAGAAGCGTATCAAGATCTTCTACGTAACGCATCTGTACGAATTCGCACATGACTTCTTCAACAGAAAGCGCGAGGACGCGGTTTTCTTACGCGCTGAAAGAAATGCTGACGGTACGCGGACCTTCAGACTGCTCGAAGGCGAGCCATTGGAGACCGCGTTTGGCGAAGACTTGTATCTTCAGATATTTGGATCGAATGATGGAACTAGTACAGCATCGAACTCCGCTGAACATGATTAGACGAGTGCCGAAACCTCCCGTTCTAATTGGTTGAGTCGTTCAACCAGTGCATTTAGCAAGGTGGATTTGCCTCGCTTAAACTGGCCGACACAAGCTACATAGAAACGTCCTTCGGAAACTCGCGCTGCGAGCTCACGAGCTTCCTCGGCGACTGGTTCAGTCCCAAGCTCATGGGCAAGTCTGCCGAGTTGCAGTAGGCGGGATGCGCCATCCACGCTCGTGGATGTCTCTGTCAGCGGGGGCGCCGTGGTCTTGTACCGTCGGATTGCTGTCGTATGTTTGCATCCGTTGTTACGCCTTGACCGAAGCATTTTCGTGACGGAAGTATCGGATCACTTCGACGTTCGATATGGCAATCAGTCCCTCTTCGACCATCGTGTCGAGATGAGGAACCAATTTATTGATCTGGTCTTCGGTGTCAATGATGCTCACCACGATGGGAGCGTCTTTAGAAAGGATCCAGTGGCTGGCATAATGGATTCTGGTGCTGGTTCCATATCCCTCGATGGCCCTGTAGATCGTGACGCCCGCAATGCCCAACTCTCTACACTTGGCGAAAATCGCCTCATGCAATGGCTTGCCCTGCCACTTGTCATCTTCACCAAAATGTATCCGCAACATACGCGCTTGAAACTGTTCTTTCATGGCCGTGCCTCCGCTCATACCGCGCCTTGATTCGTATCGAGCGCGCGATAGGAGTACTTGATGATGTCTACATCTGACAGCACGACCAATCCCTCCTGCACCATTTGTTCGACGATGGGCAGGAAGGCTTGTAGCTTCTCTTCCGTATCGATCACCGAAAGCATGATTGGGCAGTCATGCGACAAATGCAAGGGCTTGTCTTTGTGGACTCGTCGGTGCGCGCCATAACCGAGAATGCCACGATAGACCGTGACGCCGGCGATGTCATTGGCGCGCATCGCCTCAACGAGTGCCTTGTGCAGGGGCTTTTCCTTCCATTGGTCCGCTTCACCTATATATATGCGCATCAGCCTGGCCCTGCCTTCGATCTTCAGGTGCGCTGGGAGTGTGGCGCTCTTTTGCTTCGAGGCTTGGGCCGGCTTGGCCACCGTAGTCTCTTGCACTTCGATCATGCCGGTGCCAGCCATTTCCTCCAGCTTGCCGAGAAGCTCATCCACCTTTTCCCGCGATTCGATGAATTCAATCTTCAGGGGCAAGCGGTCCGAAATTTCGACGAAGCTCGCGGAATGGATGTGATGGTCCGCGCCAAACCCGGCTACACCCTTCAGCACGGTTGCGCCGGAAACTCCGCGGTAGAAAAGAAAGTCGAGAATACTGGAATAGGTTGAGACCCCGTGATGTGTCGATCCCTCACTCAAGTAGATCGAGACCTTGACTGCCTTGCCCGCTTGCAACATGAATCCTCCTTTATCCGCGTAGCCCGCGCTGGGCAACGAGAAACTCGGCAGTTCGTCCGAGCGATCCCCAGCCAGCTCTGTCTGCTTCCGGTTCTTGGCTGAGTTGCAACAACTCCTGCGCCAGCCGCTCGCGATGACTCTCGATGATGGCGTCAATCCGGGTGGCAAGAACGATCGGAACTTTCCGCCGCAATTTTATCCCGTGCGGGATACAGAGTACCGGCTCCGTTCTCAGCCAGTGAGAGACATCTTCCCGCGCAAGACAACTCACAAACTCCCGGATACACCGATCCTCATCCGCGAGTATTTCCCGGCAGATGTCACATCCAGAGTCTTCGTTGGAGACCGCTGCCGGTTCTTCAAGCAGTTTCAGGAAAACGTGCGCGGCGGATGGAGCGTCTTGAACCGCGGCAAGGCCCCATGCGTGAAAATTGCACAGGCGGCGGATTTCCTTTTCCCGGTGGTTCTGGAGACGCGCCGTCTGAAATTCTTTCAGAAAGCGACAGAAGGGACAGCCATGCTCCGGAAGCACCTGCAGGATCGATTGATGCATGACGAGTTGTTTGTGGGTCCTCATGAGATCATCTCCGCGATGAGAGCGCCGCACCAGACGGCCGCAAGTCCAAGAAAAAGGCTGCTGAATGCATAAAGTGCAGCCATGGAAAAGGCCCCGCTCCGCAGCGTGGAAAGGGTCTCCCACTCATACGTCGAAAACGTGCTGTACGCGCCGACAAAGCCGACAGGCACCAGGAACCTCCACGCAGGATTCAGGTTCGTTCGCTTGGCCAGAAACGTAAGTGAGAAGCCGATAATCGCACAGGCCGTGATATTGATGACAAAGGTCCCGTAAGGGAACTTTGTACCCAGACGGCTGGCGACCGCAGAACCAACCCAGAATCTGGCAATGGAGCCCAGCGCCCCACCCGCCGCAATATACATATATTTCGACAAACTCGTGCCTCCCTATCCCTGTGTTCGCATTTCCTTTGAAATCTCATCCACTCCCCAGTTCTTCAGGCGAGCCAGCTCGTCTTCCAGTTGCGGCGCATCGATCGCGTCTTTCGAAGTCCCCGCAGTCCTGACGATCTGCTCCATGAGCCGCAACAGGTCCACATCGTACCCGGTTTCCTCCAGTTTCCGGAGGCGCGCCTCCAGGTTGGTACCCAATTCCTGGCGGACGTAGCGCTCCATGCCTCGACCAGAGAGCGTAACTCGTAGACCACTCCATTGAGTTCGCTTACCGCATCCTCCGGGACAGCGCCATAGCCACGCATGTAGCTGGGTTTCAGTTCTTCGATCGCGATATCGACAAAAGCCAGGTCCGTCATCACCGCGCGTGTCGCTGGAATTTCCGGCGAGTTTGGTCTCATGTGCTGCCAGGCCAGCGTACGCAGCAGTTGCGAGCGCAGGCGGCGGATGTGGTCCTCAATCGCGCGGGTCTGCGCGGGTGTGATGTCCACGACGTAGCGGGGGAATGGAGATGGAGACGTCGCCGCATGAAGAACCTGTTCCACGTCGCTCAGAAGCTTGTCAATATATTGACAAGTGACTCTGAGATGTCTCTGCTGGGGATCGTTCAACTCCCCGGAGTGTCGGTTCATCGCGAGATCGGGTACGAGTTCGGGCATGACTCCTCCAAGTATTTGAAGCTTCGAGGAGTCATCTGCCCAGTTGAGCGGTTTGCGGTGGACTCCAACACCTACTGCGAATTGCTATGCCTTCACCGACGTCTGCCAGCGGTCGTAGATGGTGGCCCCTGCATAGCGAGCCTTGCTTCCAAGTTCGCGCTCGATCTCCAGAAAGCGGTTGTACTTTGCAATGCGCTCGCCGCGGCTGGTCGAGCCGGTCTTGATCTGACCCATACCCGCAGCCACGGCCAGATCGGCAATGCTGGTGTCATCAGTTTCCCCGGAACGGTGCGAGATGACTGCGCCGTAACCGCTCGAGCGTGCGATCTCAATGCATTCCAGCGTCTCCGTCAACGTGCCAATCTGGTTCAGCTTGATGAGGATTGCATTGGCGACGCCATCCTTGATGCCCTGACGAAACAAGGTGGGATTGGTGACGAAATTGTCGTCGCCGATCAATTGGATTCTGTCTCCCAGGGTTTTGGTCAGTTGCTGCCAGCCGGAGTGATCGTCTTCCGCAACCCCATCTTCAATGGCCCAAATTTCCGGATAGCGATCGAGCAAACTCTTCCAGAATTCCACCATCTGAGCCGGCGACTTCCTGCTCTTGTCCGACTTCTCGAAGACATATGAGCCATCCTCAAACAGTTCGCTGGTCGCAGGGTCCAGCACAATCACCAAATCCTTGCCGGGTTTGTAGCCAGCCTTCTGGATTGCTTCGAGGATCAGCTCGATTGGTTCTTCGTTAGATTTCAGTTCCGGCGCGAATCCACCTTCATCTCCAACGCCGGTACTGTATCCGTTCTTGTGAAGCACAGCTTTCAGCGCATGAAAGGTCTCGGCGGCTGCGCGCAGTCCCTCGCTGTAGCGAGGCGCGCCGACTGGTGAAATCATGAACTCCTGAAAATCCACGTTGCTGTCGGCGTGACTTCCACCGTTCAGCACGTTGAACCATGGCGCCGGAATTAGATTGGCAGCCTCGTTCCCCAGACTGGCATAAAACGGGAGCCCCCGATCTTCCGCCGATGCTCTTGCAACTGCCAGCGACACTCCAAGAATCGCATTCGCTCCGAGTCGAGCTTTGTTCGGCGTGCCATCCAGTTCACATAGCTTTTTGTCCAACGCCTTCTGATCATTCGCATCGAAGCCGCGGATGACATTCTGGATCTCGCCTTCAACGTGGCTCTTCGCCTTCAGCACACCTTTGCCGCCATAGCGGGCTTTATCTCCGTCCCGCAGTTCCACTGCTTCGCGCTTGCCGGTCGATGCTCCGGAAGGAACCTTTGCCGTTGCTTTCACACCGTTCGACAATGTTGCGGTGACTGCGAGGGTCGGATTCCCTCGGGAATCGAGGATTTCAAGAGCTTCAAGTTTTGCAATCTCAGACATGATGAATACGCTTTCCCAACACAAGGTCGTTTATTGTGAGAATTCCTAAGATTTGGAATGGGGCGGAGTACGAACGCCACGGCGCGATGCCGTGGGCCCCGTTCCGATAGATGGGATTTTCGATCATGCTCTGCGCGCGAGGGATGACACGCGCGATTGCGCCAAGCACCAGACCGGCGTAAAAATTCGAGAGAACCCATGTGTATGTCATGGATCCAAACTCCTAATAGTCTTTGTTCAGAGATCGTGCCGGGACATGGCTCCGCGACAGGATTCCCTGTCAGGAGTCATCATCTGTCCGGCCTATTGGAATGGACAGCGGTTAAAGGTGAACTCCCTCACCTAACCAACCCTTACTACTATTCCATTGGTGCCGCCGCTGTCAACACTCACTACTGAAAGAAAGGCATGGCATCACGAGTTCCGTACGGTCATAATGGTCGAATGCCAATGCGGCCAGCTTTTACGATCTTGACAAACCGGCAGCGAGGATCGAAGATTCATTTACAAACAATTTGTACCTGGTGATGAAGTCCACCGTTAACCGCCTTCATGGCTGATGACTCCTACCCTAACGGGGAACTATGCCATGAAGAAAGTCCCGCCCCTCTCGCGCCATCCGCACAGAAGTTCTGTCCCAGGAGATATTCCCCATCGTCGCAAGCACTGGAGGGCCGTGTGATTCTCTCCAACATTCTCCTACAGATTCTTCAAGTCCTTTGCGTGTTGTTGTTGGCTCCCCTCCTGCAGGGCTTCATTCTCAAGGTGGAAGAGCGCGTGCAGCGCAGCCGCGGCCCAAGTCTTTTCCAACCGTATCGAGACCTGTGGAAGTTCTTCCATAAGGAATCCGTCGCGCCTGAATCGGCATCGTGGATTTACTTCACCGCCCCGATTGTCGCCTTCACTGCGATGTTGACCGTGCCGATTCTGATTCCAGTTCTCACTGATCGGCCGCTACCGCTGTCGGACATGGGAGACATGCTCGGTGGCGGAATGATCCTCACGCTTGGGTCGTTCGCTATCATCCTTGCCGGACTCGACACAGGAAATGTGTACGGCGGCATCGGATCGAGCAGGGCGGTCATGCTGGCGATTTTGGCAGAACCGACCCTGATCCTGGTGCTGGTCGGAATTAGCCTTCTGGCCAAGGCCATGCTGCCCTTCGCCGTCAATCATTTGTTGCTTGGCAGTCTCTCTATCTACTGGAGTCCTGCCCACTTGTTCCTGATCCTGGCTTTCCTGTCACTGCTTCTGGTTGAGACGGATCGGCTGCCAGTGCATTCGAGCACGCACCTGGAAATCTACATGATCGACGAGGCCCGCATCCTCGAATACTCCGGACCGCTGCTCGCTTTGCTGAAGTGGGCTTCGATGATGAAGCAGGTGATCCTCTACACAATCTTTTGCAACGTGTTTCTGATTCCCTGGGGAATGTCGCAGGTCGGCACGCCGCTCGGTGAACTCGGTTCTCTTGCAAGTTTAACGATCAAGTTTCTACTGGTGGCGTTGACCGTTGTCGTGGTCGAAACAGTGCAGTCACGCCTTCGCTTCTATCGCTATCAGGAGCCGCTGGCGGCAGGATTTTTGTTCGCCGTGCTTGCCATCGTGTCCAGTCAATTGCTATGAGGAGCGTCCAATGTTTCTCGCGCATGTGAATTCACTGCAGGCATCGATCTTCAGCTCGCTCGCGATTTTAAGCCTGCTGCTGGCGTTTGTCATGCTCGGTTCGCATTGGCTACGGAATTATGTCTATGCGTTTGCGGCAGAGTCCTGGCTGATTGCGGGTCTGTCCGCTGCGGTTGGATACTTCGGAGGATACCCGGAACTCTACGCCATCGCTTTCCTGACTGCGATCTTTCGCGGACTCGTGCTGCCGTATCTGCTGATGCGCATCATCGACCGTCTGCATGTCAAACGCGAGGCGCACGCGATTCTTCAACCGAGTTCGAGCCTGGTGGTGGGCGCTCTGCTCGTGATGTTCGCCTTTGTCATCGCCAACCATATGAATCGCCAGGCGCCTCCCGCCGGCTATGTTGTCGTGCTCGCATTGACCATCATGATCTCAATGAAGTTTCTGGGCTTCCTGATGCTCT
Organism: Acidobacteriota bacterium; assembly: GCA_021826695.1. Taxonomy (GTDB): domain Bacteria; phylum Acidobacteriota; class Terriglobia; order Terriglobales; family Acidobacteriaceae; genus JAKAAZ01. Next base: position 6,196 of record JAKAYS010000089.1, on the reverse strand, counting down.
CCGTGCGCAACGAGGCTGTCAGTCAAATCCTCGCTCTTCTCGTGCTGGAAAACGGCATCTTTCTGGGGTCTCAGATTCTCGTCCCTGGAATGCCGATGCTGATCGAGATTGTGATTCTCTTCGACCTGCTGATCGTGGTGGCGTGCTTCGGAATGCTGGTGCGCTTTCTCCTGGTCCATGCAGGCACAACAAGCAGCCGCGAACTCAAGCGGCTGGTGGGTTGAGGGACGATGGTACAAGACCTGGTCATCATCCTTTTCGGTGCTCCCCTGGCAGCGGCGCTCCTGTCGTTTGGATCGCGCCACTCCCGCACCGCCGAGTATGGCACCGTGGTTGCCGCAAGCGCAGACTTTGTCGTCAGTATTCTTCTGCTGGTGGCCACGCTGCGCCATGGTTCAACTCTGTGGTGGCGGGCCTATATCCAGATCGATGCCCTCGGCGCGTGGGTCATTCTTTGTATCTCCATCGTGTATGCGCTTTCGTCCATCTATGCCGTCGGGTACATGCGATTGCTCGACGAGGAAGAACGGCTTCCTCTGTTCTATGGATTGTTCTCCGGCTTCGCCTTCACCATGCTGGCAGCCTGCGTCATGAACAACGCGGGAGTGTTCTGGATCGCCATCGAATTGACGACGCTAATCAGCACCTTTCTGGTGGGCTTTGAACGTGAGGCCGAGAGCACGGAAGCAGCATGGAAGTACATCGTTGTTGTTTCTAGCGGCATCAGCCTGGCCCTGCTCGGCACGGTCTTGTTTTATTGGGGCGGATCGTTCGTCCTGGGACCGACCTATGCCATGACCTGGGCCGCTCTTCATCATTCGGCCTCTCAGGTGTATCCACCACTCTTGACGGTGTCCTTTTTGCTGGTGCTGGTGGGCTATGGCACCAAGGCGGGATTGGCCCCGATGCACACCTGGCTGCCGGATGCGCACAGCGAATCGCCCGCACCGGTCTCCGCAATGCTGTCGGGCGCGCTATTGAATGCCTCGATGCTAGGCATCGCGCGATTCCTGGGAGTCGTCAGCGGCACTTCCACCAGCAGGCTTGCGCATACCGCTGTAGTCTGCTTCGGTATCTTCTCCTTTGTCATCGCTTCCCTGTTCATCGTGAGGCAAACAGGTATCAAGCGGCTGATGGCCTACTCCAGCGTCGAACATATCGGCGTGCAGGCGCTTGGCCTGGGCTTTGGCGGCGTTCTTGGTATCGCGGGCGCGCTCTACCACATGCTCAATCATTCCCTGAATAAGTCTCTGATGTTCTTCGGCGCCGGGAATGCCATGCGCGCCTATGGCTCGAAGGAGATCACGGACATCCGCGATGTACTTCGGACCTTTCCGGTCACCGGAATTCTGTGGTTGCTTGGCGCTGTGGGCATTGCGGGCGCTCCACCTTTTGCTCTCTTCCTGAGTGAGTTCACTATCCTTCGTGCCGGGATTGCGGGTCCCTATCGCTGGGCTGTCGTCTTGTTCGTGATTTTCTTGGTCGTGGTGTTTATCGGATTTCTTTCCCATTTTCGCGCGATGTACTTTGACGAAACCGAAAACCCACCTATGCCACAAGTCCTGCCCGGCCTTGTGTGGAGAGCTCTCCCCATGTGGCTGTCATTTCTTCCCGTGCTGGTTCTTGGGCTATGGTGGCCGCACGTTCTATGGAACGCCTTCACAACCATCTCGGCTGAAATCATGGGAGGCGCGCGATGAAAGGTGCGATTGAGCGCGTATTGCGTCCCGAGGAGATACCGCAGGCGTGCTTCGATCTCATGAAGGCTGGCGCACGCCTGCAAATGGCCTATGCCTGGTTCCCCGCGCCCGGCCAATCCGTAGAGGTTGCGTACCTGGCGGCCACTGCTTCCCATGAACCCTTCCTCTTTCTACGCTGCTCACTGCCTGCGGACTCGCCCCATCTCCAGTCGCTTGCCCCTCAGGTTCCTCTGCTGGGCTGGTATGAACGCGAAATCCAGGAACTGTGCGGAGTCACATTTGACGGACATCCGGAGCCCAGGCCGCTGGTCCTGCACGAGGGCGCGCATCCCACCATGCCGCCGCTCGATCCCAGGTATCAGCCGGACGAAATGATGCCCTTCACTTCTGGACCCTGGGACCGTCCTCCGGTCGAAGGCGACGACGTGCAGACATTGCCGTTCGGCCCGGTGCGGGCCGATGTGCTGGAATCCGCGCAGATATTCTTCTACTACATTGGGGAAGCGATTCTCCATTGTCATCCTCGTTTGTTCTTCAAGCATCGAGGAATGGAAAAGCGATTTGAAGGGACCTTGCCCTCGCTAGGTGTCGTATTGGCGGAACGAATTTCAGGTGTTGACAGCATCGCCCACTCGTTGGCTTACTGCCAGGCAATCGAGGCGGCCTGCGCCTGCGAGATACCGGAGCGCGCGCGCTATCTTCGTACCGTTTTGGCGGAACTGGAGCGCCTCTACAATCATCTGCATTATTTCGGCCATCTCTGTCACACAACCACGTTGAAAGTAGGCGAAGCACAAGGAAAGCTGCTCGCGGAACAATCGAAACAGATCAACGGGATGCTTACTGGCAGCCGTTTTCTGCGTGGCATTCTCAAGCCGGGCGGACTGCGCCGCGACCTCGACCTGAGCACGTTGCCGGAAAAGCTGAAGAGGCTGCAGCCGGAGATCACCACCTACCTCAAGTCGCTGGAAGAAACCAATAGTCACCTCGACCGATTGATCACCACCGGTCATCTGCCGCTGCAAATGGCCTACGATCAAGGCGCAACCGGGCCCGTCAAGCGCGCCTCGGGTATTCAACGCGACCTTCGTTGCGATCATCCCTATGCTGCCTATGACCGGCTCACGATGAACATACCGGTGCGGACTGAAGGAGACGCGCACGCTCGCGTGCAAATTCGGATGGAAGAGATTCATGAGAGCCTCTCCCTGATCGCCCGCGCCGTGAAGGATGTCCCGGAGGGCCCGGTCTCTTCCGAAATTAGCAATGTTTCCGGTGGCGAAGGTTTGGGTTGGTGCGAAGGCGCGAGAGGCTCGACGTATTACTGCGTGCATCTCGACAACGCGGGCCGGTTGGCGCGGGTCAAAATCAAATCGCCCTCATTTTCAAACTGGCGTGTATTTCCATTGACCGTACACGACACCAACATGATGGACTACGCCATCAATGAAGCAAGTTTTGGCCTGACGATGGCTGGCTGTGACCGATAGGGCAAAGGAGTAGTTATGCCGGTGTGGACACTGTATGGAATCCGCCGTGGAATCGCGACAACTTCGTGGCCGGGGAAGGACGGACCGACCCAGCCAGGAGTGCTCGGACTGCCGCGCTACCACGCCGACCGCTGTCGTGATAACTGTCGCGGATGCGTCGATGTTTGCCTCCCAGGCGCGCTCTCGTTTGAATCGTGTGAGGCGGAGGAGCGACTTGCTCTTGACTACGGCAAGTGCATCGGCTGCCAGCTCTGTACGGAGGCCTGCCCCAACGATGCGCTGACAAAATCCAACGACTGGGCCTTTGGCGTCCGCAACCGCGACGATCTGATCTGGACAGAAGCGCTCCAGTCTCCTCCGGCTGAGGAAGTGACCAGGAAAATCCAGAAATATTTTGGCCGCAGTCTCCATGTCCGCCATGTAGACGCCGGTTCCTGCAACGGATGCGAGTCCGAGTTGCAGGCACTGAACAACCCGTATTACAACCTGCACCGGCTGGGCATCTTCTTCACGCCTTCACCACGCTTCGCGGATTTGCTACTCGTGACCGGCCCGGTCACCTATGCCATGCAAGGTCCGCTGAGGGAGACCTACAACGCCATGCCGGAGCCGCGCTGGGTAATGGCGATGGGGACCTGCGCCGTTTCCGGCGGTGCCAGCGGTGGAGGATATAGCTGCGGACACGGCGTAGAGGAATTCCTGCCGGTAGACATTTATGTGCCCGGTTGTCCTCCAAACCCGGCAGCGATGATTCACGCGCTGTTATTGCTGCTCAATCGTGCGAGTCAGCATGTTCAAGGAGGTCAAGTTGCTCACTGATGCTCTCTTGCTGATGGCGCTGTTGTGGCTGATTTCCGTTGTTGTCGCGCTGATCGAGCCGCGCGGCACGATGGCCCGCGCGGGAATTGTTCTTGGCTGCGTCGTTGGCATCGCCGCCTGCTTGATCGGTATGCCCGGCGAATCGAGCACACTATCGCTGGGAATTCGTTTGAGCGACACGCCGGTCCAGTTCAAGCTGACTGCGGCAGCTCTTTGGTTGATGTTTTTTGGACTTCTACCGGCCATATTTGCCGCCGGGTTAGGCACAAACGCGACCTCGTTCCGAGGGAGAAAATGCTGGTACGCGGGCCTGGGCCTTACCCTACTGGGGGCGATCGGAGTGTTCGGGCTCCAAGACGCGATGTCCTTCCTGATCGCGTGGGAGACGATGAGCATCGGTGGGGCCGTCATGATTTTTGGCGACGGACATGCGGAACGTCCAGGCACCCCGGTTCTGTTTATGCTCGGGTTGCTTGAGGTGGGAGCTGTGGCAATCTTGCTGGCCCTGCTGCTGCTGGGCAACCAGGCTGGGTCGTGTTCCTTTGCAGGTTTTCATGTAGCAAATGCGGTCGCAACCCCCCTGTCTTTTCTTCTTGGATTGTTATTGCTTATCGGGTTTGGAGCGAAACTGGGCATCCTCCCGTTCTACGAATGGTTCCCCGCCGCGTACGGTTCTGGCAGCGGCGCAACCGGAGTCGTCTTTTCCGGCATCGTCCTGAATGCCGCTTTCTATGCGCTTGCCCGTGGCGTGATCGAGTGGCTGCCCCGCGCTGGCATCTGGACGATGAGTGCCGCCGGCATCATGATTTTCGTTGGCGTGCTGACCGCGATTCTGTCGATCTTTAACGCGTTTCAGGAGGAAGACTGGCGACGGATGTTGAGTCTTTCGTCGGCGGAAAACGCAGGCGTCGCAGTGGCAGTGCTGGGCGTTTCATGGTTGCTGCTCGCCAGCGGACTTCCTGCGCAGGCGGCGCTGGCATGGATCGTTTGCCTGCTGCATCTTGCCGTCCATAGCTTTGCCAAAGGGACCCTGTTCCTCACAGCCGACGGCGTCGATTCCATGAACGGCAGCTACACCATTGTGCAGCGAGGCTTGTTGCGAAGCAATCCCGCCGTTCTTGGCATTGGCGCACTGTTCGCTGCGATGAGCCTGGCTGCGCTGCCTCCCATGGCAGGTTTTGTCAGCGAATGGTACATCTTCCAAACTTTGTTTCATGGAATGCAGGTGCATGGACTGCCTGCAAGGCTGACCATGACGCTGGCGGCGGCGGGTCTGGCACTGGTTGTTGCTGTGGCCCTGGCAACGTTTGCAAAGCTGTTCGGCATTGGCCTGCTCGGCGATGGCCACGTTCATACGCGACGCTTTGCTCCGGTTCGAACCGCGGCCATCTTTATTCTTGGATCTGCTGTGCTTGTTCTCGCCGTGGGGATGCCGTGGTGGTTGCATGCGTTGGGGCCAGCGAGCCAGGCCATCTTCGGCGTCAATGCCGCGGCACAAATGCGGGACGGATGGTTGCTAGTCCCGCTCAGCAACAAATTTGCCTTTATCTCGCCGACAAAAATGCTGGTGGTATGTCCTCTGCTAGCGCTCATTCCGATTGCGTTGCTGCTGATAGGCAGGCGGGCGTTTCATGTTCGCCGCGTGCCAGTTTGGTCGGGCGGACGCCGGGAAGATGCGCGAGAGATTGCCACCACATCCCTGGCATTTTCCAACGCGCTGCGCACATTCTATGGATTCATCTATGGCCCAACGCACAATCTGGAGCGTGAGTATGATCACGGACCGTATTTCGTAAAGAGGCTCATCTTCAATCAGGAAGTGGCGCCCATCTTTGGACCGTACCTCTTCTCGCCGCTGGTAAAAGCTACGCGCAGGGTCGCTGAAACAGTCAGCAAGCTCCAATCCGGCTACCTGAACCTCTATAACGCCCTGATCGGGATGCTCTTAGTGCTGATTCTTGCATTAGCGTTGTTTTACAAATAGTGAAGATGACAAACCGACGATTGGAAATGTCTTCGGAAGTCGTAAGGTCGCAATCGCGCTGAACCACGTTGTGGCGCACTAGATTATCGGCAACGCCTGAGAACTCCGTGAAGGTGCAGATTCTAGTGTAGTCCGCCACAAATAGAATCATTTATATATCGAAGGTCATCTCATAAGATGAGGGGACCTCGATATGCGTGTGG
>JAKAYS010000088.1 GCA_021826695.1 Acidobacteriota bacterium | reverse complement strand
ATTCGGAAGGCCCCTGCCGCTGTGACCGCGGTAGAGGACGACTCATCTCCTGTGGTGGCCGAAGGCATCTAGTTCGCCGCTCTGCTGCGTATCGGATACTTCTCTGCTTCTAAATCACTCTGCATTTCTCAGTGGCCTGCCCGGTCGATTTTTGACCCTGCGGGCTATTGACACACTATGTCAAGTATTCAAGATTGGATCGAACGAGGATGTCAACCGTGACAGAAACGATCTCTGCCTCAATGGTAAAGGAGCTGCGCGAGAAGACCGGCGCTCCCATGATGGACTGCCGCAATGCTCTTGCAGAAGCGAAGGGCAACATGGAGGAAGCTGTTGTCGTCCTGCGCAAACGCGGGATGGCGTCGGCGGCCAAGAAGGCCAGCCGCACGGCCAGCGAAGGCGCAGTGGGGACCTATATCCATGCTGGCGGCAAAATCGGCGTGCTGATTGAAGTCAACTGCGAGAGCGATTTCGTCGCCCGCACTGACGACTTTCAGGAATTGCTGAAAGACATCGCCATGCATATCGCGGCCACCGATCCGCGCTACATCCGCAAGGAAGATGTGACGGCGACGGACCTGGAACGCGAGAAGGAAATCTACCGCGCACAGGCCGCCCAGACCGGCAAGCCCGCACCCGTGATTGAAAAGATCGTCGAAGGAAAAATGTCGAAGTTCTATGAGGAAGTCTGCCTGCTGGAGCAGCCGTTCATCAAGGAGCAGACCATTACCATCGCGCAACTCATTGCCCAGAAGGTCGGCAAGCTGGGCGAAAATCTGATGGTGCGCCGCTTCGCCCGCTTCAAGGTAGGCGATGCCAACTGGACTGTAGCTCAGATCAACACAGCAGCACAAGAAAAAGCGTAAGCTGACATACGCGGAGCAAACCGTCAATTTCCGTTTCGCTCCGCGTATCGATGCTTTGTGTCGGCGTCGATTTGGTCGCCAGGCACCAGTCGATAATGGCGCTCTTCGACGATCAGTACGCGCCCAGCCTCGATAGTCATTTCGAAGAGCGCGATCACGTCATCCTCCATGAACTGTGCAGATACGGGACGGCAGATCAAATCTGGAAATTTGGCCTTGCAACATGCGATGTCCTGCACGGTCTGTACAGGTGAAAGCTTGTCCGATCCGCCCTTCGCCTGCACAGGAATCACATAATGAGCGCCGTTCCGATTGAGTCCGACATAAATCTCGTCGATTTCGATCTGTCCCATACCTTTCACATGAGTACGAAGATGGTTTTGTAGAGAATACGTCGTCAGCCCAAGGAAGATATCGATCAATCGGTTATAGCGGACTTTGGCCAACAGTGCCTGCTCATCGCCAAGCGCATAGGCAGCGATGATCTCCGGTGTAGAATCTGGAATTTTAGTGGCAGCGATATCTCCGCGGGGCTTGATCGTCGTTCCACCGACATCAACGAGCCTGAAGCGATATAGACTCCTTCCTTCCCGCACCTTCGATAATCCACGCCTTACCCTTCGGCGCCGTCTTCAATATTTCGGCAGGTAAGTCACGCCGGAACTTGAAACTGTAAATTACGTCACCCAGATTGTCCGGGCGCTCGACGCCCACCGCTTCTGCCGCTTCAACCAACTCGTCGCGGTGAAACTCGAACTCTTCTGTACCCTTCGCCCAATATTTCCGAAACACATGGACAATGATCGGTACGTACTGCGCCGCTTTGTCTGTCTTCTGCGCCATTTGGTCCTTCAAGCCATTGCAAAGTTGAATTGCGCGACATTCAAGCGGTCCGTAGGGCGAAGCCGCTTTCCAACGACGTTCTCAGACACGCCGTAATACCTCGCCGCAGCGCTCATCGTCATTTGCAGCAGAGATTCCGGCCCAAGCTCGATAGAGCCCTGTGGACGCTGAGGCTCTTTCTTCATTGTTAGGAGGAGTTCCGAGGCTACGGCGCGACCGAGAAGAGGTGGCACGGAATTTCCAATCTGCCGGAACCCATGCCACTTTGTTGTGTGCAAGCGGAACCAGTCGGGATAGGAATGAAGACGCGCCGCTTCGCGGACAGTGATGCACCGCGGCGCGTAGGGATGGATCGGGCGAGGCGAGGTGAACGCTCCGCGGTCGCTGCCTGTTCCTGCGCGAAGCGTGTTGCATATCCCGTTGGGATCGAGCTTGAGGAACCGGCTCACTGCTTCTACCTTGCCCGGCTCAGTGGCCTTGAATCGCCGTTGCGACAGTGGGGTATGTTCGGTGCGCATACTGGAGGTGAGACGCTTCAGGTCCCATTCCCTCGGATACGAAAAATCTCGGGCATCTTCAGCTAAACCACGGAGAACCCGCGCATAGCGCGACGCTTTGCCGAAATGGGCTTTTTCAATCGCGTCCGATTCCACCAACTCGGGATACTCCTCGGCATCCGGGAGGTCCCCTATAGCTTCCCACACCGTTGTGGGTGCAGCGGCAATAGCGGTCGGGTATTGTGGCAGCGGAAGGTCTTTCTTCGCGCCAATCAAGAACAGGCGGCGTCTATCTTGTGGCACTTCGAACTCGGCTGCATTGAGGACCCTATAGGGCAAGAGCACATCATATCCGTTGTCGTGGAATGCATCGATCAGCTCATCCAGCAATTGCCTATGCTGGCCGACGGTCAGCCCTTTCACGTTTTCGAATACGAAATAACGCGCATCCAATTCGACGGTGAGACGAACGAATTCGAGAAGAAGGCGATTGCGCGGGTCGTCCAAGGCCCTCTTCCCGATCAGTGAGAACCCTTGGCAAGGTGCCCCCCCCAAAGACTACGTCCACGCGGGCGTCGTTCAGCTTCGCAGCTTTTCGGATATCGGCCCCTGCGATCTTTGAAGCGTCCGCACATATGGTGGCGCAATTGGGGAAATTGAACTCGTGCACGGCGCAATGAATCGGATCGATCTCGACTGCAGCCGCTACATCGAATCCCGCTTGCTCGAACCCGAGCGATAGCCCACCGGCGCCTGCAAACAGGTCGATTCCGATCGGGCGTCCCGCACCCTTTCCGTTCTTAGTCCGCGAGAAAGTCATCGAGGCGCTCCGTCAATTTCTCGCGTTTCTTGAGTTCGCATTGCCATACCGTTAGCACCGTCCAGCCCAACTTTTTCAGCTCTCGCCGAGTACGGCGGTCGCGCGCCACATTTGCGCTGAATTTCAGTTCCCAAAACTCCACTCGCGACTTTGGCGTTGTGGCATACTTGCACCTCGGATGCCGGTGCCAGAAGCATCCATGTACGAATATTACTTTCCGACGAGAAGGAAAGACCAAATCTGGACACCCCGGCAGACTGATGTCGTAAAGCCGGTAGCGGTATCCCAACGCATGGACGATCTTCCGCACGGCCATTTCCGGTTTTGTGTCCCTGGAATGGACCGCCGCCATGATGAGGGAACGCTTTGCGCGATCTACATGGTCGGACACCCACTCTGACCTCTCAGAGCGCAGTATTTTACTTGCGCTGCTGCTGCCAATCCTAGCATAGGGCCAGCAAGATACATCAAGCTCTTTGGCTAGACTGCTGACGTATCTATCAACATCTGCGATACTCAAACAGGCATGTACAAACGAGTCCTTCTCAAGCTTTCCGGCGAGGCGTTGGCGGCAGATCTCGGCTTTGGTGTTGACGTCACGCGCGTCCACGAGATTGCAGCCGAAATCGCCGATGTTCATACCATGGGTGTGGAGCTGGCCATCGTCGTCGGCGGAGGAAATTTCTTTCGCGGCGTGGCTGAGCAGGCCAAGAACATGGACCGCGTTTCGGCGGACCACATGGGCATGCTGGCAACCATCATCAACGCGCTGGCAGTGCAGGACGCGCTGGAAAAACAGAACGTGTATTGCCGCGTGATGAGCGCCATTGAGATGAACCAGGTCTCAGAGCCATACATTCGCCGACGCGCCATCCGACACCTGGAAAAGGGTCGCGTCGTCATCTTCGCCGCCGGGACTGGCAACCCCTACTTTTCGACTGACACCGCCGCGTCGCTGCGTGCAATGGAAATCAAAGCGGACGTTCTGATGAAGGCCACCAAGGTCGAGGGGATTTATAGCGCCGACCCGGTCCTGCACAAAGACGCTGTGAAGTTCGACCAGATCAGCTACATGGAGATCCTACAGCGCAATCTGCGCGTGATGGACATGACGGCGGTCAGTCTGTGCAAGGACAACGATTTGCCGATGATTATCTTCAGCATGAATCAGCCGGGAAATATCCGTCGCGTCATCGCTGGCGAAAAAGTCGGCTCGCTGGTCACCACGTAGCACTATGGCCGTTGCTACTGTAGCTGCACGTCGACCCGTGCTGCCCGCATTGACAGGACTGCGGGCCTTTACCGCGACCAATATCGTCTTCTTTCATTTCTGGAACCCAGCATGGTTCGGGCCGCTGGCTCCGCTGATGGACAACGGCTATGTCGGCGTCAATTTCTTTTTCCTTCTGTCGGGTTTCATCCTCGCCTACAACTATGCGGACCGGCATGCTGCTGGACAATTCAACCTGCGCCAGTTCTGGCAGACACGATTTTCTCGCCTGTACCCGGTCTATCTGCTGGGCCTGCTGATATCGTTCCCCATCCTGGAACTGGAGTGGCGCGTTCGGACCCACGCGCAATTCTTTCAGGGTCTCGCTCTGACGTCCGTGATGCAACAGGGATGGAGTCCCACGCTGGCGACTTTCTGGAACACGCCCGCCTGGACACTATCTTGCGAGGTCGCGTTTTATCTGATGTTCCCTTTGCTGCTGAGGGTTAAGTGGCCTCGGGAAACGCGCAAGCTGCTCCTGATACTTGCGCTCTGCTGGCTGGCCGCATTGGTGCTGCCATTGCTCTATATGTGGATTCGGCCCGACGGTCTGGCGCCGTTGAATCGCTACTCCAACAGCTATTGGCTGCGCGCGGTCAAGCTGACGCCGTTGCCGCATCTGCCATCCTTCACTTTTGGCATTGCGCTGTCCCATTTGAACGACCGGCTGCAATTGTCCAACCATACACGCTTCCGGCTGGCGATCATTGGACTTGGCAGTGTTTTTACTGTGATGATGCAGGGCCAAAAAGTTCCTTTTCTTCTGATGCATAACGGGCTGATCACGCCACTCTTTGCGCTGTCCATCCTGGGACTGGCGGGCCATCATCCCATCACTCATTTCCTGCGCTTCCCGCTCTTTGTCGCCGTCGGCGAGGCCAGCTACTGCCTGTACATCATCCACTTCAACCTGTGGCGTTGGATTCACCATAGCGGAATCCTGGTTCGACTTCACCTTGTACGCTTTGACCCCTGGATTTCCTACCTCCTGCTGGAGATTGCCGCACTGGTCGCTTATCGCTGGATCGAACGGCCCAGTCGGGGATGGATTCAACGTTTGTTGTCTGCAACTCGATAACCGGGACGCGACCCATTGGCTCAAGAACCACCAGACTCAGGCTTCCCAGCGTTGAGCGGACGCCGCGCGAAATAGAAGAGCGATCCTGCCAGAACAGCAAACATTAGCACCGAAATCCAATCGTGATAGAAGGGATTTTTCGGCGACATCTTCAGTAAATCAAATCTTCCCGTGGTGGACTCGTACAGTTTGAGCGCCACGCCCAGCAGTCCCACGATGCCCCCGGCGGCAATCAAGCCGCTGGCATACAGCGAGCCTGGACTCACTTCGTTCTCGGCATCGCCAGGGCTATGTCCGGCCCGCTCCAGAGCGCGATCGACCATCCAGCGCACGACCCCTCCGCAGAAAATTGCCAGCGTTGTCCCAATCGAAAGGTACGCGCCGACAGCGAACGAGAGAGAACGAACACCCAGCAGTTCCACGGTGACGACCAGAAAAACACCCAGCAGGATCAAACCCCATGGCAGTTGCCGCGTCAGGATGCCATTGATCACCGTTGCCATCAGGCGCGCCTGGGGAGCGGCTGCCCGCTCGCTGCCGATGCCTTCAATCCACTGCACTTCAATGCGACCCGTCGCCGGATTGTAGAGATATTTCCCGTCGGCCAGTTTATGCGAGCCCAGCGCGTTCAGCAGAATGAAATTCTTGCCGTATTCTATCTGTTCTTTGCCACTGGGGAGCTTCATTCGGAACTCGCTGCGGGAAAAATGCTGCTGCTGGATGGTCACGCCTTGGTCCGGTTGCGACAGGTTCCAGACTTCGTTCGAGGGGCGAAACTCTTCCAATCCTTTATTCATCGCGGTCAACGTCAAACCTATCGAAATGGTCGAAATGCAGACGCCAATCAGCAGCGCGAGTTGCTGCTTCCACGGCGTCGCGCCGACGAGAAAACCTGTTTTCAGGTCCTGCGAGGTATCGCCCGCATTGGCGGAGGCGATACAGACCACGCCGCCAATGGTAACGGCCAGCGCTCCGAACGCCGGAGCGGTCCATCCCTTCACCAGGAAAATGGCGGACGTCGCCATCAACGTTGCAATCGTCATTCCGGAGATGGGATTGGCGGAGCTGCCGATCAGCCCAACGATGCGCGAGGAGACAGTGACAAATAGAAACCCAAACAGCACCACCAGCAATGACGCCGCAATGTTCGACAGCAACGTGGTCTGCGCGCCCGGAATGGGCTTGAAGGTCAAAAACAAAAACATCAAAAACACCAGCAAAATGGACCCACCAACAACGGCCGACATGGGAAGATCGCGGTCGGTACGTTTTTCGGCGGCAACCTCGGCGCGAGATTTTCTGATATTTTGCAGGCCGGATTGGAACGCTCCCCAGATGGTCGGCAGCGTGCGAACCAAGGTAAGAATTCCAGCGGCAGCGACCGCGCCCGCACCCATCGGTCGCACATACGCGGCCCATAAATCACTGGGAGACATCTGCGAAATCGGCTGGGTCCCGGGATAGATTGGTCCAGCGAAGTGTGAGCCGAAAAAATGGATCGCAGGCATAAGTACCAGCCAGGAAAAGACGCCTCCGGCAAAGAGCGTGCCGGCCACGCGCGGGCCGATGATGTAACCCACGCCGAGATACTCCGGTGTGGCATCGGCGCGAATTGCTGAACCTGGCAGCCAGCGCGGCTCGTAATTGGGCGTGCCCGGCCACGCGCCGAAAAGGTTCTCATTCTGAAACACCGTGTAGATCGCGCCCAGTCCCAGCCCCCAGAAAACCCTGCTGGCAAAGGAGCCGCCGCGTTCCCCCGCCAGCAAAACGTCCGCGCAGGCTGTGCCTTCCGGGTAGGTCAGGTGGCCGTGTTCTTTTACGATCAACTGTCGCCGCAGCGGAATCATAAAAAAGACGCCAAGCCATCCGCCCAGCAGCGCGAGAAAAAAGATGCGAGCGTATTCCAGATCGAAACCTAGAAAAATGAGCGCGGGCAGCGTGAAGATCACGCCGGCGGCGATGGACTGTCCAGCATTGCCAGTGGTCTGCACAATGTTGTTTTCAAGAATGGAAGCCTTGCCCAAGGCGCGCAGAACGCTGATCGACAATACAGCAATGGGGATCGACGCTGCCACCGTCAACCCGGCGCGCAGGCCAACATACACTGTCACAGCGCCGAAGAGAATGCCGAAGATGCATCCTAGAAATATCGCGCGGAAGGTGAATTCAGGACGGGATTCCTCGGGGCTTACATAGGGTTGGAACTCCCCGAAAACGTTGGAGTCCCGCTGCTCGGACGTCGGGTTCGGTAACGATGTCAAGATGGTCTCTCCCGGCAAAGTACTGCAAACCCGTTGAGTGTAGTGCATTCGCTATTGCCCGCGAAAGGAAAAACATTCGCTAGCGCCCTGAAGGCCTTGCACTACCCTGTTTTGGGTCATGCAAGGCCTTCTCTTTTCTGGCTTGGGAGATTATTGTCCTTTAATGGAAATCGCCATCACCGAATTTGCGGGTACGGAAACGGTGGCTGTGTAGCCGCCGTTCTGTGTCGAGAGCGATATCGAGGAAGTGTTGATCGATTGTCCATCGACGATTTGATACAAGGTCGCTTGCGGTGTAGATGTAAAACCAATGTTCTGCATGGTGACATCCATTTGCGAGTAGGCCGTCGCGGTTGGATTGACGATGAGAATCGCATCCTGAGTTGTGGTGTAGAACGCAGTTACTGCCAGGCCGCCGCCGCTTGTTGACGGAGTGACGGATGCCGCCATATAGCCGCCATTTTCCAGTCCCAGATAGTTGCTATCGGATAACAACTGGTAGGCATAATACTGCGGATAAGGCACTGGAGTGCTGCCTACGGAATACTGACAATCCATATGCGTGTCCCAGGTGCCTATCAAGCAGAAGTACGGATACTGTGACGCTGCATAGTAGACGAATTTGCCAGGAACGGCCGACGCACCGTTGTATACGGTATTCATTAGATCGCTGACATACAGCGCGTTCCATACCGGAGAATAGGTCGGATCGTTGCGGCAGCAGTCCTGTGCAAAGGCGTAGTTCGTGTTGTATTCGTCAACATAGATAGGCGTAAGCGCCCCAAGTGGCTGCTTCCCGTTCTTGACCAGATTGGATACCGCGGTGTAAAGACGCGCCGCTACGCTTTGTGTTTCCTGATAGAGAGACATACTGCCATCGTAGGTGCTCCACTGAGCGTTGATATTCTGTGGCCCAAATATGTACTCGTGATAGCTGATGAAATCCACGTATGGGGCTGTAGAGGTATTCGTAGTGAGGGCCGAGATCCATGTTGGGTTTCCGGCGCTCACGGTCGGTCCTCCAACGCGTATCGTCGCTCCGTCGGTGGCGGCCTGCTGTTTCATTAGAGGCGCCGCTGCCGCATAGATAGAAAGATAGTCGTTCAGCTTGTTGTTTCCGCATAGGCTGGCGTTTGGCTCGTTCCAAATCTCGTAATCCTGAACGACTCCGGGGAACTTGGCATCCATATGAGCAACAAACGAGGCTGCAAGTTGTCCCCATTGGGTAACATTCGTGGGAGTGACGTTCACGTTGCCGCTCCCGCAAGGATTCGGACTTGGCTGTAGCCAGGGTGGAGTGTAGGCCATCTGTAGAATCACATGCATCCCAGCCGCTTGCAGAGATGCGATTTGTGGATCGATCTTCGTCCAGTCCGGCGTGGACGTGGCATAGACCAAAGGTAGATTGGAATACGTGCGCGAGACCATTAGGCCGCTGTTCGCCACCAGACCCAAGTCTGCCGTATTGTGAAGATTGTCCGCATGGTTGGAGCCAAACAATTCTGCCGGTATGGGGTGAGTGGTGTCGGAGCGCGACCCGAAATCGACGGAAACGTTCGAGTAGACTGTTGCAATCGCCCCGCTCGTCTTGTTCAGCGAGGGATCGGTGACTCGGATGGTATGTTTACCTGTCGTGCTTGGGGCTGTGTAGATGCCCTCGCTGGTGATGTAGCCGACAGCCGCATTGCCGCCGTTGATATCGTCCACTGAATAAGTGACGTTGGTATCGGGAACGCCGCAGATTTGGCCTTGAAACGCCTGCTGGGTCGAAACCTGCATGGAAGCGGTATAGGGAAAAATTGCGAAGCTTGGAGTGTCGGTAATGGTCACTTTGGAGACATTGGATACCGTGCTTGCCGCCTGACTCACAGCCTTGATCATGTGATAGCCGGTAGTGGTCGGAGCGCGATACAGTCCACCGGTGGAGATGGTGCCCACCGTACTGCTGCCGCCTTGTACATTGTCAACATACCAGGTGACCGCTGTGTCGGTGGTGTTAACTACGTCTGCGTTGAACTGTAGCGTCTGCGAAGGCATCATGCATGGACCCAGCGGATCCACGACCAAATTGATGCCGGAGTCGGCGTAAATTCCCTGGCCGTATAAAGTAAGCGTTTCCGGACTGCCGGCTGCGCTGTTGTTGATGGTAATCGACCCGGAATTGGTTCCTGCGGTCGTAGGTTCAAAGGTCACACTGATCGTGCAACTTGCCCCCGCCGCCAGCGTCCCACTCGTGCTTCCGCTGGGGATGCAGGTGTTGGTAGCGGAGAAAGCGGACCCCACAATGGCGATCGAATTGATGGTCACCGAAGACGATTCATTGTTCGTGATGGTCACGGTTTGCGGGGTACTCGGTCTGCCTACGATCTGGATCGTATAGACCAACCCATACTTCGGATTCAAAGATATTGCAGCAACACTGTTGCCGTTGATTGGTATGCTCTGCGGAGAGTTGCTGGCATTGTCCGTGACTGTAAGGTAGGCAGTGGTGTAAGCCACGGTGGTCGGAGAATACGTGATTGAGATTGTGCAGCTTGCGCCTGCCGCCAAAGTTCCGCTCGGCCCTCCAGCCCCAGGGCAGTTGTTGGTCTGCGAGAAGGGCGCCGCCAATTGGATGCTGGAAATCGTGAGTGCCACGGACTGATTGTTCGTCAGCGTCACCGTTGTGGGAGCGCTGGTGGTGCCGATGGCCGTAGTGGGAAATGTGTAACTCTTTGGCGACATTGTGACCTCAGTGCCAGAAGTTACGGCATCGCCGGTCAGGCTGGCCGTCTGCGGGCTGCCACTGGAATTGTCGCTCACCGATAAAGTGGCGCTTTTCGTGCCTGTACTCTGCGGAGCAAATGTCACCGAAATCGTGCAACTCGCATTGGCGGCAAGTGAAGACCCGCAGGTGTTGGTTTCCTTAAAGTCCGTCGTCGATACCGCGATGCTGGAAATGGTCAAAGCTACCGACTGGTTGTTGGCCAGGGTAAATTGATACGGCGAGCTGCTGCTTCCCACCGCCTCGGAAGGAAAGCTGTAGCTTGTTGGACTCACTACTGCGCCCGTGGTGCTCCCCGTGCCGCCCGCGCCATCCAGATAGAGTGCTACGCTGCCGGAGCTGTCCACTACGTCCACATAGCCGCTGGTGCTGCCAGCGGTAAGCGGATTGGAGGTCACGGTGAATGTGCAACTGGCTTTGGATGCGAGCGTGCTAGGGCTGATCGGGCAATTGTTGCTCTGCGCGAATGCGCCGATTACTTTCACCCCGCTTATCGTGATGGCGGTGGACAATTCGTTGGTCAACGTCGCCGTCTGGGAGGCGCTTGTGGTGCCTGCTGGAACGCTGGCAAACGACAGGGAAGTCGGCGAGAACAGCATTGGCCCGATGATGGCGGGCCCGCTTAAAGGCACAGATTGCGGGCTGCCCGAACCGTCATCGCTGAATGTGATCGATTCTGTTTTGGTCCCCTGCGAAAGCGGACGAAACTGCACGGAGATCGTACAGGAAGCGCCACCTGCGAGGGTGGACGGTGCGGTTGGGCAAGTGGTCGCGTTCTGGACAAAGTCCGAGCCTACCGCGATGGAAGAAAAGGTCAACGCAGTCGATTGAGTGTTCGTCACCGTTACAGATTTGGCGCCAGATGTCTGGCCGACCGCAACATTGCCCCAGGACAGTGAAGAAGGGGAGAAGCTTAAGGACTGTGTCGTAGGAGTAACGGCATCGCCCGCTAAGCTGGAGGTCTGTGGACTCCCAGTGGCATTGTCGTTTACCGACAAGGTCGCGCTTTTCGTCCCGCTACTCTGTGGCGCGAATGTGACCGAGATGGTGCAGCTGGTATTGGCGGCAACAGACGTGCCGCAGGTGTTGGTTTCAGTAAAGTCCGTCGTCGAAACACCGATGTTGGAAATGGTCAACGCAGTCGATTGGCTGTTGGTGAGGGTAAAGTTATACGGAGCACTGCTGCTTCCCACCGCCACGGTGGAAAAGGTATAGCTCGAGGGCCCCAGGCTCACTCCGCCCGAAGTTGTTAAACTTTCCGCGCTATCCAGATAGAGTTGCACTCCCCCAGAGCTGTCCGTAACATTCACGCCGCCCGTGGTGCTGCCATTGGTAAGCGGTTTTGATTCCACGGTTACGGTGCAACTCGCTTTCGATGCGAGCGTGCTCGGACTGATCGGACAATTATTCGTTTGCGCGAACTGGCCCCAGATCTTGATTCCGCTGATCGTAATTGCGGTGGACAGCTCGTTCGTCAAAGTCGCCGTCTGGGAGGCGCTGGTGGTGCCGGCTGGAACGCTGGCAAAAGACAGCGAAGTCGGCGAGAACAACATTGGCCCGATGATGGCGGTCCCCGTCAATGGCACCGATTGTGGGCTGCCCGAGGCATCGTCGTACACTGTGATCGCTTCCGTTTTGGTCCCCTGCGAAAGCGGACGAAACTGTACTGAGATTGTGCAGGACGCGCCCGCGGCCAGGGTAGAAGGTGTGGTCGGGCAGGTCGTCGCATACTGTATAAAGTCCGAGCCCAGCGCGATGGCGGAAATAGTTAATGCACCAGTCTGATTGTTCGTCACCGTGACAACTTTGGCGCCCGATGTTTGACCTACCGCTACATTGCCCCACGATAAGGATGTCGGCGAGAAGCTTACTGTCTGCGCTGCCGCGACTGTGGACACAAACAATAACGAACCAACCGTAATCGCCTGAAATGAACGTACTAGCAAAGCGAACACAGAAGAACTTTTCATGAGTTGTTGTCCTTAATTACGGCGCCTGTAGCAGGATTGGAAGCTCGCTTATGGGGATTGGTTTCCCGGCTATTTTGTACTTTGCGCCAGTTAGGTCCAAGGATTGGGTAAAGCCGGATGTATCACCATAAGAGGCCGTGCCAGAGGTAGTCCACACAGCACGATATTTTCGGTTGCCCTTCGACCAGTCGCACGTCCACACGGGACCGCTCGCGGCCGCGCAAGGCGTGGAGGCTGTCGCTCCAGTGAGCCAGTCAGACACCTGGGCGTAAGCTACTGCCGCCGGAGTTGGACCACTTGCCGGAGTCCACAAGGTTCCCCACAGTGGATTGTCCCATTGGTACCAATAGGCGCGGGCCACACCGTAGCTGAACTGAATTAAATACCAGCGAGCAAGGAAAGCCGCTTGTTGCTGCTGGCCTGGCAATTGTGTATCGGCCCCCCAGCCGCCTTCGGTGTCCCACAAAGGAAGATTTTGCAATCCATACTTGGAAAGCAGCGTGCGGATCGTTTCGATCTGGTTGACGATAGTAATTTCGGGGAATTCTGCGGGTTGGTTGCTCCGCGCCGCCGCATAGCCGTGCCACGCAATCGCGTCCGCATACTTTCCCCCTCCCGCCTGTAGGTATTGCTTGAGCCATTGGTCGTATGGAATGGGCCAGCCTCCAGGGGCCGCGTCGGAAGGACTGACTACGATGGCATTTGGATCGATGGATTTAATGATGGGATAGGCAAGCGAAGCGAGATGCGCCATCTGGGCTGGGGTCCCTGTCCAGAACCCGCCCGCGTCGGCTTCATTCCATAGCTCGTAGCTTGCAATTCTGCCCTTATAGCGTGTCGCCAGCGTGGTCACGAACTGCCGCCAGTCTGCGTCGTTCGGCGGCGCGGCACATCCGATCGGGCCACGATTGCAGTGTTCATTGGGACGCGTACTGGCCCATTGCGGCGTGTTCAAAAACACGTAGTCCAGTTGCGCTCCTTGTGCCTGCGATACAGCAACCCAGGAGTCGAGTCCCTGCCATTGAAAGACGCCACGAGAGGGTTCAATACTGGCCCAAGTGGTCCCCGTGGGCCGCATGGCGCCGATCGGCACCGTCGGCCAATGACGGGTCGGAGAAAGCGTGTGCATCCCCATGAATTGCGCGGAAAACGGAAGCGACTGGACGGCGGTGTTCGTCCTTCCAGGGTTAGCGGCGTACGGCCGCTGCGCCGAGGCAAAACAGACTACAGCAAGCAAGGTAAAAATAGTAACTTTATCCGAACGATACATAAAGAAGTGGCCCTTAAACGAGTGTCAATGTGTCAATATGAATTGCCCACAAACTACAGTCCATTCACGAATTTCAACATAAAGATGAGTTAGCAAATGCCTGTGCCAGCGTTGCGGCATGGCATATCTTCTGTAGTGTTCTCAGTTTTTAGAGTTATGGTTAAATTCTCCAAATATCTAACTCCATCTTGCACGGCAGCTATTTAAGATGACCTTCTATTCCCGATCGTTGCTTCGCGTAGATCTATCCATTTGACACATCCGTGCTCGCACTCGACGGTTCTTATAGTTAGTGCGTTTAGTAATCATTTGGAGGTTACTTGCGTGGCTAATTGATTTCGTCGATAGAAGTAATTGCAGAAGTAAAAAATGTGGATATTGAGCCATCGCTCGAAAACGCGCATCGAAAATAATGCAGTTTTTCTAAG
>JAKAYS010000087.1 GCA_021826695.1 Acidobacteriota bacterium | reverse complement strand
ATCAAGCCATGCTGACACTTGCCATGGTTGCGCCGAACAGCGCGCAAATGCATCAGGTGATGGCGCACGAACTGGCCCGGCACGACGAAAAGGATGCGGCCATCGCGAACTACAGGCAGGCAATCCAGCTCGATCCGCATTTGTCCGGACTTCATTTTGAGCTTGGAGAGATGCTCTACAATTCGCTGGACCCAAAACTCAATGCACAGGCGGAGGGCGAATTCAAAGCTGCACTGGCTGTCAATCCGTCGGATGAGAAGGCCGAATTGATGTTGGGAGATATTGCCGCCAAACGCGGCGACATGAAAGAGGCGGTGGCCGACTATTCGCGTGCGATGCAGCTTCAGCCGGACGATGCAGAGGCGGATACGGACCTGGCCAAAGTGCTTATCTCCATGAACCAGCCGCAGCAGGCGCAAAAGCTATTGGAAAAGGCAGTCCAGATTGACCCGACGGACTATACGGCGCATTTCCGTTTAAGCACGCTGTATCGCCAGCAGGGCCGGACCGAAGAAGCGAAGCGAGAGCTTGAACAATATCAGAAATACAAGGACATGAAAGAAAAACTCAGGAAGATATTTCATCAAATGCGCGTCGAAACTGGCAAAGACACCAACGAGGATGCGGATGCAGCGAAGTAAGCCCTTCAGTCGTATGGGACCACTCGGGTTTGTGGCTGGCCTGTTCCGCCGGAGCCTGTTCCATCTGAGAATTCCTGTTGTTTTTTTGTGTTGGCTTCTGCTCGCGTTGGGTATGCAGAGGAATTCAATGGCGCAATCCAGTTCCAAGCCGACACACCCATTCAAGCAAGTTCTAGCTGGCCCGACCGCTGGCGTAGACGAGTTTCCGCATTTTGTCGATATTACGCAGTCTGCGGGAATTCATTTCAACCATCTCTCCTCTCCAGAACAGAAATATATTGTGGAATCGATGAGTGGAGGCGTTGCGCTGATTGACTACGACCGCGATGGCTGGCCGGACATTTATTTCACAAATGCACCAAGTGTCGAGATGCAACTTGCAGGGAAGAAGGCACGAGGCGCGCTCTATCACAACAACCATGACGGGACTTTTACCGATGTCACGGACAAGGCCGGAGTTGGATATCCCTGCTGGGGAATGGGCGTTGCGGTTGGCGATTACAACAACGATGGCTGGCCAGATTTACTGGTGACATGTTTCGGTGGCGTAGTTCTTTATCGCAACAACGGCAATGGAACATTTACGGACGTTACAAAGCAGGCTGGTCTGGACGGCGATACCGCATGGGCCACAGGCGCAGCGTTTGGCGACTACGACAACGACGGCTGGCCCGACCTGTTTGTCTCGCATTATGTGGACTTCCATTTGAATGACCTGCCGACCTTCGGCTCGAAACCTACCTGTAAATACCACGGTATCGATGTCCAGTGCGGGCCGCGCGGGCTGAAGGGATCGCCAGACAATCTTTATCACAACAACGGCAATGGTACGTTTACCGACGTTTCCAAGCAGGCAGGCGTGGATGACGCGCAGGGTTTTTTCGGATTGACCGCGGTCTGGTCCGATTTCAACGATGATGGGTATCTCGACCTTTTCGTTGCGAACGATGGCGAACCAAACTATCTGTATCGAAATGATGGTGGCGGCCATTTTACGGACATCGCCTACCAGTCCGGAGTGGCTGTAAATCAAGATGGAAACGAACAGGCCAACATGGGTGTGGCTCTTGGCGATTATCTCCACACGGGCCGCTTTTCCATTGGGATCACCCACTTCAGCGAGGAGTATGCCGCCCTATTTCGCAACGACGGCAAGCTGAATTTTACGGACGTGTCGTGGCAGTCCGGTTTTGCCCGAAGTTCTGTTCCTTACGTGGGTTGGGGTGACGCATTTTTTGACTTCGACAATGACGGCTGGCCCGACTTTGTTATGGTCAATGGGCACGTGTATCCGCAAGTGGATAGCGCGGACATCGGCACCCGTTATCGCGAACCCAAGGTCCTTCTCCACAATCAGCACGATGGCACATTCCGAGATATCAGCAGTCTTTTGGGTCCAGAGTTTCAAGTCCCACAGGTAAGCCGTGGCTTGGCGGTTGGAGACTTATTTAACGAGGGACGACTGGATCTCGTAATAGAAAACCTCAAAGGGGGACCGATGGTCCTTCGGCCCGAGGGCGGCACGAAGAACAACTGGATCAGTTTTGAGCTACAGGGCACAAAGAGTAATCGCCTGGCATTGAACGCTCGTGTACGAGTTACAGCAGGGGACCTTGTCCAGGAAGAGGAGGTGCAAAGCGGAGGCAGTTATCTTTCGCAGAATGATCTTCGGCTGCACTTTGGTCTAGGTAAAAAAGATCGCGTGGACAAGGTCGAAGTCTTCTGGCCTTCTGGCGCGAAAGAAGTCCTGGCTGGGCTTGCAGTGGATCAATTTTATTGCGTACTGGAAGGGAAAGGCGTTGTTGCTCCAGAAAAGATTCATCCATCCGCGCCGGTCGTGTCACCTACTGTACTGAGTCATTAATTCGCTAAACTATGTATGGCAAGAAGTGTCCAACATGACAGGAGCGAGGTCATGAGACGAGGACGCCGATTGCGCCTGCTTTTGTGCAAGAACTTTAGAGACACCCCCTAGCTCAGAAGCTTTTGTAAATTGTCGTAACTGATTTGCAGGCTTTCGATAGGTGGTCGCTCGGTTGTGTCCTGTTCTACAAACATGTAACGCACACCCTGCTTCTCCGCCAGCCGTAGAATCTTTTTCCAATCCAGAGTTCCATTTCCGATCTCAGTAAAATGTTGCGACTTAGCATTCAGTTCGACGGAGGGTGCCGCACCTGCCTTCCGGTCTTTTAAGTGGAGTGTTGTAATGCGGTGGCCATATTTGCGCAGCATGGCGACAGGACTCTGGCCCGCCTCGGCCACCCAGTAACAATCCATCTGCCACTGCACCAGCGCGGGGTCCGTTTCTTTCATCAGTTCATCGAAGCCGGTCGTTCCGTTAAAGCTCTGGAATTCCGAATTATGGTTATGAAACGCAAACTGCATGCCCATTTGTTTGGCCTTGGCACCCCATGTGTTGTACTGCTCGGCGGCGCGTTTGAACCCATCCAACGAATTGCCAATCGACTTTGGCACTGAAGAGCACACCACAAACTCAAGCCCGAGCTGCTTGGCATAATCGAACTTGGTGTCGAACCCGTCGTAGCTAAAATGTCCGCTCGGCACAGTTAAACCTGCGTCCTGGATGGCTTTTCGCAGCTCCTGTGCGGTCATCTTGTTGGCCTGCGAGGTGTAGGTTTCCACGGTGCGATAGCCAATCTTTCGTATCGCAGCCAGCGTTCCGGCCAGATTGGCATCGACCTGTTTGCGGACGGTATAAAGCTGCACTCCCAAGGGCGGCGCGGGCCGAGTTGCAAAAGCCAAAGGAGCCAGGGAAGCTGTTGTGAGTCCGGCAAGAGTGCCGGCTAGAAATTCTCTGCGTGTGTGCATAAAAATCTTCTCCATTTGCGCCAGGCGCGGCTTAGTTTCTGCGAAGGGACGTGTTGTTAAGAGTAGAGAGCAGATTCGTCCGAGCTGCCCTTTTTAGACTCTCAGTCAACCACGCGCAGCCTACAATCTATCATTATCGATTGTCAACGCGTGTTGGGCGGCGGAAAGAAAATGCGAATGAATCCCCGAAACATGTCGATGCAATCAAAGCATTGCGTGCGAAGAACTCCCACCCAAGAACGTTGGCGCATGCGGAGTATGCCACCGGGAACAACATCTCAGTTTCAATTGGCCCACGCCAGGCCATCCGCGCCTCGACCGGCGTTAAGGGTCCTTTGCATCTTCCAATTCGAAAGGTCCAGGACCGCAACCTCATTCCCCGACATGCACGAAACGTATGCGACCGTAGGATTGTTCGGTTGCACCAGCACTTCCTGCGGCGCACCGCACACGGCGATGGTGCGCGCAACCTTCAGGCTATGCAAATCGACGACGGCCACCTGGTTGGCCCTGGGCATAGCGACCAGGAGCCAGCGTCCATCGAGCGTCGAAGCTGTCCCATATCCAAGGTCTGGCAACGATACCCATGCACGGACGGTATTGCTGTGCGTATTGAGGACAGCCAACTGCGGTTTTGTCTGGTCGGAAGTAAATACCATCGAGTCATCCGGAGAAATCGAGATCCTTTGCGTGGTATGCGAAATTGGAATGATCGTGAGCACTTTTCGGTCCCGCATGTCCAGAACCGACACAGTGCCGGGACCGACATTGGCGGTATATCCCCGGCGGCCGTCATGGGAGAGGACAAACATGTGGGACTCCGCCTGACCGGTTGGGACCGAGCCGACAACTTTCAGTGCGTGAGGGTCGATGATGCTGATGGTGCGGTCAATTTCGGTGGTGACATACAGCACGCCCCGCTTCGCATCGAAGACAGGGCAGTGGGGTCGAACACCGTGACCGAAATCGACATTGCCAACGATTTTGCGGGACGTAAGATCGATGACGACCATACTGTTGCCATCGGTCCCGGGTTTGCCGACGCCGGAATTTCCGTAGATCGGCACATAGGCTGTGCGGCCATCCGGAGACGTGGCGACTTCATGCCCATGCCACTTTTCTCCACCAGTCGGAATCGCAGCCAGGATTTGGCCGGCTACAGGATCGATGATGTCAGTTGTATGATCGCGCTGATTCACTACGAGCAAGACTGGCTGGCGAGACTTTCTGTTCGTCGCTTGAGAGTAGGCGTGGACCGCAAATACTCCAAAGAAGAAGACCGTCAACCCCAGAAGAAGCCTTCGCAACTGGGCCTGTTTTTTCATATCACGGGAGTATATCGCAACGATGCGAAATGCAAACTTGTAGGGAATTTTCTTGCGGAAACGCGCACATAATGGACACGGAAATTATTCTGGACCCTTTTAAGGGATGAAATTCGAAAACGTAAAATAGACCCGGCTGATAAGGTAAGTCGTGCATCATGGTTTTACACCCATGGCAAATGACGAATTTACTATCCACGCTGAAAGGAACGACAAAGGATCGGCATGACAGCCATTCTCGGACTCGATCAGGGAACCAGCAGTTCGCGCGCGGTACTGGTGCGGCCCGATGGAACGCTCTTCCATACAGCACAACGCGAACTGATGCAGATCTACCCGCACCCTGGGTGGGTGGAGCAGGACCCGGAAGCCATCTGGTCTTCGCAGGCCGCAGCCGCGCGGGCCGCATTGAGCGAGACTGGGCACAATGCGTCGAAGGTCGCCTGTATCGGGATCACCAACCAGCGGGAAACGACAATCGTATGGGAGCGGACCACAGGTCGTCCGATTGCAAACGCGATTGTCTGGCAGGACCGGCGCACGGCAGAATATTGCAGGGAACTTGCGGAGGGCCACGCGGATGGACTCGACGTGGAAGCCTTGGTCCGACAGAAGACCGGACTGGTGCTTGATCCTTACTTTTCGTCAAGCAAGATTCGCTGGATTCTCGATCATGTCCCCGGCGCGCGCGCGCAAGCGGAGGCTGGGCATCTGGCCTTTGGCACGGTTGATAGCTGGCTGGTCTGGAAGCTGACAGACGGTCGCAGGCACATCACAGATGTGACGAACGCTTCGCGTACCCTGCTGTTTAACATTCATACGCTCCAGTGGGACGACGATCTGCTGGAGGTCTTCGGCGTACCGCGCTCGATGATGCCGGAAGTTGTGGACTCAAGCGGCGATCTCGCGACTGCGAGCGAACTGCTTCCAGGGGGAAAGATCGCAGGCATCGCGGGCGACCAGCAGGCTGCGCTGTTTGGCCAGATGTGCATCCGGCCCGGCATGGCGAAGAACACCTACGGGACTGGCTGCTTTTTGATGTTGCAAACCGGTACGACGCCTGTATCTTCCAACCACAGGTTGCTCACCACCATTGCGTGGCGCATGGCGGGGGAAACGCATTACGCGCTGGAAGGAAGCATTTTTGTCGCGGGAGCTGTCATCCAATGGCTGCGGGACGGTCTCGGCATCCTGAACAGCGCGGCGGAAGTGGAGGCGCTGGCTGCGTCTGTTCCCGACAGCGGCGGAGTTGTGCTGGTTCCAGCGCTCACTGGATTAGGCGCGCCCCACTGGGACCCGCATGCGCGCGGTTCGATGTTCGGGCTGACACGTGGCACCACGCGGGCACACATCGCGCGCGCGGCTTTGGAAGGTATTGCTCTCGAAGTAACGGAAATTCTCAAGGCAATGGAATCCGACGCAGGGATACGCGTCCGCGAACTTCGCGTGGACGGTGGGGCTTCTGTCAATGACCTTCTCATGCAGATGCAGGCCGATCTGCTGGACGTCCCGATCGTCAGGTCGCAAACGTCGGAAACAACCGCGCTGGGCGCCTGCTATCTTGCGGGACTCGCCCGTGGAGTGTGGTCTTCTCTGGAAGAGGTTTCAAGACAGTGGCGCGAATCCAGACGGTTTGAACCTGCATTGGGTCCAGACGAACGGGACCGCAAGCTTGCAGCATGGCAGCAGGCAATCCAACGTACTCGAGGTTGGGATTCAACATCGATATGAAACCGGCAGTGGCCGGTTACAAGCAAGGATTGAGAATTGTAAAGTTATGAATCGCGAGCAGGCATTGCAACAAATTGGCAGCGGCAGGCCTTGGGATGTGTTGGTGATTGGCGGAGGAGCGACAGGTCTTGGCACTGCGCTCGAGGCCGCGACACGCGGCTACAGCACCTTGTTGCTGGAGCAGGAAGACTTCGCCAAAGGGACTTCCAGCCGCAGCACGAAGCTGGCGCATGGTGGCGTGCGTTATCTGCAACAAGGCAATATTTCCCTGGTGCTGGAAGCTCTGCGCGAGCGAGGACGCATGTTGCAGAATGCGCCGCATCTGGTGCATCGTCAGGCGTTTATCATCCCCGCTAAGTCGATGTGGGAGGTGCCTTTTTACGGCATTGGGCTAAAGGTGTATGACGCGTTGTCAGGGCGGTCGAGCTTTGGCAACTCCCGCGTACTGTCGGCGTCGGCCACTCTCAATGCGCTTCCCGGACTTGCGGTGAAATATCTCAGCGGCGGCATCCAGTATTACGATGGACAATTTGACGACGCGCGCATGGCGCTGGCCCTTGCGCTCACTCTGGAGGAGCAGGGCGGAGTCGCTCTGAATCAGGCGCGCGTGGATAAACTTCTGGAACGAAATGGACGGGTCATTGGCGTAGCAGTGGACGATCGCGAGACAGGGAACCGTTTTGAAGTCGAAGCAAAAATTGTAATCAATGCAACCGGGGTCTTTTCCGACACGCTGCGCTCGCTCGACGAGCCGAATGCACCCCCAATGTTGGCCGTCAGCCAAGGCTCCCACTTTGTTCTTCCAAAAGAATTTTTTTCTGGGACGAATGCGCTCATGGTCCCACGCACGGACGACGGACGCGTGCTTTTTGCCATTCCATGGCACGGAGCTGTTGTCGTCGGCACGACAGACGAGCCTGTTTCCGGACCTTCGTTGGAGCCCCGAGCGCTCGCCCAGGAACGCAACTTCCTGATGGAACAGATTGAACGCTACTTTGGTCGCAGACCGAAAGCACAGGAAATTTTAAGCATGTGGTCTGGATTGCGCCCACTCGTTCGCAAACAGGGAGCGACTTCGACGGCGGCCCTTTCTCGCGAACATTCTGTCTTCGTCTCGCCAACCAAATTAGTGACCGTGCTGGGAGGGAAGTGGACCACCTATCGCCAAATGGGGGAAGACACGGTCAACGTAGCGGCGCAGGCGGGGAACCTTCCGCCACGGTCCAGCAGGACGGCCAATCTTCCCCTGCATGGATGGGTTGCATCGGAACCGACAGACCAGTTGCAGGATAGTGCGCTCTCCGTATACGGCAGCGATCGCCAATTCATCGAAAAACTTGCCACGGTGAGACCGGAACTAGGTGAGTTGTTGCATAGACGACTGCCTTATCGAGGCAGCGAAGTCGTTTGGGCGGTCCAGAACGAGATGGCGCGCACAGTGGAGGATGTTCTGGCCCGACGGACGCGCGCATTGTTTTTGGATGCACGCGCAGCTATTGAAGCGGCGCCGCGGGTGGCCACACTCATGGCTGCGGAACTGGACCGTAGCGCCGAATGGATGGAGAGGCAGATCGATCACTTTACGGAACTTGCGGAAGGATACCTCTACAGCGAAGAGTAAGACTGCCGCAAGTGAGAAATAAAGGGGATGACACGCTCGATGCGTGACCAGACTCCAACGGCGCTCAAAATTCTAACGTAGACTGGCCCGCTAAACTCGCAAAATATGCTTGGCATTTGTGTGCGGGACAGGCACTGTAGAAGGTCGCAAATACCTCATTTTCTTAATCTATAACTATCTATAACTATCTATTGACAACGATTTTCTTGCGTGCTTATAATCCACGACCGGGACACTTGTAGCCCGGAATGGTAGAGCGAATGACAGCAGGAGTGGATAAATGGCCAGTCACAAGGCGGCAAATTTTGCATGTATTTTCCGCCCTGGCAGCCAGCACCTTGTTGCAATCGGTTGCATTTGCGTGATTACAGAAATGGATCGCAAGTTCCGCTGGGGCAAGGCGTGTTTCCGCTGGCGGAAGTTGCAGCAACGCTAAAGCATCTGCGCTGGAAGGGGTGGGTGTTGAATGAAGAGGAGCGTCTAAGCGGCGCAATATATGGCATGAAGGTCATGGGGCCAGCATTCCAAGCTATGCAAGGAGCATTTCCCGCATGAATCGTCGTGATTTTCTATACACGGGAACAGCAACAGCCGCGGCCTTGAGTGCCCGTTCCTACGCGCGCATTCTGGGAGCCAACGATAGAGTGGGCCTGGGTGTCATTGGCCTGGGCAGGCGCGGAACGATCGTGAGCGGCGGATTTCTTGCCGATCCACGCGTGCGGATTCTTGCTGTCTGCGATATCTATGACGCGCAGACGAACCACTTTCTGGCACGTTTGCCTCAAAACGCTCCGAAGCCGCACGCGTCCATCGCCTACCAGGACATGCTTTCGCGCAAGGACATCGATGCAGTCCTCATATCCACGCCCGATCATCTGCATGTCACCATCGCCAAAGCTGCTTTGGAAGCGGACAAAGACGTCTATCTTGAGAAGCCGACACTGCACCACTGGGATGAGCGCTCGGCCTTGCTCGACGCTGAGAAGAAATCCAAACGAATCGTGCAGTGCGGCATGCAGCAGCGAAGCGGATCGCACTATTTTCGCGCCAAGCAGGAGATTTTTGCGGAGCGGAAACTTGGCAATGTGGTTTTTGCTCGCGCTGTGTGGCACAACTTTTCCTGGCAGCGGCGCAACATCGCTCCCGAGCCGAAGCCTGCGGGACTGGACTGGGACCTTTTTCTCGGACCAGCTCCCAAGGTGCCCTATCAGACGATCCGGTACACAGCATGGCGGTATTTCCCGGATTACGGAAATGGCCTGCTTGCCGACATTATGACGCATTGGGTCGATGTCGCGCAGTGGATGCTCGACGATGCACAACCCACCAACGCGGCGGCCCTCGGAGGTATCTATCAACTCCACGACGGCCGACAAAATCCGGATACAGTCAGCGCGATCGTTCAATACGATACATGGAACCTGAACTTTGAATCGTCCGTACTTTCCATTCGAAACAACCATCCTTCTGTCTTCTTTGAAGGGACCCAGGGAACACTGGACCTGGGCCGAGATGGCTATACATTTACCCCCAATGAAGGAGAACCGGTACGCGTCAAATCGACGGAAAGCCTGGAGCGGGCGCATACCAGAAACTTTCTGGATGCTGTGATTCTAGGAAGTAAAGTAAATGCGCCAGTGAAAACAGGCATTGAAGCGTCGGTGCCGGTGCAAATGGCGCTGCGCTCGTACTGGTCCCATAAGATCGTTTCTCGAAATGAATTGGTTTAAACCTGACAAATTTGTCCAGGTAGCAGAGAGGGTGGTAGTTACGAAAGCTGTAATCGATCACCCCACTTACAGAAGAGGGCCTTAAAAAGCAACGCAGACGAGAGACAGTAGACATACTTAGGAGGAGTAATGAAGCGGCATATCGAAACAACGATCGTTCATGGATTACTGCGCGTTCTGCGCGGCATGGTTCTTATCGGCAGTGCCTTGATGGTTCTCAACACGGGCACAACATTTGCCCAATTTCTCGATCAGGGTGGAATTACCGGCATCGTTCAGGACCAGACGGGCGCGGTCGTTCCAGGAGCGCAAGTCACACTGACAAGCACAGATACAGATCTACAGCTCCATACCACCACGAACGGCAGCGGTCTTTTCGTCTTCTCTCCCATCAAGATTGGCCATTACAGGCTTCGTGTCTCTGCGAATGGGTTTGAAGCAGCGATACAGGAAAACATAACTTTGAACATGCAGCAGAGACTCAACATACCAGTCCGTCTTACGCCAGGAACTATCAATCAATCTGTGACCGTAACCACTGCTCCACCTTTGCTGCAGACCCAGGAGGGTTCCGTTGGACAGGTTCTCACGACGGAACAAATCAACAACACGCCACTCAATGGGCGCAACTGGGTTTTCATGGTCCAGTTGACCCCCGGAGCAGTTCCTTCCACATCTCGAGCAAAGGGGACCGGGGACTTCAATGCGAATGGATTGCGCGCCGAGCAAAACGATTTCATGCTCGATGGCATGGACAACAAAGCCAGAACTGTAGACTATTTGGGCGGCTCCAGTTTCCTAGTAAATCCGCCCCCCGACGCGCTCGCTGAATTCAAAGTTTCCACGGCCGATTACAGTGCCGAATTCGGACACTCCGCGGGAGCTGTGGTAGACGCCAGTATCAAATCCGGAACCAATCAAATCCATGGCGACCTCTGGGAATACTGGCGCAACAATGTGCTCGATGCGCGCGATTTCGATGCTTTGACAATCCCTGAATTCAGACAAAACCTGTTCGGGGCCACGCTGGGCTTTCCCATCATCAAAAACAAACTGTTTTTCTTTGGAGATGTGCAGGAAAACCGCATTGCCGCAGGTCAGCCCTACACGCAGAATGTACCCACGCTTCTGGAACGTCAGGGCAATTTCACGGAATTGCTGAATCCAGCCTTGACCGGGGAATCTAAACCGGTGACTCTTTATGAGCCTAACTCCGGCGGCACGAAATTGCTCGCTTGCAACGGCCAGCAAAATGTAATGTGTCCAGGCCAGATAGACCCTGTCGCGCAAAAGATACTTAATCTCTATCCGCTGCCGAATGCCAACGGTGGCCGCACCTATGCCAACAATGTGCAAAATCTGAGCCAACCCCAGAACACATGGCAGTGGGACGCGCGCGTGGACTGGAACATCGCCTCAAAGGACCAGGCATTCGTGCGGTTCAGCGACTTCAATCAGATGGGGAACTACGCCGGTCCACTGGGCAATATACTCGACGGCAGTTGTGGAGAAGGCTCGGATTGCGTCAGCGGACTGCAGGTGGATTTTGGAAACAATTTTCTTTTGAGTGAAACTCATATTTTCAACCCGTCGCTTGTCAATGAGTTCCGTTTTGGCTTCGATTATGGACATTTCGATACTTATCAGCTCAACTTCAATACGGACATCGCATCCACTCTTGGACTTGGTGGAATGCCCTTTGGCCCAGGAATCACGAATAACGGTGGTATGCCAACTCTGGGAATTGGCGGTATTGCGCAAGCCGGTACGCATCAATACCGCCCGGAAGAAGAATTCGAAAATGAGTATCAGATTTACGACAACGTTTCGAAAACAATGGGAAAACACTCGCTCAAGATCGGTGTGAGCCTGCAAAGTGTGCGTACCTATACCTTGGAACCGCCCACTTCGCATGGCGTATATAGCTTCAATGGGTTTTTTACAAGCAACAATGGCGCGGCATTTACAGGGGCGGGCCAGGCGGATTTCCTCGCCAATCAAATGAACAACGGACAAATTGGCCCATCCTCGCCCTTCAATGATGCTCAATGGCTGATTTCTGGATATGCTCAGGATGATTGGCGAATTACTCAAAAACTGACATTGAATCTTGGCCTGCGTGACGATTGGTTTGAGCCTTATAAGGAAATGGCCGGCAGACAAGCGAATTTCTATCCTTCCGGCACTCCTGGCATTTCAACAGGGTCGGGAACTTACACCTACCCTGCCCAGGACCAGGGAAAATTGCCGTTGTCCACGGCATTCCTCCAGAATCTGGCAGCCGACAACATTACCCTGCAATATTCCAAGAACCAGGGACTCACCAATGAACAGGTAATAAACTTAGGGCCACGGCTTGGATTCGCTTATCAAATCGATCCGACGACAGTGCTGCACGGAGGGTACGGTATATTCTACCAAGGACAACAGAATGCTGGAGCTGCGGATAATATCGGAAGCAATTATCCGTTTGTATTCAGTGATTCTTTTGTTTCGCCGAGTTGCCGTCCTCCAAATCCTTGCTTGAGCGATGGATATAACCTTGAACAAGGATTCTCTTCAGCCGTAGCTCAGGGATTGAGTTCTTTCGTTTCGAATCCAAGTTTGAACGGCCAAAGTACACACCTGAAAACAACCTACGCGATGGACTACAACCTGACCGCCCAAAAAGCGATCACGAACAATCTTGTGGCCAGCCTGGGTTATGTGGGAACGGTGGCCAGGCACCTGCCTGTGGGATTGAATCCCAATGAAACCGTAACATTGGTCCATCCTGGAATTAACCTGCAGCCTCTGCTTCCATTTCCTAAATTTGGAGGGTTCACGGTCCTTGACTATGTGGGAATCTCCTCCTACAACTCATTGCAGGCCAAGCTGGAAAAACGCATGTCCAATGGGCTCAACTTCCTTGCTACGTATGTGTGGGGGCACTCGCTGGACGATGCGGCTGAACCACTCGGCGGAGACATCGGCTATCGCGACCCAAACATTATTCCCATTCGCGCTGACTATACAAACTCAAGCTGGGATACACGTCAGCGTTTTACCCTTAATGGCTACTATCAAATCCCATTTGGGGCTGGTACCGGGCACATGATCCATTCCCGGCGGATGGATGCGGTTTTCGGAGGATGGGCGACGAATTTGACCTTTCAAGTGCAAACCGGGCAACCTTTCTCGGTCGGGGTTGCGGACATCGCGACGGCCAACGGTGGATCCAAATATGCAATTCCCGTGAAAGATCCGTTCGCGCCAGGCGGCACACCTAACCCTACCAATCCAAGCATTACTTGCCCTACAAAGGTACGCACTCTGCAACACTGGTACAACCCTTGCGCGTTTGCCAATCCGTTATCGGGCGACCTCATCAGCCCTGGGCCAAACAATGGGAACCCAAATATCCCCCAGCCCGGATATAGCTATCCAGAACACGTTACAGGATTGAAGGATGCGGAAGCTTTTCTGGGTGGCAAAACGAATACCGTGTATGGGCCGGGTTTTAATCGGTTGGACATGTCCCTTTTCAAGAATTTTCCAACTATCCGCTCGCAGTATGTTCAATTTCGTGTGGACGTATTCAATCTCGCCAACACCCCCGAGTATGCCAATCCGAGTAATTCAAGCGATGGTCAAACTGGGGGTCTGATTACTTCAGCCAGAACGGGACAAGTCTACACACCGGATGCCCGCTTCTTTCAACTTTCAGGGAAGTATGTGTTTTAAGCATGGCTGATAAATTCGGCTCCCCGAACCCGAATCCACCCACAGATTCTGCTGAGGAGGCTTAAAGATGTAGAGAAGTTTGGTTATCAAACAGGGAAGACTCGAAGCGATCTTTGCGTCTATCTACTTGCCTAACTGCGTCAGCCAATGAGCTTTCCATTCACAGCATTCAGCGGAGGCTTTCCTTCGAGCACACGGGCGACATCTTCGCAAATGGCCTTCGTGACCCGCTCTTGGGCCTCGCAGGTAAAGGCGGCGACATGGGGCATAAGGACCACGTTGGGAAGTAGCTCAAGCTCTCCAGATTTAGGAGGCTCGGTGGCGCGCACATCCAAGGCCGCGCCAGCGATTGTTTTTGCCTTGAGCGCTTGGAGAAGATCGGCCTCGCAAACTACTTCTCCGCGCGCCGTGTTAATGAAGTAGGCTGTCGGTTTCATCTTCTTAAAACGATCTGCGTCCAGCAGTCCAATGGTCTGCGGGGTGGATGGAAGGTGGCAAGATACAATGTCCGCTCGCGCCAGCAATGCATCGATCTCCACCAGTTCGGCATTCAGCTCGCTTAAGTAGATATTGTCCTGACTTAGAAACGGATCGTAGGCAACGATCTTCATTCCGAAGGCTTGCGCCCGTCTTGCAGTAAGGTATCCAATCTTACCAGCACCTATAATTCCTAGAGTTTTTCCGTACAGTTCCATTCCGACAAACTTCTGGCGGTTCCAGTGGCCGTTCCTGGTGTCCTCGTTTGCTTTGGGAATCGAGCGCGCCAGGGCGAGCATAAGTCCAATCGCCAATTCCGCCACGCTGATGGCATTCTGATCGGGAGTGTAGGTGACCAGGATACCGGCTTTGCTGGCATATTCGACATCGACATTGTCGAGGCCGACACCTGCTCTTCCTACTACTT
>JAKAYS010000086.1 GCA_021826695.1 Acidobacteriota bacterium | reverse complement strand
ACAATCCGGTTCGCGCTGAGGGTGTTAAAAAATCCAATAAAGTTACCCCTTTACTGCCACCCACATGGAATGGTGTCGATTGATTCAACGTCCGATGCATTAAACTTAGACTTCGATTCCATCTCATCCAAGACAAAGAGTGTACCCCGCATGAAGCAGATTCGACGTGCACTGTTAAGCGTCACAGATAAATCGGGCGTAGTCGATCTGGCGCTCGCCCTGCAACAGCATGGAGCGGAGTTGGTCTCCACCGGCGGAACGGCGCGCGCACTGCGCGAGGCCGGGCTTACAGTGCTGGACATTTCCGACCTGACCGGATTTCCCGAGATGCTCGATGGCCGCGTCAAGACACTCCACCCGAAAGTGCATGGCGGCATTCTGCATGTCCGGACCAATCCCGAGCATCAGGAAGCAGTTGCCGCCCATGATATCCAGCCCATCGATATGGTTGTGGTAAACCTGTACGCGTTTGAAGCGACGTTGCGCAAGCAGGGAGTCCGCTTCGCGGAAATGATTGAAAACATCGATATTGGCGGGCCTTCGATGGTGCGCTCGGCAGCCAAGAACTTTGAAGATGTGGCCGTCGTGACCGCACCGTCGGACTATGCCGCGCTGATCGAGGAACTGCGCGCGAATGAAGGCAAGCTCAGCCGCGCCACCCGCTGGCGGCTCGCGCAGAAGGCATTTGCCTTGACCGCGGCATACGACCTCTCGATTGCGAACGCGCTGGAAGCGTTGCCTGCGCTGCCCGCCGAGGACGCTCCGGTGGCGCTTCCCAAGCCGGAAGACCAGCCTTTTCCCGCCACGCTGCGACTGTCCTATCCGCAGGTGATGCCGTTGCGCTATGGAGAAAACCCGCATCAGCACGCGGCGCTGTATACCGACGGCAGCGGAACCGGGATCGCAGGTCTGCGACAATTGCAGGGCAAAGAATTGAGCTATAACAACCTCGTCGATCTGGACGCGTGCTGGGAACTGGCGCGGGAGTTCAGCGAGCCAGCCGTCGCCATCATCAAGCACACCAACCCATGCGGCGCTGCCACTGCCAGCTCGATTTTGGAGGCGTACCAGAAGGCGCTGGCGTCCGATCCCGTCTCGGCCTTCGGCGCGGTCATCGGCATCAATCGCGAAGTCGATGGAGAAGCGGCGGCGGAGATTGCCAAGCTATTTGTCGAAGCCATCGTTGCGCCCGCATTCAGCGCGCAGGCCCAAAAAATCTTCGCCGCTAAAAAGAACCTTCGGCTGGTGGAGGTCCGTCCTTGCGAGACTGCTCGCGTGTTGAAGCAGATTTCCGGGGGTCTGTTGATGCAGGATGCCGACCTTGGCCGCATACAGGCGGACGAACTACAAATCGTCAGCAAACGCAGACCCACGCAGGACGAGATCGATGCGCTACTGTTCGCCTGGCGCGTCTGCAAGCACGTCAAGTCGAATGCCATCGTGTATGCGCGGAATGGCCAAACGCTCGGTGTCGGCGCCGGCCAGATGAGCCGCGTGGATGCGGCGAAGTTCGGCGCGATGAAAGCGGTGTTGCCGCTTGCCGGTTGCGTGGCTGCCTCGGACGCCTTCTTTCCCTTCCCCGACGGTCTGGAGACAGTGGTCGCCGCCGGAGCGACTGCGGTGATCCAGCCGGGCGGCTCTGTGCGGGATGCGGAAGTGATTGCCGCAGCCGACCGGCTGAACGCGGCCATGGTCTTCACTGGCATGAGACATTTTCGGCACTGAATTGAAGTAGTTGCAAAGATAGCGCGGAGCATCCACTTACAGTCCGCGATAGACGCCGCCGTCAACCAGGATCGTTTGTCCAGTAATGTAGGCAGCCCTTTCTGAAGCGAGCCAGACAATTGCGTCCGCCACTTCCTCGGGCTGCGCCAGACGTCCCAGCGGAATGTCTTTCGTGATCTGCGCGAAGTATTCGTCGCCGGAGCCGCCAGAGGTCGTAGCGTGACGGGTGGCCAATTCCTTCAGCCTGTCCGTTGCCGTGTAGCCAGGGCCGACATTGTTTACCGTGATTCCGTCCGGCCCAAACTGACCCGCCAGCGACCGCACCAGCCCAAGGACTCCGGCGCGAATCGCATTGGACAATACCAGGTTCGGGACGGGCTGCTTGACGGTCATGGAGGTGATGGTCACCAATCTTCCCCACCGCTGCCGCTGCATGTGCGGCAGCACGGCCTGCGCGAAAGAAACGATGCTGCGCAGGTTCCGCTGATACGCCTGGTCCCATTCGTCCATGGTCGTTTCCAGAAAGAGTTTCGCTGGCGGGCCACCGGCATTGGTGACGCAAACATCGATTCTGCCAAATTGTTTGTGTACGTCGTCAACAAAATGCCGCACGCTTGCGTCGTCCGCAACGTCCAGCGTCGCAGAGTAGACCCGCACTGCAAATGTTTGGCGGACATGAGCGAGCAACTCCTGCAAGGCATCTTCCTTGCGCGCGCACAGCGCCAGGTGTGCGCCTTCGGCTGCAAAGCGCAGCGCAGCAGCGCGACCTATTCCCTGGCTGGAGGCGGCCACCAGCGCGACCCGATCTCGCAATCCTGTTTCCATCGTAAGAACGAGTATGCCAAACTTCGGCGTTGCTTGCACGGGGCAAGAAATTGAGGCAGCCTAAAGATGGCTGATCGGGCTGGCTTGGCGCAGGAAACACTTGCGGACCAGATCGCAGCGAAAGGACAAATTGCCCTCAATGGCGAACATTGACACTCCACAGGTACAACATCTCAGCTTTCACACAATGCCCATCGAACATCTCAATCCACTGTTCGAGCGGCAATACGTCTCCGCGGAAAAAAGTATGCTGGCCAGACTGCTCTTGCGAAAAGGCTGTCTGGTTCCCATGCATCACCATGAAAATGAGCAGATTTCGTACATTCTGGAAGGCGCGCTGAAGTTTATTCTGCCCGACCAGGAAATTACGGTGCGGGCTGGCGAGGTGCTGGTGATCCCTCCAAATGTTCCCCATAGCGCCGAAGCCCTGGAAGACACCCTCGACGTGGACGTGTTCAGCCCGCCGCGGGCGGACTGGCTTTCCGGCGCGGATTCCTACCTGCGAAAATAGTGGTTCCGAAGGCCGGGAAAGCGCTGCCAGCGTACAATCGAGATAATAGGAGCTTGCCATTGCTCCGTTCCAGCCCGTTGTGCGCGATGCGCCGGGCATGAGGTCGTGTTTGCGAATGACGAAGGTACGTGTAGCCAGGTGGAAGCAACAAGCCGTGCCTAGTAGCCAAAAAGTGTGGTTGCTCGGCGCTGTTCTTACGGTCACGATTTCAGCAATCGCGCAAAGTAGCGCTGCCGGGGGCTCTGCGACACCCTCTATGAAGCCCGGTTCTGCTGCGCCCCCAGCGGCAAGTCAGACCAGCGTTGCGGAGGCGGCCTCTACAAAGGAGAATCAAGCCGCGAACCCTGCCGGCGCTACCGGTTTGCGATCTCAATCGTATTACCACTTCGCATTGGGCCATTTGTATGAGCTTTCCGCGGAGCAATACGGTCGTCCCGATCTTGCGACGCAAGCCATCGAGCAGTACAAGCTGGCCATCACGAAAGACCCGACTTCTGTCTTTCTGCAAAACAGCATCGCGGAAACATATTTCAAATTAGGCCGTATCCGCGAAGCGATCGAAACAGCGCAGCGCATATTGAAGGACCATCCTGACGACCTGCAGGCGCATAAGCTGCTGGGCCGCGTCTACCTGCGATCTCTGGGCGATCCAAACGCAGGCCAGCAACCGGGCCCCATGCTGGATCTGGCCATTCAGGAATTTCAAAAGATCGTGCAACTGGAACCGAACACGGTCGACGACCATCTGCTGCTGGGTCAGCTTTACACGCTGAAGCACGATTCCGCAGACGCAAAAAGTCAGTTTGAAGAAGCGCGTCGCATCAACCCCGATTCGGAAGATGTTGTGCTGAATCTGGCGCGGCTCTACAGCGAACAGGGCAACCTTTCGCAGGCAGTCAGCGTGCTCCAAAGCGTCCCTGCCGACGAACGCACACCAAAAATTAATCTTGCTCTGGGAGCGTCCTACGACCAGACAAAACATCCCAAACAGGCAATTCTTGCCTATCAAAGTGTGCTGGATGCACAGCCTGACAACCTGGACGCGCAACGCGGACTGGCAGAAGATTTGTTAAGCCAGAACCAGGCGGATGCGGCGCTCAAAATTTTCCAGGGCATCTCCATGCAGGACCCCGAAGATGTTCGCTCATTCCTCCGGATCGCGGAACTGGAGCGTACCCGAGGGCATTTCAACAAGGCCCAGGCGGCACTCCAGAAAGCGAAGGCC
This sequence comes from Acidobacteriota bacterium, assembly GCA_021826695.1. GTDB lineage: Bacteria > Acidobacteriota > Terriglobia > Terriglobales > Acidobacteriaceae > JAKAAZ01. The sequence continues at coordinate 10,400 of JAKAYS010000086.1, read as the reverse complement.
CTCGATCCCGATTCCGTCGAGGTGCATTACAACGAGGCGATGATTGACGAAGCCCAGGGTCATCTCAATCAGGCGGCAGCCCTGCTGCAACAGCTTGTGGACATGACCAGGCATGCCAACGAGAAGTACACGGCGGACGAGAAAAACAATCGCGCTATTTTTCTGGATCGCCTGGCCACCGTATATCGCGAACAGAATAAAACGCAACAGGCCATCGACGTTTACAAAGAAATGTTCTGGCTGGGGGGAGTAGACGCCGAGCGCGGTTATCAGGGCGAGGTCGATGCCTATCGCGATGCCAAGATGATGCCGCAGGCTACGGCAGCCGCTGAACAAGCAGTTCTGGCGCTCCCGAAAGACGTCAACCTGCAACTTACACTCGCCAGCCAGATGGCCGATACTGGCAGGGCAAAAGAGGGCGTCGCTCTCGCCAAATCTCAACTGAACGGCACTAAACAGGACAGAGTAGTCTGGCTGACTCTGGCGCAGATATACACCCGCCTGCACAGGTGGAAAGACGCCTCCTCCGCCATTGACCAGGCGGCAAAACTGGGCAACACCAAGCAGGACATGGCCCTGATCTACTTCCTGCGCGGGGCGCTACAGGAACGCCAAAAGCACATTGATGCCGCCGAGCAGGAGTTCCGGCAGGCGCTTTCCGTCGATCCAGACAACGCGCTGACCTTGAACTACCTGGGATACATGCTGGCCGACCACAACATGAAGCTCGACGAGGCGCTCCAGATGGTGCAACACGCTGTCAAGCTCGATCCAGAAAACGGGGCCTACCTGGATTCGCTGGGTTGGGTCCGCTACAAGATGGGCCAGTACGCGATTGCGGAGCAGGTACTGCAAAAAGCAGTTACTTTGATCCCGACCGATCCCACAGTCCATGACCATCTCGGCGAAGTCTATGCGACTACGGGGCATCTGCATGAAGCAGTCGCGCAGTGGGAAAGCTCACTGCAGAATTATGCAAATTCTCCCGCGGCAGATGCTGAGCCATCCGACGTAAGCAAGGTCCGCAAGCGGCTGGACAAAGCCAAAGTGAAACTGGCGAAAGAAGATGCTCACGCAACCACGGCCCATCAACAATAATGTTTTGCTTATGTCCAAAGTCCGTAGCCCATCATGCAGGCCACTTCGCTTAGTTTCTGTTCCGTAGTTGGCAATGCAGCAGACCCGCTGATTGCACGGGAGCATGCAGAACCGCCCCACCCGTATCGCTCCGCGTTCCAGCGCGACCGTGACCGCGTCATCCATGCGCGAGCGTTTCGGCGTCTGGCGGGAAAAACTCAGGTCTTCACGCATCGCTATTCCGACCACTTTCGCAGCCGCCTGACACATACCATTGAGGTCGCTCAGATTGCGCGCACGGTCGCGAACGCGCTGGACCTGAATGAAGATCTGGCGGAAACGCTGGCGCTGGTGCATGACATTGGACATCCTCCCTTTGGCCATGCCGGGGAGCAGGCGCTGGACCGCCAGTTGCAGCGCCACGGCTTGCGCTTCGACCACAACTTGCACGCTCTGCGCATCGTCACGCACTTTGAACAGCGCTATGTGGATTTTCGTGGACTAAACCTGACGCTCGCCGTTCGCGAAGGCATTATCAAGCACTCGCGCGACTATTTCGCCGCGCAGCATCCTGAGCTGGCGGAGTATCTTCTCGACCAGCGTCCTCCCATTGAAGCGCAGATCATCGATCTGGCCGACGAGATCGCTTATTTGACCGCGGACATCGACGACGGCATCGAGGCGGAAATTCTTTCGCTCGATGACCTCTGCCAGAACGTCCCGTTATTTACCGAGTTTTATCGGCGGCTACAGCGGTCCCATCCGGACGCAGCGCCAAAATTGCTGTTCCATGAAGCACTGAAGCGGATGCTCAACGCGCTGGTGAACGATCTGATCGTTGCTACGCATCGGCGGGTAAGCGCTGGCAATATCCACTCGCTGGCAGACGTGCGCCAAGCCAAAGAGAGGCTGGCGGTATTTTCTCCCAACATGGAGGCGCGCCGCCATGAAGCCAAACAATATCTCTACGCGCACCTGTATCACGCCGAGGACCTGGAAAACGAGCACGTCCTGGCGGACACAATGATCGAAGGCCTTTTCCAATATTGGATGCACCACCCTGAGCAGTTGCCGACCAGCCACGAAACGCAAATCGCCGCGGAAGGCGCGCCACGAGTGATTGCGGATTACATCGCAGGCATGACCGACAACTACATTTCTGAACAATGGAATCGCGCCCAGGAATGACTGGGCTAGGCAGGCTTGCCGCTGGATGTTGCATTCTTCGGTGCGCGATCGTGCCAGTCTGGCACGGGCTGCGCGCTCTGTACCCACGCGGTGTAGATCATGTCGCGCAACATGGCGGCGCCCGCGACCAACCGCTCAATGGTAAAGCTGCGGGACTGTGCTGTGCCATGGCCATTGAATCCGCCATGCTTCTCTAGACGATACGTCTCCGGGACCTGCTGGTTGGTCGCGCGCAAATAGGCGACAAAGTCGTCGAAGGGCGAATCCAGCACGCGAGGAATTGACGGAACCAGCGGTTGAATGTCCTGCGCCTTGATATTGTTGTGTACGAATTCCGATTCAAACTGGCTATGGATTTTATGTTCGCGCGTGAAACCCTCTGGATTTTCCGCCTCGACCCAGCCGTTGTAATTGATGGTTGTATGCAGCGGTTGCGACCCATCTGCCACGTAGTGGCCCAGCCATCCGGCATCGTACAGGACCGCCTGTTCCACGCCATAGGTGTCTGTATGTGCCGCCAGCCGTGCTCGGTACTCGCGCATGTCGGCCTTCAGCCGCTCGAAGACCTCATTTGCCTGCCATGGCAACAGGCCCACGGTCTGCGGAGTCAGCTTCGCCGCCATCTCCGGGTGCAAAATCTGCGCCGCATACAGGTCGCGGATAAAGTCGAACCGCCGTGCTGGCAGACCGTTGGGGGTCGCCATGTCCGCCAGTTCCAGATCGAGAAAATGTTCGGGGGCCTGCGCCGCGCTCAACTCCGGCTCGGCGGGCGAACGCCAGCGATCCGGCTCGGGGCCAAGGTACTCGATCTCATCGAGCGCCTGCGGCGTGCGCATGAACGCAGGGATGTTGGTGGGTAGGGTTTCGACCGCGACGCGATTGATCATCTTGTGTCCATCTTTGCCCCAGCCGAAACTGAACTGTGTGGCGAGAAGGGTCACGAACACCGTGATAACCAGGCTGGAACGGACGGATTTCGATGAAACACTCTGAACTTTTTCCATGCGATTGCAGATTATACGGGCCAGCAGTTGAAAAGAGGACAAATTCGCCTGAGTGTCCCTCGCGGTCGTTCTCCAGAATTTCACAGGACAGCCGCGTCAACGTTGCCATCGAATTTGTTATCCTGAGCCTTATGCCGCAGAAGAAAGAACTACTCAGCCATTCCATTCAACACATCGACATCAAGCAGCACGACGTGCGCGCCCTGGTGGACGCCATGCATCACATGGCCTATTCCTCGCGGGATCTGGCGCGGGCCGCTGAGATCTACGAGCGCATGTTGCGCGACCAGGACTGCGGCGTGATTCTGTGCCTGGCGGGTTCGCTGATCAGCGCGGGACTGAAACAGATTTTTGTCGACCTGGTCCGCAACAACATGGTGGACGCCATCGTTTCGACCGGAGCAAACATTGTCGATCAGGACTTCTTTGAAGCCCTCGGCTTTCGCCACTATATCGCCGGCGACGAGTTCAAGTCCGGCATGCAGGACGGCGTGCTGCGCGAACTGATGATCGACCGCATCTACGACACCTTCATCGATGAAGAAGAATTGCGCATCTGCGATGAGACGACACAGAAAATCGCGGACTCCCTGCCCACGCGTCCGCACAGCTCCCGCGAGTTCATCCGCGCCATGGGAGCCTACCTGGAGCAGCATGGCAAGACTCCGGCCAAAGGCGGTACGGACTCCATCGTTCTCGCGGCATACGAAAAAGATGTGCCGATTTTCTGTCCGGCATTCAGCGATTGCTCGGCGGGGTTCGGACTGGTTGCGCACCAGCATGCGCGTCAGGACAAGCCGAAGGTTTCCATCGATTCTGTCAAGGATTTTTACGAACTGACGCAGTTGAAGATCGCCAACCCAAACACTGGCCTGCTGATGATTGGCGGCGGCGTGCCAAAGAATTTCGCGCAGGACATCGTGGTTGCAGCGGACGTACTGGGCACCGAAGCGCCCATGCACAAATACGCCATCCAGATCACCGTGGCCGATGTGCGCGACGGCGCGCTTTCTTCCAGCACGCTAAAGGAAGCCAGTTCCTGGGGCAAGGTAGACACCGCCTATGAGCAGATGGTCTATAGTGAAGCGACGCTGGCGCTGCCGCTGATCGCGGGTTACGCGTATCACAAACGCGCCCATGCGGAACGCAAAGAACGGCACTGGGCGCGCCTTCTGGAACCAGTTACGGCGTAAGCCCGCGCCTCAGGTGGACAGGAAGCAGATATCGAACTGCCGGGAGGATATTGCCCGGCAGTTTTCTATTTCTCCCCTGACACGTTATTGTGAAGGCAGTCGCCATTCTGCGATGCTACCAAGCATGAGGAACACGATGAACAGTCTCTCGAACGCGCGCCGCACGTTCGCCATTCTGCTTTTTTTTGCCATCGCGGCCACTGGCTGGCTGATGCTGCATCAGGCGCTTCGCGGGGTATCCAGCGCCGCGCATCACGATGTCGCCTTTAACCCCGCCTACCAGCACTGCCAGCGGCTGGAAGCCGCTACCGCGCGCGCCGCGATGGACGCGCTTGGCATGGAGGGAGCAGAGCAATCTGGCCGCTATCAGGCGGACTATCGCGTGCAACGCATGCAGATTCAGGCGGACTCTGAAGGGCTTCAGCGCTGGGCGGTTCATGATCGGCAGCGACTTGGGTTACTGCTGGAAGTGCAAGCCAGCCTGGAAGCTTTGCGGATCGCGCTGGATCAGGCTTCAGGATCTTCGACGCCGTTCAATCAGTCGACCCAATCTTCCACACCAGTCCGCATTCCTCTGCTGCCTGCAGTGAACCGCGCACAGAGTGCCTTGAGCAACTACGCAGCCAGCCTGACACAACCAGCAAACCTGCAAAGGTCGCACTACCTGTTTACGGGGCCTGTTTTGCTATGGTGGCTGCTCGTTTTTCTACTGCTCGAACTTGCTGTGCTGGCGTGGCTGGTCTTCTCCTCACAGAACAACTCTAAAAGGAATGCTCTTCCTCTGTAGAGACAGCAGGAGCAATTGCATTTGCGCGTTTCGCCGGTGGCAAAAAAGAGGCTTCCGTCTGGGACCGGAGGCGCGCCACAGTGCTCCAACTACTGCGCTTGCCGGACTCTGGATAAAACGGCGGCAACGGCTGCATCAACACGCGACTGAGTTGCAGGGCCTGCGGTTCATACATGCCGCGCAACTCCCGGCAATCAGACTGAGTAGGTTCATAAAATATTCTCTCCCGCATTGGATCATGGATGCGGCGTGACTGCTGCAAAATCCTTGCAATATATTAGGTCCCGCAGAAGGAGCGCGAGAACCATGCTACCGTTTCCCACGTTTTAGATCACAACCGATCGGTACAGTCCGCACGCGCGAATTCAGCATGTCCGTTGCAGAATCATTATCGCGATCTCGACTGCGCAATATTCACATTTGCTGGATCCAATCGCAATCACCATCCACTATTGCTTGGCGCGGCCCACGAACGGGCTTACAAAAAGTGGCCCTGGTGCGGAGAGAACTATGGGACATAAGGTTCTGGTTGTCGATGATGAGCACATCGTCGCGGACACTCTTGGAATCATTTTCCAGAAAAGCGGTTTTGATTGCCAGGTTGCCTATACCGGGGCCGAAGCTATCTCTCGAATCCAAGATTTTTGCCCGGAACTCCTGCTATGCGACATCTCCATGCCCGGCATGAACGGCCTGGATACCGCCTCGAATGTCATCCGTAAGTGTCCGGAGTGCCGCGTCCTGCTCCTGACCGGCCACTATGCAAACCTGGTATCCGCTCAGCAATGGGCACAGGACCATCCTGGACGGAGCGGTGTTCTGGCCAAGCCCGTTGGGCCACGTCAATTGGTCGAGGAAGCCAAAGCGTTGCTCCGTTCCAGGAACAACGACCACCAGCAAGCTCTACACTGAAGTCCATGCATGGACTAGGGCGTCTACTGATCTCGGCTGGTATTTTACTTGTGATTGCAGGAGCTTGTGTGTTGCTGGCGGAAAAGTTCGGTCTGCCGCTGGGCCGCTTGCCAGGCGACTTTGCCTGGCGTGGAAAGAATTCCGCCGTTTATTTTCCGCTGGGCAGTTCCCTGCTGCTGAGCGTTCTTCTGACTCTCCTGCTCTACATCCTCAGCCGCCTGCGCCACTAAATTGATCTGTACGATGCTAGACTCATCGCTTGGGGAAGCTGTGCTTCAGAAGCTGATGAAGACTTGCCAGCGGACCCATCTTGAATCCATTTATGGATCGATCGTTGAACCCGTCATCTTCTCCCAGTCCGGCGGCATCCGGCCCGCAGATGGATTTTTTCTTCCCTGCGGAAACATCTGCCTCATCTTCTCGAACACTCGTGCGTCCCCCCTGGAAAGTGCGCGAACTGGTTACGGAAATCCGCACCCATGTGGAGAAGGAATATCGCGACGTGCGCGTCGAAGGCGAAATTTCCAATCTCCGCCAGGCTGCGTCCGGGCACATCTACTTCACGCTGAAAGACGACCAGAGCCAGCTTCCCGTCGTCCTGTTTCGAGGCAAAGCGCGACTGTTGAAATTCACGCCGAAAGATGGGCTGGAAGTACAGGTGCGCGGCAGCATCTCGGTCTATGAAGATCGTGGACAACTACAGTTGGTGGCGGAAAGCATGGAGCCACGCGGTCAGGGATCGCTGCAGGTTGCCTTCGAGCAACTCTATGCAAGGCTCAAAGCCGAGGGTCTGTTTGATGCGGACCAGAAGCGGCCCTTACCCGTCTATCCGCGCACCATCGCAGTGATTACATCCCCGCAAGGCGCGGTCATCCACGACATTCTGAATGTCCTTGCGCGCCGTCATGCGAAGCTCCAGGTCTTGCTATATCCGGTCACAGTGCAAGGCGAAGCAGCGGCTTCGGAGATCGCAGGAGCGTTGGCATGGTTCCAGCAGAACCCTTGTGCGGACGTTCTTGTCGTCGCGCGCGGCGGCGGCTCGCTGGAAGACCTGGCTGCATTCAACAGTGAAGTAGTGGCGCGCGCGATTGCAGGTTCAGCGATTCCGGTGGTGTCTGCCGTGGGTCACGAGACGGACTTCACCATCGCGGACTTTGTCGCGGACCTGCGCGCTCCGACGCCTTCCGCCGCCGCGGAACTGGTGACTGAAGCGCAGTATCGCGTCGAAGAACACCTGGAAGCGCTGGCCTCGCGCCTGGAACGGGCCGCGCGTTACCAGAGGATGCAAGCGCGGGAACGTCTGGACCATCTGGACGCAGCAGCCGTGTTTGTCCGCGTGCAGCATGGGTTGGCCCGTCGCCAGCAGCGCGTGGATGAGTTGCGCTTTCGCCTGGAGTCAGCCTTGGTGAAACTGCGCACTTCTGTCGGACATCAAATCAATCTGGTACAGGCACGCTTGATGCAGCAGGACATTCACCGTCAAATGGCGCTCCATCAGCAGCGTTTGCGGGCGCTGGAGACGGCCTTGTTGCAGGCCGCCAATGTTCCGATGGAGCGGCGGCGGACGCGCTGGAGTCGCGCTACCGACCGACTGCTGGCGCTGTCTCCGCTCGCCGTTCTGGAGCGTGGCTACACGCTGGTGTACGACGCGTCTGGCAACCTGGTAAAAGAAGCGGAACAACTCCACGCGAACGATCCGCTGCAATTGCGCTTCGCCCACGGGCGCGCCAAGGCACGTGTAACGGAAACAGAAAAGAGAATCCCCGCAAAACCATGAGAAAACTTTTCGGTACAGATGGAATCCGCGGCGTCGCAGGTCAGTTTCCTCTCGACAAGAAAACGGTGTATGGAATTGGGCTGGCGCTGGCGCATTCTCTGCGAAAACAGACCCCGGAAGCGCATGTGCTGCTCGGCATGGACACGCGGGAATCCGGGACGTGGATCGCGGCTGCGCTGACCTACGGACTGCGCGAGGGAGGCGTGGCCACGACCAGCGCGGGCATCATTCCCACGCCGGGCGTGGCCCATCTGACGCATACCTGCGGATTTGCCGCGGGCATTGTGATTTCTGCTTCGCACAATCCATGGCAAGACAATGGCATCAAAATCTTCGGCGCAGACGGTTACAAGCTTGCCGACGCGGTCGAGCTGGCGATAGAGCAGGAGATCTTCGACCGGCTATCGCAGATCCAGGAACCGGACCTGTCCGCAGCGCAGATGCCCGCGACGGACAACTCTATGCCAGCGGCGTATATCGAATTTCTTCGCAGCCAGGTCCCAGAGCTTCGGCTGGATGGAAGGACCATTGTCGTCGATTGCGCCAACGGAGCGGCCAGCGCCATTGCGCCGCATCTGCTGGCCCACTTCGGAGGGAACTTCATCCTGACGCACACCACGCCGAATGGCCGCAACATCAACGAGCAATGCGGCGCGCTGCATCCTGAAGTTGTTGCCAAAGAAGTGCTCGCACATAATGCGGACATAGGGATGACCTTCGACGGAGACGCGGACCGCGCGATGTTTGCCGACGAACACGGCACGGTGGTAAATGGCGATGCCGTGCTGCTGATTGCGGCCCGTGATTTGCAGGCGCGAGGGCTACTCGCCAAAAACATGGTGGTTGCCACGACCATGTCCAACATGGGGTTGGAGACGGCGCTGCGCGCGAACGCAATTCAAATGCTGCGCGCGCCAGTTGGTGACAAATATGTGCTGGAAGAGATGCATAAGCAAGGCGCAGTTTTGGGCGGCGAACAGTCCGGCCACATTCTTTTTCTGGACCGCTGCACCACTGGAGATGGCCTGCTGACGGCCCTGCTGGTGCTCGACATTCTGCACCGCTCGGGAAAATCGCTGTCCGCGCTCAAGAGCGATCTAAAGGTATTTCCGCAGGTGATTGTGAACGTCCGCGTGCGCGAAAAAAAGCCGCTGGAAAACATTCCCGCCGTGGCTGCCGCCATACGCGAGGCTGAAGTTGCACTGCACGGCAATGGCCGCGTCGTGATTCGCTACTCCGGCACAGAAGCGCTGGCGCGCGTCATGATCGAGGCGGAATCCGAGCGGATGATGCGACACCATGCAGACCGCATCGCGGATGCAATTCGCGTGGAGCTTGGCGCCTGATCGACTTCCGCGCGGACTATTCCATATCGCGCCAGTTGCGGCCAATAGAAACATCGGCGACAATCGGCACCTTCAGTTCGATGACATGCTCCATGGCCTCCTGAACGTGGCGGCGCACTTCACCCACTTCTTCTTCCGGGACATCGAAAACAAGTTCATCGTGGACCTGTAACACCATTTGCGCGCGTAATTTTTGCTCGCTCAGTTCGCGTGCAATGCGAATCATGGCCAGCTTGATGAGGTCGGCTGCCGTTCCCTGCAACGGCGTATTGACGGCGGTGCGTTCGGAAAATCCGCGCATGTTGGCGTTGCGGCTGACGATGTCCGGGATGGGCCGCACGCGCCCGAAGAGCGTGCGCACGGTTTGCGTCTGGCGCACTTCTTCCAGTGTGCGATCGATAAAGCTACGCACACCTTGATAGCGCTCAAAATATCGATCGATGTAAAGGCGCGCTTCTCCCTGGTCGATGCCTAACTGCTGCGCCAGGCCAAACGGAGAGATGCCATACACGATGCCGAAATTTACCGCCTTGGCGCGATTGCGCGTTTCCTTGTCCATCGTCTCGATGGGAACGCCGAAGACTTCCGATGCGGTCAGCGCATGGATATCGACATTTTCGCGGTATGCCTTCAACAACAACGGATCCTCCGAGAAGTGGGCCATCAGGCGCAGTTCGATCTGCGAATAGTCTGCGGAAAGAAGCACATTGCCCTCTGCGGCCAAAAACGCCGCGCGAATTTCTCGTCCCAGCTCCGTACGAATGGGGATATTTTGCAGATTGGGGTTCGTCGATGACAATCGCCCGGTCGCTGTACCCACCGCGTTGTAGGTTGTGTGGACGCGATGCTGCGTGTCGGCCAGCAAAGGCAGGCTGTCCGAGTAGTTGGATTTCAGTTTGGCCAACTGGCGATACTCCAGCACCAGCCGAGGAACTTCATGGTGTTCGGCGAGTTCTTCCAATACATCCTGCGCGGTTGAAACCACTCGCTGCGGCGAGCCGCGGCCATATTTCATCGGCTTCGGAAGCGCCATTTTGTTGAATAGAACATCGCCAAGCTGTTTAGGGGAATTGATGTTGAAACGATGCCCGGAGCCTTGATAGATTCGCTCTCCCA